>DXEO01000082.1 GCA_019114925.1 Candidatus Corynebacterium faecipullorum | reverse complement strand
TGGCTGCCAACGTTGCGCGATGCCCTCGCCACCGGCGTCCGACCGAAAATAGCGGAGTACCTTGCCGAGGCCGAGGAACTCCTTGCCCCATTGGAAGAGGAGCTTCTGCCTGCCGCTCCGCACGGGTTTGCGCCTTTGGCCTGGGCGGATTCGGAACCGGCGTGGGCGCACGCGCTTGCCGACGCCTCACTTTCCACCCCTGGCATCCTCACCGCGCAGTTGGCTGTCCTCGAATCGTTGCGTGCGCATGGAATAGAACTCGAGGATGCCGTCACCAGTATTGGCCATTCCCAAGGCGTTCTCGCCGTGGCAGTCGTTGAGGGAAACATGAGTCCGGCTGCAGCTCTGACGTTGGCGCGCCTCATCGGTGCAGCTCTGGCGACTACTGCGCGGAGTGCTGGGCTCGTCCGCACCTCGCAGGGCGCGCCCATGGCGGCGGTGACCGGCGCGACGAAGCAGCAACTGCACGAAGCCGGTGCTCACATTGGGCTCGACAATGGGCGGGGGCGCTTCGTCATCGTCGGAACCCCGGCTGAGCTCGCCCGGGTGAAGGCCGCGCTGCAGGAGAGCTCGCCCCTTAAAGAAGGGCGGGAAGGAGAGTCAGCCGCTGTCGCTGTCACCGACCTTGAGGTTTCAGCCGCGTTCCACCATCCCACCATGCAGCACGCGGTGGAGCAGGTGGAAAGCTGGGCGGGGCGAATCGGCTTGGACCCAGAAATCACCGCGCAGCTCGCGCGAGCCGTGCTCACGGACTACGTGGACTGGCCCGAGCGCGTTGACTCGGCGCTCGACACTGGGGCGCGCTGGATCCTTGAAATCGGGCCCACCCGCGGGGTGGAGCCGTTGACACGCGATCTCGTTGCCGGGCACGGGGTGGGCACGCTGGCCGTGGGTGCACCAGCAGGACTGGCCCAGCTCGTGGAACCGGGACGCGCACCGTCTCTGCCCCGCGCGTGGTCCGAGTGGGCACCGCGTGTTGAAAACGGGCGTCTGGCGACTGCTTTTACGCGAGCCACCGGCTACTCACCAGTCATGCTCCCCGGGATGACGCCCACCACGGTGGACCCGGTCATCGTCGCTGCAGCGGCTAATGCCGGGCACTGGGCGGAGCTGGCCGGCGGGGGACAGCACACCGATGTCATCTTGCAGGAGAACCTGCAAACCCTAGGCCGGTTGCTGCAGCCCGGGGTGAACACTCAGTTCAATGCGCTGTATCTCGCGGCTTCCCAGTGGCGCCGACAGATCGAGGGGCCGAACTCGATTCTGCGAGCACGCGCAGGAGGAGCCCCCATCAACGGAGTAGTGATTTCCGCTGGCATTCCCCCTGTGGAGGAGGCGGTAGAGCTGGTGGAGAAGCTCCACGCCGCGAACATCGCCTGGGTTGCCTTCAAACCGGGAACTTCGGCGCAGGTGGAGGAGGTTCTCCGTATCGCCGATGCTCTCCCTGAGACCACCGTCATCATGCAGCTCGAAGGCAGCGTGGCCGGTGGCCACCATTCCTTAGAGGGCCTCGAAGATGTTCTGGCCGCCACCTACGCGCGGATCCGTGAGCGCGACAATGTCCTTCTCGCCGTTGGTGGGGGAATCGGTACCCCGGCGCGTGGTGCAGAGTACCTGCTGGGCTCATGGGCGCAGCGTTACGGTCTGCCCCTAGCACCAGTCGATGCCATCATGGTGGGCACCGCCGTCATGGCGGCGAAGGAATCCACCGCATCCGAGTCAGTAAAGCAGGCGCTCGTTGCCGCACACAGCGGGGACGTTGTGTCAGGCCGCTCGGACCTGGGCGCAGACATCCATGAGCTGGATAGTTCCTTCGCCCGCGCCGGGCGGATCCTCGATGAGGTGGCCGGCGATGCCGCGACCGTGGAGGCGCGCCGCTCGGAGATCATCGAGGCCATTGGGCGCACGTGCAAGCCCTACTTCGGGGACTTCGGTGAGATGTCCTATTCCGAGTGGCTGCAGCGCTACCTCGAGCTGTCCTACCTGGACGGTTGGGTCGATGAATCCTGGTTTAGTCGATTTACGCGCATGGTGGCGCGGGCCGAAGCCCGCCTTCACCCGACCGACCACGGTGAGATTGAGCTGTGCGTTGAGGTTGACCGCGAAAACCCAGCTGAGGCGATTGATCAGCTAACCGAACTCTACGGTGACACCGCGTTGCACCCGACTGACGCCGCGTGGTTCATTCAACTCGTGGATGGACCGGGCAAACCCGCGAATTTTGTGCCGGTCATCGATGCTGACGTACGCCGCCGCTGGCGCCGCGACACCCTGTGGCAGGCACACGATGAGCATTACGAGGCCGATGAGGTCTGCATCATCCCCGGCACGGAAGCCGTTGAGGGAATCGAGCGAGCCAACGAACCGGTGGCGCAGATACTTGGTCGCTTCGAACAGGCGGCGCTTGCGCTTCTCGACGGGACTGACAATGACTCTGGTGAGCTGGCTTTCAGCGCTGAAGAGCTCATCCGCCGCGCCCCGGGCCTGAATTGGGCCGGGCGCGAGCAGCCCAACCCGCTGCGCCTTGGCCTTGATGGGGCCGAGTTGGAAGCTGCGGGCGAGGAGGCCATGTGGTTGACCGTTCCTTTCCACTCCGGAGCTGGGCTGCGTGTGCGCATCGATCCGCCGCGCATTCCAGGTGCCTCACCACTCGTTAAGGTCGGGGATGCCGAGACCGCCATGCGGGAGCTGCTGCGCCAAGCTGTCGGCGGTGACTTTCCGGACGTTAGCTCTGGGACCGCGACAGTCAGCGCTCACCTCAGCGCCACCGACATTGCCCAGTATGGTGCGGTGACGAGCGGGGAAATGAGCGCTGCTGTCTCGCCCGATGTCCTCGTCGGTCCCGCTTGGCCGGCGCTCTTCGCAGTCCTGGCCAGCGCCCATACGGCGACAGGGGAGCCCGTGGTGGAGGGCTTCCTCGACCTCGTCCACCTTGAGCACTCGCTGAGCCTCACACCAGACACCTGGAACCTGCTCCTCACCAGCGCTGCACCGGGCTCCGAGCCCTTGGCGCTGCGCTATTCCGCAGAACTCGACAGCGTTCGCGATACGCCCTCGGGGCGCCTCATTGACGTGAGCGTCGCTGTCAACGGCGCCGTGCACGGCGAAGTACATGAGTTCGCGCAGATACACGAGCGATTCCTTATCACCGGGCGGCGTGGTGGCGCCGCGCTCGAGCTCGCGCGCGCCACAACTTATGGTGCACAAGAAAACGGTCAAGAAGACAGCGTAAAGTCCTCCTTCCGGGAGACCCCGCGTTCCTTCCGCCACCGCACCACCGCGGTGGCACCGGAATCCTTGCTGCCCTTCGCCGTGGTAACAGGGGATAGGAACCCTATTCACTTGTCCGCGAACGCAGCGGCATTGGCGGGGCACCGTGAAGGGCCCATAGTCCACGGCATGTGGACCTCGGCGCTGGCACAAGCAGCTGCGGCTTTCGACGGCGCTCGCGTCCTCGAGTGGTCCGCTACCTGGCTTGCGCCCGTGCTGCCGGGCAGCGAGGTGGAGTTCGAGGTGGAACGGGTGGGCGTCGACAAGCGGCGCGGCTACGGCGAGGTCCGCAGCGTGACCGCCACCAGCCAGGGCGTGCCGGTGCTGCAGGCGCGAGCGACGATGAGCAGCCCCACCACCTTCTATGCCTTCCCCGGCCAAGGAATTCAATCCCCGGGGATGGGGATGAAGGACTACGCGGAATCCGCAGCGGCGCGCGCCGTATGGGAGCGCGCGGACAAGCACACGCGGCAGAGATTGAGCTTTTCCATCCTGGAGATCGTCCGCCACAACCCCGACACCGTGGTGGTGGCTGGTGAGACCTTCACCCACCCGGACGGCGTGCTTTATCTGACGCAGTTCACGCAGGTGGCCATGGCCACGCTTGGCTGCGCGCAGATTGCAGCACTCAAGGAAGCCGGGGTTCTCGAGCACGGTGCCTTCTTCGCGGGCCACTCGGTCGGTGAATACAACGCCCTGGCCGCCTATGCCGAGGTCCTGTCCTTGGAGGCGGTCCTGGATATTGTTTATGTCCGCGGGCTGACCATGCACCGTCTGGTCGAGCGCGATTCCGCTGGCCAGTCGCTCTACGGTTTGGCGGCGCTGCGCCCGCACAAGATGGGGATGAGCGCGAGCGAGGCCTTCACCCATGTCGCCCGCGTGGCCGCGGAGACGGGCGAGTTCCTTGAGATGGTCAACCACAATATCGCCGGGCGCCAATATGCAGTCGCCGGTACGAAGGCGGGCCTGGATGCGTTGGCTCATGACGCCGAGCGCCGCGCCCCTGGGCAGCGAGCCGTCATCCCCATTCCGGGTATCGACGTGCCCTTCCACTCCTCCCGCCTAGTGGGCGGCGTGGCAGATTTCCGCGCACACCTCGACGCACTCATCCCTGAAGAGATCAACCTCGACGCGCTGGTGGGGCGCTATATTCCAAACCTCGTGGCGCGGCCCTTCGCGCTGAGCCGCGAGGTCGTGGAATCCATCGCCGCAGTGGTGGATTCGCAGCCCATCGCGGAGATCTTGGCGGACTTCGATGGTGCCATGGCGAGCCCGGCGCGCTTAGGACGAACCCTGCTCATCGAGCTCTTGGCTTGGCAGTTTGCCTCCCCGGTGCGCTGGATAGAGACCCAGGACCTGCTTCTTGGGCAGCTCGGCGTGGAGCGTTTCATCGAGGTCGGCGTTGGCGCCGCGCCGACGCTCTCCAACATGCTGGGCCAAACCCTGCGCCTGCCCCAGTACACGGGCAGCGCAGGCATCGAGGTGCTGAATTACGAGCGCGACCGCGGGCGAGTCTTTGCCGAAGACGCCGAGCCGGCGCCCGAGTTAGCAGAGCAGGTGGCTGGGCAGCCGGACACCGCTGAAGCAGAGCTGGCAGCAGCTGAATCGAGGCAAGCAGTCGATAGGGCACCCCAGGAAGAATCGGTGCAGGCGCCGCGTGAGGAAGCCCCAGTCGCCGTCGAAGATCTCCCGCTGAGCGTGCACCAGGCCCTTGAGATGCTTATTGCTTTGTGGACGAAGGTCCGCCCCGATCAAATGGCTGCAACTGATTCCATTGAGACCCTCGTGGAAGGCGTCTCTTCGCGTCGCAACCAGTTGCTCGTTGACCTCGGTGTGGAGTTCGGGATCAGCGCCATCGAGAATGCCGCGGACGCACCCATCCCGCAGCTGGCGGAGAGCGTGGCTCAGCGCGCACCGGGCTATGCAACCTTCGGGGAGGTCCTCAAAGAGCAGGTCGCGCAGGCTCTCACCCGGCTCACGGGACCGGCGGGCAAGAAGCCCAGCTACGTGGCCGAGCGCGTAAGCAGTACCTGGGGATTGGGGCCGGGCTGGGTCGATCGCACGACCGTGCAGCTGGTCCTGGGCACTCGCGAGGGCTCCTCGCTGCGCGGCGGGGACTTGGCCAGCTTGCCCACGACCCGCGTGGCCTCGGTGGCTGAGCTCGATGAACTGATCGACGCCGCCGTGCGCGCCGCCGGTGAGCGCGAAGGAGTCTCGCTGCAGAAGGCCGCAGCAGCAACGCCACACGAAACTGTGGACCCGGAGGTGGTGCGCGCCTATACCGAGCGCCTTGAATCGGCGCTGGAGGACTCCGCCCGCGCCGCACTCGCCGCCCTCGGCCGTGAGGAGATTCCGATTGAGCAGGGGGACAGCGCCGCGCACACGGAGCTGGAGCAACTCCTTGCAGCGGAGCTGGGCCCCGACTGGCAGCAGCGCGTCGCCCCCGCTTTTGATGCGCGCAAGGCAGTGCTTCTCGACGACCGCTGGGCCAGCACCCGCGAGGACATCGCCCGCGCGGCCGCCGCCGGGGAAGCAGACCCCGAGTTAGACGTGCTGGGCGCCGGCGAGGAGGTTGCGCTCCTGGCGGAGCATTTCGGTTATGAGGACCTAGCCCGCGATGCCCGCACCCCGGCCGATGGGTTGCTCTTTGCTGACCAGGTGGCGGTGGTGACGGGTGGCTCGCCGGGTTCGATTGCCGCCGAGCTCATTGGCGAGTTGCTCGCGGAGGGCGCAACCGTGATCGCGACGACCTCCCAGCTAAGCCACGCGCGCTTGGAGTTTTATAAGGAGCTTTACCGCAGCCGGGCCGTCGGCGCGGCAGCGCTATGGGTGGTTCCAGCAAACCTCACTTCCTTCGCGGACGTGGATGCGCTCGTGGAATGGATTGCGGCGGAGCGCATCGCCACCGTGGGTGGTGAGTCCGTGCAACTGAAGCCGGCTTACGTGCCGGATCTCCTCTTCCCCTTCGCCGCGCCGCGCGTGGCGGGCACTCTCCAGGATGCCGGTGCGGGGGCGGAGTCCCAGATGCGCCTGCTGCTGTGGTCGGTAGAAAAGCTCATTGCGTCGCTTTCCACCGTGGGCGCCGACACCCACGTGGGTCACCGTCTGCACGTGGTGATTCCGGGCTCGCCGAACCGCGGGCGCTTCGGCGGCGATGGCGCTTACGGCGAGGCCAAGGCGGCTCTCGATGCCCTAGTTAACCGCTGGTCTTCCGAGCAATCCAGCTGGGGAGCGCGCACCTCGCTGGTGCATGCCCACATCGGGTGGGTGCGCGGCACCGGCCTGATGGGTGGCAACGATCCGCTGGTGGAGCAGGTGGAGGCTCGCGGCGTGCGGACCTTCTCGGCGAAGGAGATGGCGGTGCAGCTTATCGACGCCACCGCCTCCTCCCACGTCCGCGCCGAAGCAGCACAGGCGCCGCTGAGCGTGGACCTGACCGGCGGGCTGGCCGAGGCCGAGCTGGACTTGGCGGAGCTGGCCCGCGCGGCGCGTGACGACAACGCCGGGGTCGAGTCTGGTGACACCCCCGATGCTGCTGACCATCCAACGAGGGGCACTCATGGAGCGCAAGCTCCGCGAACGGCGAAGGCCCTACCGAACGTGCTCACGCCTTTAGAGTGGACCAGCCCCGATTTCAGCGAGGTAACGCAGTCCCTCGAAGACATGGTGGTCATCGTCGGCGCGGGCGAGCTCGGTCCGCTGGGCTCCTCGCGCACACGCTATGAGGCGGAGGTCGGCGGAGAGCTCTCCGCCGCCGGAGTGCTGGAACTGGCCTGGAGCCGCGGGCTCATCCGGTGGGATGAGCGCACGGCCGGCTGGCTGACGGCCGAAGGCGAGGAGTTAGCCGAGGAAGACGTCTACGAACGCTTCCACGACGAGGTCCTTGCCGGAATTGGTGTGCGCCGCTTCCACGATGATTTCGGCCCGCACCTGCCTATGGTGGATAACCTCGCGCCCGAGCTGACCACCATCTACTTGGAGAAGCCGCTGAGCTTTACCGTGCAGGATGAAGAGACAGCGCGCAGCTTCGTCGATCGCTGCGAGGGCGCCACGCTGCGTCGCGTCACTGATCAAACTGGCGAGGTTGAATGGCAGGTCACCCGGCCCGCCGGCTCCGCAGTGCGGGTTCCGCGGCGCGTGGCCATGACGCGTTTCGTGGGCGGCCAGATACCGGAGGGCTTCGACCCGCAGGTCTACGGTATCCCCGCGGACATGGTGGATAACCTCGACCGCCTCGCCCTGTGGAACCTCGTGTGCACCGTGGATGCCTTCCTCTCCGCAGGCTTCAGCCCAGCCGAACTCTTGGCCCATGTCCACCCGGCGCGCGTGAGCTCCACCCAGGGCACCGGCATGGCGGGCCAGGAAGCGCTGCGCTCGCTGTACGTCGATAAGCTGTTGGGCCAGCCACGTCCCAATGACATCCTGCAGGAAGCGCTGCCCAACGTTATTGCTGCGCACGTGATGCAGTCCTATGTCGGCGGCTATGGCCCGATGGTGCACCCAGTGGCGGCCTGTGCCACGGCGGCGGTGTCGGTGGAGGAGGGTGCCGACAAACTGCGCCTGGCCAAGGCCGATTTCGTCGTGGCTGGAGGTGTTGATGCCCTGTCCATCGAGGGCATTACCGGGTTCGGTGATATGGCGGCCACGGCCGATAGCGCCGAGATGGCGGTGCAGGGGGTTGAGCATCGCTTCTTCTCGCGCGCTAACGACCGCCGCCGCGCTGGCTTCGTGGAATCGGAAGGCGGCGGAACCATCCTGCTTGCGAGGGGAACCTTTGCGGCGGAGATGGGTCTGCCGGTTCTCGGCGTGGTGGGCTTTGCCGAGTCCTTCGCCGACGGCGCGCACACC
>DXEO01000081.1 GCA_019114925.1 Candidatus Corynebacterium faecipullorum | reverse complement strand
CAAGGGCATGACATCTCAGGCCCGCTGTGGTCGGCGCGGGTGCTGCGTGAGAACCCCGCGCTCATTGAGTCTGCGCACGTGGACTTCTTCGCCGCCGGCGCCCAAGTCGCCACGACGGCCTCCTACCAAGTCACCTTCGATGTGCTTGGTGAAGAAGCAGAGAAGCTTCTACGCCGCAGCGTCCAGGCGGCCCGTGGGGCGGCGCGCGTGGCCGCCGATAAGAACGCTGCGCGCAGTGACTTACTGGTCGCCGCATCCATCGGCCCCTATGGCGCGGGTCCGGGGAAGGGGACGGACTATGACGGCGCTTATGATCTGCGTCGCGGTGAGCTACAGGGCTGGCATGCCCGCAGGGTAGCGATACTTGCGGATACGGACGCCGACTTCCTCCTTGCGGAGACCATTCCCAACGTCGATGAGGCCGCTGCACTGCTTGAGCTTCTTGAAGCACAGCCCAAGCCATTCGCACTGAGTATTACCGGCGCCATCGCGGCGGATCCCGAGAAGCTCTCGCGGGTTATTGAGCTTGCCAACCAGTCGCCGCGGCTGGGAGCCCTGGGCGTAAATTGCGTCGACCCATCACGGGCATGCGCGGTGGTGAAGCAACTGCGAAGCGGCACCGATAAGCCGCTTCTGGCCTGCCCCAACAGTGGCGAGTCCTGGGATCACGGCGCCCGCGCCTGGCAGCCTGCCCCTACCGGCGCAATGAACCTGACCGAAGCAGCGGTGGAGCTTCACGCCGCAGGCGTTAGCCTGATGGGCGGCTGTTGCCGTGTGGGGCCTGCCGAAATTCGACAGTTGCGCAGCGTCATCAGTTAAGCCGGGGTCGGCAATGCCGAGAAAAACTGTGGCGCGGGGGATAGAGTATTCCTATGGAAAAGTTTCCACTCCTTGCTGCAACCGCGGCACTACTTGTCACAACTCTGTCCGTGCCTGCTGCTAACGCCGAGCTGACCCAAACTGAGCGGGATCAGTTCCGCACCGATCCCGTCGGGGCGATTGCCTGGCAGGCCATCAAGGGTTCCTCGGAATACGTGCGCGCTGATGGTAACACCATGATGGCCGCATCTTTCTTCTCCATGACGCAGCCGGGGGAGAGCATCGGCCTGCCAGCCCTGGAGAACTGCGCCGAGCGCGTCGGCTCCTCTTCGCCGGCAGGTGGGGTGCGCTACGTGGCGGCTGCCTTGTGCGCAACCTTCGACCCGAATGCTCGCGGTCAGGTGCAGCGCGGTGACTTTGGCTATGCGCCGCTGGGCTAAGACGCGCCGTGTTGAACCGCGCCACGTCAGGTAGCGCGTAGCGCATAAAATCGGGTGGTGTGTGAAGGAGGATGATGCACAAGCACGTTGTGATCATGGGAGTCTCAAGCTGCGGTAAGTCCACGGTCGGGGAGTTGCTGGCGCAGCACACCAGCTTGCCCTTTCAGGATGGGGACGATATGCACCCGGCGGCGAACATCGAGAAGATGGCCTCGGGGCAGGCGCTTGATGACGATGACCGGAAACCCTGGCTCGAATCCATCGGGCGCTTCCTCGCGGAGCAAGAAGATGGAGCCATCGTCGGCTGTTCCGCGCTCAAGCATTCCTACCGCGAACTCATTCGCGCCGCAGCGCCAGATACAGTTTTCGTGCACCTGCACGGCTCCTATGAGCTGCTCAAAGAGCGCATGAGCCAGCGCTCCGGACACTTCATGCCTGTATCCCTGCTTGATTCGCAATTCGAAACGCTGGAGGAACTGCGCCCAGAGGAAGCAGGAGTAGTGCTCGACGTTAGCGCTACTCCGGAGGAGCTTGCTGCCGCGGCGGCCGAGTACTTGCGGGCTTAGCTGGTGCTTCCTGACTTAAGTCATGGATGGATGAGCAACGCCACTCTTGACACTGCTACTTGGTGTTGTTCGGCGGTGGGGTGGGATTGTTCCCCGCACTAATATGGCCTACGTCTGAAGGGCGTCCTGCAGAAGGCATCTGGCAAAAGGCATCTTTGGGTCTAAAAACGCCATCTGTAATAAGTAAATGGAGTTTTCAGCCGTGAAAACGCCTTATGACTGATGCCTTTTGTCAGACGCCGCCAGCATGTCAATGAAGGCACGCAAACGTTGCACGTTGCGAGGGGAGCGCAGAAGGCATTCCGTTTCGCGAAGGCAGATACGTGCAGTGCACTTCGGAAACGGCCGTTGTGACCAGGCTTAGGCTATTGGTGGGTGCGCAACGTCTCTCTTGACACTGCTAACTGGTGGTTTTCGGCGGCGGGGTGGGATTGTTCCGCACTAAAATGGCCAAGTCAGGTTTCAGGGTTAGCTGGTGCTTTCGAGATCCTGCCGCTGCTCCAGCTGCGGCGCTAGACCAGCGCGGCGGCACCGTAGAAGATAAGGACAATACCGAAGCCAATAGAGGAAATGAGCGCCTGGTTTACGGTCCACGTTCGCAGCGTGGTCGACACGTCCATGCCCATGAGCCGGCCGACAAGCCAGAAGCCTGAGTCATTGACAAGGCTGCCAAAGACGGAGCCAGCCGCGGTGGCCAGCGTGATGAGGACCAGCTGAATTTCGCTGAAGCCACCAGCCTCGACGGCGGGCGCCATGAGAGCGGCGGCTGTGGTGAGGGCAACGGTGGCTGAGCCTTGCGCCAGGCGCAGGGCTACTGCGATGAGGTAGCAGGCCAAGATAACGGGGACGCCGAGGCCGGACATAGAATCCGCGAGCGCATCACCAATGCCGCTGGTGCGCAGGACCCCGCCGAACATGCCACCGGCACCGGTGATGAGGATGACGGAACAAATCGGTCCGAGCGAGGATTCCATGGTTTTCTCAATGGCGCTCTTTTCTTCCCCGCGGCGCAGCCCCAGCACGGCCATCGCCGCAAGCGTGGTGATGATGAGCGCGATCGGCGTTTGTCCCAGGAAGATGAAGAAGCGCACCCACGTAGCAGAAGGATTGACAACACCAGCCGTTCCCAGTGTGCTCAACCCGGTATTGCCAAAGATGAGGATCATCGGGATGAGCAGGATGCTGATTACTGAAGCCGGGGAGGCTGGGCGATCCGGCAATTCGGCATCGCTGACCAGCGCACCGGTGATGGCCTCCTCAAGGCGGTAGGGGTACTTCTTGCCCAGGTGGAGCCCGAAGCGGTAGCCGGAGAGATACCACGTGGGCAATGCAACAAGGAGACCAAAGATAAGGATCAGGCCGATGTTCGCGCTGAAGAACTCACCGGCTGCGACAGGGCCTGGGTGCGGTGGCACGAAGACGTGCATGACGGAGAAAGCACCGGCCGCGGGAATGCCATAGGCCAAGACTGGGCCATCCAAGCGTCTGGCAACGGCGAAGATGACCGGCAGCATCACCATGAGGCCTGCATCGAAGAAGATCGGGAAGCCCATAATGAGGGAAGCCACGCCCAGCGCCAGGGGCGCTTTGTTTTCGCCGAAGAGTTTCACGAGGGCATCGGCAAGCGTCTTGGCCCCACCGGAGGTCTCTGCCAAGCGCCCGATCATGGCGCCCAAGCCCACCAACAAGGCCACGGAACCGAGAGTTGAACCGAAGCCACTCGTCATGGTGGGAACCACGCCATCCAGCGGGATTCCCGCGGCCAAAGCGGTGAGCGCGGAGACCGTGACAAGGGTGAGGAAGGCGTGCACCTTGAAGTGGATGACGAGGATGAGGATGACGGCGATGGCCGCCACCGCAATTCCCAATAGAGGTCCGGTGCCCAGCGCGGGCTCCCAAGTATCCATGACATTCATGAAAGCTGATTTTACGTGCGCAGTTCGTGGTGATCTAGAGCTCACGCGCTTCGGATGTGTGTCCTCGGCACAAAGAAACCCCGACCACGCAGTGGCGGTCGGGGTCCTCTCACTCTCTCATTACCGGACTAAGCGCCGGCGGGCTGCACTCTCTGAAGCGGGCGAAGGGCGTTTCCTAGAACAGGCCCCCAGCCTTCTTACCGGTGTCCTTCACGGTGATCTCGCGGGAGTCAACGTTCTGGTCGTTATCGGTGGACTTGTCACTGTCGAGGCGGGAAATCTGGGTGACCTCGATGTAGTTCTTCAGGCGGCCTTCCTTGGTGTTGCCGTCGCCGAAGTCCAGGTTGGCAACGCGAGTGGACTCGCCAGCGTTAATCGGGTTGGCCAGGGTGACCTCGAAGGAGCGGGTGGAGGTCTTCTCGTCGAAGCCCAGGTCGCGGATGTGCGCACCGTTGGAGGAGCGCGGGGTGATGAGGCGGTCAACGCCCTTCGGGCCCTCAGCGGTCTTGACGTCAACGCGGTACTGAACCGCCGGGAAGTCGCCGTAGTAGCGCTCGGTACCGACGTTCTCCAGGCGGAGAGCAACGGTGCCAGCGAAACCAGCGTGCCTAGCGCCAGAGGTGGTCAGAACCGGCTTCAGGTCCAGCTTCTGCTTAGCCTCGTCGGTCTTGCCGTTCTCGACGTCCTCCTGGACCTTCTTGTCGGCTTCTTCTTCCTTCTTGCCCTCGGCCTCGGACACGGCCTTCTCCTCCGGGGCGACCTCGTTGTCCTTGATGACCTCAGCGTCAGCCTCCGGGGACTTCTCCTCCTCAACAACCTTCGGGTCGTTGACGTCGGTGGTGTTCTGAGCGTCCTTGTTCGGAGCGTAGGAATCAGCGATATCGTCGTAGAGCTTGACGCGAACCTCGTTCTTCATCGGCTGCATTGCAGACCAGAAGGTCGGGGTGGACCAGGTGCCGTTCGGCTTGCAGTACTGCTGGGTGCCGGTCATGTTCAGAACACGGAAGCCGTAGGTGGCCTCACCGGTGTGGTTCGGCGGAACATCGTACGGGCCGATGGACTGGCCAGCCCCCCAAGACAGGGAGTAGGACGCAGAAGCGCCGAGCTTGGTGGCGATCTCGTGGGAGATGCCGAAGGAGCCCTCAGAGTTCTTGCCGGAGCCCTTGCCGCCTGCGTTCATGGAGGTGGTCTCAGTGCGGTCACCGTTGACGGACAGGGTGATGGACTGGGACTTGGACAGGTCCTGCTGCAGCGGGATGTCCTTCTTGGTCTGGTTGGTGGTGGAAATGGTGCCGGCCGGCATGAAGTTATCGGTCACCTTGTACACCACGGTGCGGTGGTCCTCCCACGGGTTGCACACTGGGCGCGGGTTGAGCACGTTGGCCTTCATGTGGTCGGAGCCGTGGGAAGTGTGAACGATCGGCAGCTTGGCGTTCACGGCCGGGGTCTCCGGGTAGGACTCGGTGTGGGTAGCTGCGGAGGCAGCCGGCGCGATGAGGGCGGTGCCTCTCGCCGGCGAATCCGCCGAAGGCCAGCTGCAGGCTTCGGTCTCGCAGCTGACGTTGGAGCCAAACTCACCAGTAACGATTGCACGCGAGGTGCGCTTCAACGTGGATGTGCGCTCGCCGTCCGCGGAGGTGCTGGACAAAGCCCAAGCACGCCTGCAGGAGATCATCGCTGCGGCGGAGGAGGAATCACGGACCTCAGTCGAGCTGTCACCAACACACGAGTGGGCGCTCAACCCCTACCCGGCAGCCGGCGTGGCGCTAGCCCGGGAGGTGGCGGAGGAACTGGGCTACTCGCACCAGGAGATCTACACGGTGGCCGGCCATGACTCGACCAATCTCAAGGAGGTGGTGCCGACGGTCATGCTCTTCATTCCTTCCGTCGACGGCATCTCGCACAATGAAAAGGAGTTCACCACGGAGGAAGACTGCGTGGCTGGACTGGACGTGCTGACGCACGTGGCGCAGCGCCTCGTGGAAACTGGCTGCGGGGAGGACTAGGCATCTAGCGCGGCCAACGCGCTAGTCATCCGCGCTAGCCCTCATCACTCCACGGCACATACCCGAAGGCTTTCAGCGCGGTCTCGAACCCCCGCTTCATGGTGGTTAACTCTTCCTCGCTGAACTCATAGGTGCGCAGGCGCGCCGGGCCGGTGAGGGGGACGTGGAGCAGGAAGTGCCGGCCTTCCTCGGTGATGCTGCACAGGCGGCGGCGAAGGTCTT
>DXEO01000080.1 GCA_019114925.1 Candidatus Corynebacterium faecipullorum | reverse complement strand
GGTTCGGATACAGCGGGGTCAGCTTGGCAAAGTCCGGGCGCTGCTTGGCCTCTTCCGGGTCCATCCCGTTGACGGTATCGACCCGCACCAGCTGGTTGTACTTGCGGCGGTTGCGGCCATTGCCATGGGTGTGGGTCGGGCCGGAGACCTTAACCTTGCCGGTCAGGGCGTCGCCAGAGCGTAGGCCCAGGCGGCGCACGAGGTTGTTGTTGACGAAGACATCGGAGCTCGCCGCGCGGTAACCGGTGGTGCGCAGGAAGGCCACGTTGTTGTCCACGACCTCGAGAATGCCGCCGACTACCTGCACTTCATCGCCCTCGCGGATCTGCAGGTCGTTGCCACCGTTGCCGCCGCCATCGCGGTCACGCCCGCGGCGGTTGCGACGGTTGCGGCGGTTGCGGCGGCCACCGCCACCGTTGCTGTCATCGTTGTTGCGGTGGTTATTGTTCTGGCCACCCCCGTTATTGCCGCCATTATGGCCGTTGCCGCCGTTGCCGTGCTCACCGTTGTCGGAGTTCTTTCCGCCGCGGGACTGGTTGTCCTCGGACTTGCCGTTGTTGTCCGACTTGGCATTGTTGTCCTCGGCGCCGTTGTCATTCCCGTTGCCCTTGGACTCTTCGCTGGCCTCGCGCTCCTGTCGGCGCGCACGGTTGCGGCGGGCTCGGCGGGCCTGGGAGCGAGACTCGTAGCGCTGCTCGTCATGGTCGTCCTTGTGCTCGGACTCCCCAGCACCGTCCTCACCCTTGTGGGAATTCTCGGATTGCTGCTGCGGCTGCTCCTGCTGGCGCTTCTTGTCCTGCTCCGGCTGTTCGGAGGCCTGGTCAGCAGCACCGGCAGGGCGCGAGGCCTTGCGGGCAGCGCGACGCGGCTGTGCGTCCTTAGCCTCGCTCTCGGCAGCAGCCTTTGCGCCGCGTGCCGGAACCTGGCCGGTGGTCAGTGCGGTGATGAGGTCCCCCTTGCGCAGTCCAGAAACGCCGCGCAGTCCGCGCTCCGCAGCCAGCTTGCGCAATTCCGGCAGCTTCAGGGATGCGAGATCCTGTGCTGCGGTCTTGTCCGTATCGCTCACGGATATCCTTTCGTCGCTTCACCAACGCGCGCTATATCTTGTGCTGCACCTGCACTGTGCGCGGTGCCGCTCCAAGTGGGCGTTGGAAGCCAGTGTGTAATTGAGATGGTCCACCGCCACCAGCGAGTTCACGCGACCGCGATCCCCGTGGGCGGTGGTTTTCTTTGGCTCTCCCCCCTCTCCGGCCCTGCGGTACAGAACATGAAGAACTCCTAGCAGAACTCCTGAAAAGTTCTCGAGGAAGCGGCCGCGGGTCAATCGCGGGGAGATATTTTAAGAAGGCGACTGCGAGCGTGTCTCTCCCCTCTCACCGTCGCGCGCACCGTTGGACTGCCATGAGTTTTCACCGCAGGTGTGTGCGCCGTGGAGGGAGCTCGGAGGTGCGGGGAAGGCCTTCCCCGCCAGTCGCCGATAACTATACCGCATCCTTCCACCGCTCTCACACTGACACGGCTAAAGTAGTGCGCATGCTCTCCACAATGCAGGATATCCCGCTGTCCCTCACTCGCATCCTGGAGTACGGTTCCACTGTCCACGGCCAAACCCAGGTCATCACCTGGCACAGCGCCAACCCCGGCAACGAACGCGAGGAAATAACCTTTGCTGATGTCGGCGCACGCGCCGCTGCCTTTGCCCACGCCCTGCATGACACCCTTGGCATCACCGGTGATGAACGCGTGGGCTCCTTGATGTGGAATTGCGCCGAGCACCTCGAAGTGCTTTTTGGCACTGCCTGCAAGGGCGCGGTGTTTACCCCGCTCAACAAGCAGCTGATGAATGATCAGATCCGGCACATCATCAACCACGCTGAGGTCCGCGTTATCGTCGCGGATTGTCGCCTCGCCGAGCAACTGGCCCAGGTTCTAGAAGGCGTGGACTGTGTGCGTGCGGTGGTCTTCACCGGCGTCGAGAAGCCCAGCATCGCTCTGCCGGGCAACGTCGAGGTTTATAGCTATGAGCAACTGCTGGATGGGCGCTCCACCGTGTATGACTGGCCGGTCCTGGATGAGCACACCGCCGCCGCCCTGTGCTATTCCACCGGCACCACTGGTGCACCCAAAGGTGTGCTCTACTCCCACCGCGCCCTGTACTTGGAAGGTATGCAGCTGCGGTCTTCTGATTCCTTGTGCGTGACCCACGGGGAGACCTTTCTGTGCTGCATCCCCATCTACCACGTGCTGAGTTGGGGAGTTCCCTTCGCGGCGTGGATGACGGGCACGCCGCTAGTGCTTCCCGACGCCGACGTCTCGCCCGCCACCCTGGCCAAAATTATCGCCGCCACCTCCCCGCGCGTGGCGCACGGTGTGCCCACCATTTGGATTCAGCTCTTCGTGCACTACCTCAAGAACCCACCGGAGCGCATGACCCTGACGGAGATCTTCGCTGGCGGCTCCCCTGTGCCGCCGCAGCTCATCAAGAGCTGGGAAGAGCGCTACGGTGTGGACGTGGTCCACGTGTGGGGCATGGCGGAAACCACCACGGTGGGCACCGTGGCGCGCCCACCCTCAGGCGCATCAGGTGAAGCTCGCTGGGCTTACCGCATTTCTCAAGGACGCTTCCCCGCCTCCCTGGAATACCGAGTGGTTAACGACGGCCACGTAGTCAACACGACGGACCGCAACGCCGGTGAGATTCAGGTCCGCGGCAACCTGGTTACTGGCGCCTACTACCACTCGCCCACCTCGGAGGACGGCGGTGCTGCACACGAATTCCGCGGCAAGGATGTCGAGGACGCGGCCTCGAAGTTCACTGCCGACGGCTGGCTGCGCACCGGCGACGTCGGCTTCGTCACCGAAGATGGCTTCCTCACCGTAGAAGACCGTGCGCGCGATGTCATCCGCTCCGGCGGTGAGTGGATCTATTCCGTGCAGCTAGAGAACCTCATCATGGCCAACCCGGCGGTACTCGAATGCGCTGTTATTGGCTACCCCGACAAGCAGTGGGTCGAGCGCCCGCTGGCCGTCACCGTACTCGCCGCGGACATCAGCCCCACGATTGAGACCGCTGAGCGCCTGCGCAATGGCATGCGCTCTGAACTGCCCTCCTGGATGCTGCCGGAGTACTGGACCTTTGTGAAATCCATCGACAAGACCTCGGTGGGCAAATTCGACAAGAAGGACCTGCGCGCCCACCTAGCGGAGGGCGAGTACAACATCATCCGTCTCAAGGGCCCGGGTGAAGCACAGCGCCTCGATGCCGATGAAGGCGACGGGGAAGACTAGCCCCGCCCCTCCTATTCATTTGGCGCGCTTCGATCTAGACTTGCCAGCAATGTCCGCCCAGCCATCCCAACCTTTGCCACCCACCTCCGTCCCGCTGACGCTGCCGTTGCCGCGCGTACGGGGCGCGGGGGCTCCCCCCACGGACTTGCCAGCACCGGGGCCCGAGGGCCGCCGCGCGCTCGTGGATCGCTACGGCCGCCAGGCCCGCGACCTGCGCGTCTCCCTGACAGATCGCTGCAATCTGCGCTGCACCTACTGCATGCCCGCCGAAGGTTATGAGTGGCTGCCA
>DXEO01000079.1 GCA_019114925.1 Candidatus Corynebacterium faecipullorum | reverse complement strand
CAACACCGGCGTTAGCTTCATCCCACCCTGGGGTGCACCAATTACCGCAATGCCGGAATACCAAGAAGCACTCACCAGACTCACCGCAGAGAAAGCAACCACAAAGACACAGGACACAGCCCAAGGAGCTGCAACAACCCCAGACACAACGCCACAACAACCACCAGACCCACCACCCGACAGCAGCTAACCCCCGCGGCCACCACACACAACAGAAACAGAAAGGACAACGGCTCACCACCAGCGACAACACCGCCACCCGCCAACCGAGGGAAGGTTCGCGGGCACATCGGCGATCCTTCAGTTCAACACCACCTGCGAACCACAACAAGGTACGCGGGGATCCCGGACCACGGGTCGTGTGCCACCGGAGGCAGCAGGAGTAACGGAGTCTCCTAGCCCTTAAAGGACGAAGCCCACCAGGTTCAGGGCAGTGACAGCAAGGCTCGCACGTCCTTAAAGGGCGAACCCCTCCTACTGAGGCCAGACTGACGGAGAACTCGGCGATCCTAAGGACAGCACGCCCGGCGATTGGAAGATCGGTTGACGGGGAGCACGGCGGTCTCGGAGCACGCACTACACGAAGCCGGATGCAGCAGGGTGATAAAGGGACAGTAACAGCAAGCCCCTTAAGCCCTTAAAAGACGAAACCCGCCGAGCGGAAGATTTCTCGTTGCATTCCCGGCACGACGGAGTTTATGGCGACTAACCTCGCGGGGTTTCTAGTCGAGGGTGGGCGTGGGATCCTCGCCGATGACGACCTCCACCGTGACCGCATCGGGGCGCAGGGTCTCTTCCAGCTGAGCGGCAACGACGCCGCCCTCCGTCTTGACGGTTCGTGTAATGCGCAAGACCGGCTGGTTGCGCCCAACGCCCAGTGCTTTCTGCTCCTCCGTGCGCGCGGTCGCAGCCACGAGGGAGTCCCGCTTAAACACTGGTGCCAGGTTAAGCTCCGTCAACAGCTCGGCCAGCGGTTTCTGCATTTCTTCTTCCGTGAGGCTCGGCGCCAAGGCCTGCGGGATAAGAAGCGTGGAGGCCATGATGGGCGAGCCCGCTGAGACCTGCACCGTGCGGCACTCCCACACGAAATCACCCTCCTCAATCCCGAAGGTAGAGGCGAGGTGCCCAGGTGCTTCAATAAACACCAACGACAGCACCCGCACCTCAACCTCAAGGCCATGCTCGCGCAATTGGTCGAGGGCACTGCGCCCACTCGTCAGGCTCAGCGTCGGCGGGGTGGCACGCACAAACGTGCCTCCAGTGCGCCCGCGCTTGCGGTCAATAAGGCCCTCAATCTGGACGATATCCAGCGCGTGGCGCACCGTCATGCGCGCCACCTTGTATTCCTGAACCAATTCCCGCTCGGTGGGAAAGCGGTCGCCCGGCTTCAGTTCGCCGGATTCGATCTTGCTCCTAAGCGAATCCGCGATCACCAAGTAGGCGGGGCGGCGGCGTTGAGAAGTGGACACGTCTCATAACTGTACCGTGTAGTGGGTTTCTCGCATCTTGAGCGAAAACGCGCCCCCTACTTGCGCTGGTTCAGCTCAATGCGCGGGCGCACGCGAATCTCTGTCAGCTGCGTCGTTGGCCCGGCATCGACGGTGGCGCGAATAGCCTTCGCCACCTCGATCGGGGCGATAACGTGCTTCGGGTTATAGTCCTGCAGGCCCTGCAGCATCGGGGTATCCGTCGGGCCCGGCGCGACTGTGGACACGCGGATGCCGAGCTCGCCGAGGCGGAGGCCGTCGGCAAGCGCGTACAGAGCGTGCTTCGTGGCGGCATAAATGACGTTGTCACCGTAGGAGTGGATGCCCGCACCGGAGTTGATGAACACCGCAAGCCCTTCCGCTGCGCGCAGCGCGGGCAGCAGCAGGCGGGTCAGCTCAGCCGGAACATGCACGTTGAGGTCCATCTGCGCGCGCCAGTCTTCAGGGCTAGCGCTTTCTACCGAGTGCTTGTCCGCCTTGGCCGCCGCATGCACGAGCACGTCCACGCGCTCCAGTTCTGAAAGCTCGGTGGGAAGCGGTGAGCCGTCGAGCAGCGATAGCAAGTCGATTTCCACCGGCACGATGTTTTCTGCCTCTGGCAGCTCCCCGGCTCGCCGACCGAGCGCAAAAACGCGGTAGTCTCGGGCAAGATCCTTGATGATCTCCACGCCCATGCCACCGGTCGCCCCGGTCACAACGGCAGTCTTCATCTCAGTCATGGTTGTTCCTCCTTCTAGTTAGCGAAAGCGCTTCGGCACATCCGGCTCCCCCAGCGTCAGCATCAGGCGGTTAGCCCAGTTGAAGAACGCGGAGGAATTGATGACGTCGATGATGGCCAGCGTATCGAAACCGGCTTCGCGGAGACCAGACACGTGGGAGGCGTCAAAGGAAAAAGGCGACTCGGTCAGCGCCAAGGCGGCATCGCGGATAGCGGACCACTGAGTTGAGCCCAGGTCAGCGCCTACCCCTTCCTCGAGCAAACGGTCAATCGCCGCCGCGTCACCACCTTCTTCCTTCGCGCGCTGCTGGTGCACCGACGCACAGTACTCGCAGCCGTTGAGCCGCGATACCACCGTGGCGGCCAGCTCACGCTCGGCGCGGCCCAATCCTCCGTCGATGTTGTAGAAGATGTCCAGGTCCGTGAGCGTGCGCGCCTTGAGCGCGGCCGGGTCGCGGGCCAACAGTCGGAAGTACTCCATATCAATGCGCTCGGGCTTAATCAGTGCGTCACGCTGCGCCTCCGTGAACTTATCCTTCGGCTGCGGCGGCACCCACGGCTTCCAACCCAGCGAGTGCGCCACAAAGCCCTGCGGCTTGGCGACGTCCGGCACCAGCGTCCCTTCCCCCGGCACCCACTCCGGGGTCTGGGTGGGACACGGCGCCTCAGTCACGGGCGCGGGCCGTTCGGTACCGGCAAGCACGGAAAGGCCGTGCGCCACGCGCAGCTGGAAGGACAGGAAGCTGACCAGCTGTGCCAACGACACGATGTCATCGTTGGTCCAGCCGTTAGCCTGCAGGTGACCAATCGCAGCCGGGGAGGCGTCCTTGGGGTGGAAGACCAGCAGGTGGGCGAAGTCGAGGGCGGCGGCGAGGCGCGGGGAGCCGTCGAAAAGTGTGAAGCCACCACCGGAGTACGGGCCGGTGGTGATGCCGCGCTCCACCGCGCGGGCTACTTCTGCAGCGAGCTCCTCCGATTCCTCCGCCAGCAGGTCGGAATAGAACTCCACCGCCCGCGGAGCCTGATAAATGCCAGCAACGAAGGTAGCGATGGCGTAGCGCTCCGCGTAGCTGAACGTACCGGGCTCTGCAGGCTCGAGGAGTGCAGCGAAGGAGGCTTGCGCATTCTCCTTGGCCTCGAGCCGGCGCTCGCGCAGCTTGGCGACGTCCCCCTCAACACCCGACACTAGGTTAATGATGTCTGCCATGTTCTAATCCTTTCTTTTCGGCACCAGGCTACAGGCCCAGGTTGAGGTCGCCGGCGCGGTAACGCGAGCCGGGGATGGCCTCGATGAGCTTTCGGGTAAACGACGATTGCGGGTTGCTAAAGACCTCGGTGGTAGGCCCATATTCCACCTGCTGGCCCTTCGAGAGCACCGAGACGGTATCGGAAATTTGGTTGACCACCGCTAGGTCGTGCGAGATGAAGATGTAGGTCAGACCGAGCTCCTCCTGCAGCCGGGCAAGCAGGCGCAGAATCTGGGCCTGCACGGTGACGTCGAGGGCGGAAACGGCCTCGTCGAGGATGACCAGCTCCGGTTCCACGATCATCGCGCGCGCGATAGCCACGCGCTGGCGCTGACCGCCGGAGAGCTCGCGGGGGCGCCGATCGTAGTAATCCGGGTTGAGGGCAACCAACTCTAGGAACTCTTTGGCCTTGGCCTTCGCATTGCTTGCCGACGCCCCCTTCAAATTCCGCAGCGGCTCCGCCACCGTCTGGCCAATCGTCTGCTTGGGATCCAGCGAGCCATAAGGGTTCTGGTAGACCAGCTGGATGTTGTTTCGCTCTTCGCGCAAGGCTCTACCGCGCAGGCCCACGATGTCGCGCCCGCCCACGGTGATGCTGCCGGAAGTCGGGGTGTTGAACATGGCGATGCTGCGCCCCGTCGTGGTCTTGCCGGAGCCGGACTCGCCCACGATGGCGTGGGTGGATCCTTTGGCCACGGTGAAGGAGATGTCATCGACCGCGGTGAAATCACCGAAGCGCTGCGTCAGACCCTCCACGCGTACCAGCGGTGTGTCGGCGGAGCGGTCAGTGGTTGCGGCGACCTTGGCGGCGCGTGTAGTCGTCGCGCCGGCGTCGGCTACGGTGAGGGAGGGGGCGTCGGCAAGCAGACGTTTGGTGTAGTCGTGGCGCGGGTTCGTCAACACCGTGGCGGCCAGGCCTTCCTCGCGCAGTTGGCCGGCTTCCATGACCACGACGCGGTCGGCGCGGTCGCCGGCCACGGCGAGGTCGTGGGTAATGAAGAGGATGCCCATGCCGAGCTCTGCGCGCATGTCGTCAAGGAGGTCGAGGATGATCTTCTGCACGGTGACATCCAGCGCGGAAGTGGGCTCGTCGGCGATGATGAGGTCAGGCTCCAGCGCCACGGCGGCGGCGATGAGCACCCGCTGTTTCATGCCGCCGGACAGCTCGTGCGGGTACTGGTGATAGCGGCGCTCAGGGTCATCGATGCCGACGCGCTCCAGGAGTTCCAGTGCCTTAGCCTTGCGCTCGGCCGCGGTGCCGACCTTGTGGATGCGCAGCCCCTCCTCCACCGAGGCGCCGATGGTCTGCACTGGGTTGAGGGAGTTATTGGGATCCTGCGGGATGAGCCCGATGCGTCGCCCACGCAGCTCACGCCACTGACGGCGACGCAGGGAGGTGATATCGCGGCCATCGAAGGTGATGGTGCCGGCATCGATAGTGGCATTCGAGGGCAGCAAACCGATGGCTGCCATAGCGGAGGTGGTCTTGCCGGAACCGGACTCGCCCACGATGGCGGTCATCTGCCCCGGGTGAACCTCGAGGTTGACGCCTTGTACGGCAGGAACGTCGCCACCGGCAGTGGAATAGGACACGTTGAGGTCCCGCACGCGCAGCAGGGGCTGCGCTGCATTTTTTGTAACAGACATGTTAGGCCTCCACGGGGAAGTTCTGGGACAGACGGTTGGCGGACATCACCACGGCCACCAGCGCAATGCCGGGCAGGATGATGAGCCACCAGGCGGTGGCCATGAAGTCGCGGCCCTCGGCGATGATAAGCCCCCACTCTGGGGTCGGCGGCGGCGCGCCGTAGCCCAGGAAGCCGAGGATGGACAGCTGCAGGATGGCGGTGCCGAACTGCAGGGTGGCCAAGGCGATGACGGGGGTCAGTGAGTTGGGAAGGATGTGGCGGAAGAGCACGGTGGCGTGAGTGGCACCCGTGCCGTAGGCGGCCTCGATGTAATCCGAGCTGGCCACGGAGATTACCTGGGAGCGGGCTAGGCGCGCGAAGGTCGCCACCGAGGTCGCACCGACAGCCACCGCCGCCTGCACGGAGCCGAAACCCAGCACGATGATGATGGACAGCGACAACAGGATGCCGGGGATGGACAGCAACACGTCGACGACGCGCATGAGAACGCTATCCACCGCTCCTCGCAGGGAGCCGGCGAGAAGACCAATCAGCGTGCCGACGACGAGGCCGACAGCCACGGCGATGAGCGCCCCGAGGAGCGACTGGCGGGCACCGTAGACGATGCGCGCATAGAGATCGCGGCCCACCGCGTCCGTTCCCATGAGGTGGCCGGACTCCCCCGGCGGCAACAGGGCCACGTCGGTGCCGGCATAGGGGTCAGCCGAGGTGAACAAGCTCGGGAAGAGCGCGGCCAGGAAGGCAATCGCGAGGATCACGATGGCGATGATGGAACCCGGCGCGAGCCACGGGTTAGAGGTGTCGCGGCGCGGCGTCCGTGTAGAACGCAGCGGTTTGGTGTGCGTCATGCTCATGAGCGCACCGTCCTTTCCGAAGTAGCGGCCGAGGTGGCGGAATCTGTGCTGCGGCGGGCCGCTCGCTCCGGGGTGCTGGCGCGCAGGCGCGGGTCCAGCACCGGGTAGAGCAGATCCACCACGAGGTTGATGATGATGTAGGAAGTGGCGGCGATGAGAACCACGGCCAGCAGAACCGGGGTATCGCGGTTAGCCACGGCCTGGGCCACCATGTAGCCCAAGCCGGTACGGCCAAAGACAGTCTCGGTCACCACGGCACCGCCAACGAGCTCTCCGAAGAGCAGGCCCGCCATGGTCAAGGTGGGCAGCAGCGAATTACGCAGGACGGTGCGCCAGAAGATCCAGGACTCCGAAGCACCGCGTGCGCGTACCGCTTGGACGAAGGGCCGCGATTGCGTCTCATCAATGGAGCGAATCAACACCTGAATCAACGGCGCGGCCATGGGCACCGACAGCGTCAGGGTGGGCAGGATGAGGCCCTCCACGCTGCCGGGTTCGATAACACGCAGCCAACCCAGCTGGAAGGAGAAGAACTGGATAAGCAGGATGGCAATCCAGAATCCCGGCAGCGAGACCATGAAGGAAGGAAGACCTCGGAAGAAGGAACCGATGGCACCGAGGCCCGGCAGCGTGGCTAGGAAGGCCACAAGCACGGCCACGATGAGTGCCAAGCCGATGGCGCTGATGGCGAGGATGAGGGTGTGGGGAAGGGCGTCGGCAAGCAGCGTGGCTACCGGGGCACCCGACTGCGTGGAGTTACCAAAGTGCCCTGTGAGGAAGCCGCCCAGGGAGGTGAAGTACTGCACCACGAGCGGCTTGTCGGCACCCATCTCCTCCCGAATGGCCTCAATCTCCGCCTGGGATAGGCCCAGGGCTGGGTCGCCGAAGCGGGACTGCACGGCATCCGACGGCAGCGCCGACAGAAGCAGGAAAGCCACGGTGTAGGTAATAAGCAGCACAAGGAGGGCCTGCCCAACGCGGCTGAGAATCTGGCGGGTTGTCATTTATTTCTCCTCTTCATCCGATGCCGCGGCGTCGATGGACACCTCGTAGAACCAGGGCCGCGCCACCGATTCTGGGCTAAAGCCCGAAATGCCTGGTCGAACCGCATAAACCACGGGTTCCTCGAAGAGCGGAAGCACGTAGGCCTGCTCGGTGAGGTAGTCCTGGACCTCTTCCGTGGCCTTGATGCGGCCTTCTTTGTCGGGGGTGTCGAGGACGGCGTCGAGAAGCTCCTGCAGGTGCTCGTCGATGGGATTGCCCTCCGCGTCCTGGTTGAGGAAGGCATCACGGTTGTTGATGCCGTAGAGCGACGTGATGACCTCGTAGTCGGCGCGGCCCACCATCGAGTGGTAGATCTGCACCTTGTTGATGTCCTTGGCATCGGCGTTCTGGGTGGCTTGGTCGCCGGCGTTGACCTGAATGCCGATTCCCAGGGCGCGTAGCTGGTCCTGCACCATGGTCATGACTTCCTTGGAGCGCGGCTGCGGCAAGGCGGTGTTGGTACGCAGGACGAGGCGCTGGCCGTCCTTGACGCGGATGCCGTCGGGGCCGGGCTCCCAGCCAGCCTCATCGAGGAGGCGCTTGGACTCCTCGGGGTCGAAGGTATAGGCGGCGGACTGGTCCTTGTAGGCCAGGCCAGTCTCGGCCACGGAGGAGGTGGCCAGCGGGTAGGACTCGGAGAAGAGCACGCGGAGGATTTCCTCGCGGTCCACGCCGTGGATGATGGCCTCGCGCACGCGCTTGTCCTGCAGCAGCGGGTGGTCGAAGCGGAAGGCGAATTGGTTGTTCATGGAGTTGGTGCCACGCGAGATGATGTCGATGCCCTGTTCCTGAAGCAGCGGCTCCTGCGGGGCGGAAATCTGGCGGGCGATATCGGCCTGGCCGGAGAGGATAGCGCCGGTGCGCACGGATTCCTCGGCGGCGAGGATGTAGTGGATGCCGTCGATATCCGCGCGGCCCTGATGCTCGACCGCTGGCGGGGCCCAGTCATAGTCCTCGCGGGTCTTGAGCTTGAGGTCGGTGCCGATTTCTTCCGATTCCACCACAAAGGGCCCAGAGCCGATGACGTTAACCGCATTCCCGGGGCCGAAGCCCTCGTTGTCTAAAGCCAACGTGGAATCGGAGAGCAGGCCGGCGTTATAGGCGGAGGTGGCTTGGAGGAAGCCCGGGGAGGGCTGGGTGAAGTAGAACTTCACGGTGTCCTCGTCCACGACTTCGCCGCGGTCATAGTTGGCGATCTGCTCGGAGCTGGTCAGCGTGCGGGACTTGTCGCCGCGCCCGAAGAGGTCGAAGTTGGCCACGACGTTCTCGGCGGTTAGCGGGGAGCCATCGGAGTAGGTGACGTCGGTGCGGATATTAAACGTGTACTCCGTGGCATCGTCGTTGACCTTGGGCATCTCCGTAGCGATCCACGGCGAAAGCTCGAGGGTCTCTGGGTCTTGGTAAAGGAGGCGGTCGGTGAGCTGGTTGACCACGCCACCGTTGGGGTAAAAGCCGGCGGCCGGCGGATAGAGCGTGCGGAAGAATTGCGGCTCGAGGTAAGTGAGGACGTTATCCTCCCCGTCCGGCCGGTCCGCGGCGGAGCAGCCTGCTAAGGCGAGGGCTGCTGCCAGGGTGGCGGCGAGTGCGCGTAGAGTTTTCACGGTAATGCTTTCAGAAAGTCGATAGTCGGTTTGTGTTGGTCTCTGGATTTAACACAACACATACTGAGCTGTATTATTCCACTAGACAGCACAGTCTAAAAGTTTGAGGTTGATTTATATGCCCGCCATCGCCATCGTCGGGGCCGGCCCGCGTGGTATCTCGCTGGTCGAGCGCCTCGCAGCCCACCTGCGCGCGACCCCCCTTCATTCACCCCTGCGCCTCCACATCATCGACGATGCCCCGCTGGGCGCTGGTCGCATTTGGGATACGGAGCAGACCCGCACGCTGTGCATGAACACGTTGGCTGGCGCGGTCACGTTGTTTACCGAGCCCGGCTCCACGACCACCGCGCCGGTACTTGAAGGCCCCATCCTCTATGAGTGGATTCAGCTTCTGCGCGGCGAGCGCCCCGACATCGCGCCTGCCAAGCTGGAGCTTTATGATTCCCACCCGCCACGCGAAGGGCTTGCTGCCTCTTTTGCCGAAGAGCTCGCGCAGACCCGCCCGGAATCCAACCCCTCCCGTGCGCTCTACGGCGCCTACCTGGAGTGGGTTTTCAAGGTTGCGCTGGCGCAGCTGCCAGAGAACGTGGACGTCGTCCAGCACCGCGCCCGCGCGCTGTCCGTGGAGGAGCGCGGTGAGCAGGACGCCATCAAGCTTTCCGACGGCACCACCGTCACCGCCGACGCCACCGTCCTGGCCTATGGCTGGCAGGTACCTGCCCTGAACGAATCCGAGCGCGCGCTGGCCGAAGCTGCGGATTCCGGCTTGCACTGGGTGCGCCCGGATAACCCCGTGGAGCAGCCGGTGTCTGAGGTTCCTGCGGGCGAGAAGGTCCTGGTCCGCGGTTTGGGCATGGGTTTCTTCGACGTCATGGCGCTGCTCACCATCGACCGGGGCGGCGAGTTCGTGGAGGACCCCTCTACCCGCTCCGGCCTGCGCTATGAGCCGAACGGCGAGGAACCGCACTTTATCGTCTCCTCCGGCCGCGGCTACCCCTATATCCCGAAGTCGGAGTACCACGCGCTGCCACCGAAGGCCGCGCTGACCCGCTTCCGGGCCGCAGTCGCCGCGCTCAATCCGGATGCGGAGCTGGACTTCGGCACGCAACTGCTGCCGCACATCCTGCGCGATGCCTACGCCGAGTACTACGAGAACCAGGCGCGGGTGGCACCGGATGCCCTGCAGCGCCCGCTCGAGGATATCCTCGCCACGATCGATTCCACGGAGCTCAGCGCCGCGGATCTTCGGGGCATGGCGGATCAGCTGCGCGTCGCGCTCGACGGCGCATCGACTGAGCCGCTCGACCTTGCGCACTGGGCGCACCCGCTGGCGGACTTCAAGGACACTGAGAACGCCGAGATCACCGAGTACATCGCCGAAGGTTTGGCGCGCGATATCGTCGAGGCCGTCGCCGCCGCCGATTCCCCGCTGAAGTCCGCACTGTGGGCCATCTCGGCCGCGCGTAAGCCCTCCTCCATCGCCGGTTCGGAAGGCCGGATGACGTGGGAGTCCCGCACCAGCACCTACAAGGAGTTCATGGCCTTCGGGCAGATGGTGGGCTCCGGCCCGCCGCTCTTCCGCACCCGCCAGCTGCTCGCGCTTGTCGACGCCGGCCTCGTCACCTTCCTAGGCCAGCGCCCCCAGCTGGAGATCGGCGAGAAGTTCACGCTGCGCACCGCCCACGGCGAGGCTTCCTCCACCTGGCTTATCGACGCCTGGATGCACTCCCCCGATGTCCGCCGCGCCGGCGATCCACTCGCGGTGTCCCTCAACGGGCGCGTGCGTGCCTTCGTCGACCACGGCCAGGCCACCGGCTCACCGGAGACAACATGGAACCGCCGCGTGGTCAACCCCGGAGGAACCGAGGACTCGCGCCTGCACATCGTCGGTATCCCCACCTATTCGCAGTGGCCGGATACCACCATCTCCCCCATGCCGGGCACGGACCCGCTCATGCTGCAGGAAACCGACCGCACGGCCGGCTCACTGCTCACTTCCCTCTAATCACGCACAGCGCAAGCGCCGAGGCTCACACTGCCTTGGCGCTTGCGGCGGTTTTAAGCTAGGGCGTCGAGCGCTTGCTCCAGGTCCGCGAGCAGATCATCAATGGACTCGATACCCACGGAGATGCGCACGAGGTCTGCTGGCGGGACGAGCTCGGAGCCCTCCGCGGAGATGTGCGTCATGTTCTGCGGGTGCTCGATGAGGGACTCCACACCGCCGAGGGACTCCGCCAGCGAGATGAGCTTGGTGTTGAGGCAAATCTGGCGGGCATGCTCCTCGCTGTGGAAGCGCACGGACATCATGCCGCCGAAGCCGCGCATCTGCTTCTTCGCCAGCTCGTGGCCCGGGTGCGAGGGCAGGCCCGGGTAAAGAACCTGCTTGACCTCTGGACGGGATTCCAAGAACTCCGCCACAGCCTGCGCATTGGAACAGTGGCGATCCATGCGGACTTCCAAGGTCTTGATGCCGCGGGCGGTGAGGTAGGCGTCGAAAGGCGAGGACACCGCACCGACGTTGCCTTGGAAGTACAGCAGGCGCTCATCCATCTCCGCGGAGTTGGTCACGACCGCGCCGCCCAGCACATCCGAGTGGCCGCCCAGGTACTTTGTGGTGGAGTGCAGGACGTGATCCGCACCTAGCTCCAAAGGGTTCTGCAGGTAGGGAGTGGCAAAGGTGTTGTCGACGACGATCTGGGCGTCGCCAGCCGCCTTGACCGCCTTAGCAACAGCAGCGATATCCGTGATTGTCGTCGCTGGGTTGGTCGGGGTCTCCAACCAGATGAGCTTGGTGTTCTCCTTCAACGCCGCCTCCACCGCCGCGGTATCGGCGGTGTTGACGATGGACAGCTCGATACCCCACTCGCCGTAATCATGGTGTAAGAGACGGTACATGCCGCCATAGGCATCGTTGCCGAGGATGACGTGGTCGCCAGGGCGCACAAGGATGCGGATGAGGGTATCTACGGCCGCCATGCCCGTGGCGAAACAGCGGGCGCACTCGGCGTTCTCTAGCGCGGCGAGAGTTTTCTCCAGAGAGTGAACGGTGGGGTTGGCCACGCGCCCGTACTCATAGCCGCCGCGCAGCTGCGCGAGGCCATCCTGTTGGTACGTGGTGGAGGCATAGATCGGTACGTTGATGGATCCCATGTAGGGATCCGGCTGGTAACCGGCATGGATGGAACGGGAGGAAAAGCCAAGAGTGCGGTTGTCAGTCATGAGACACAAGTCTAGACCAAGCTGTTCAGTTGCGAGAAAGACTAGCTTTTTATATTCAACTCTCTTCCCTACCATCGGTAGGCGTCAGTCGTGAGCGATAGCAGAAAGGACACACGTGACCAGACCAACCGCATACCTCAGCGCTTCCGCCGTGCAGACCGATGGGGCTGTCGACGCGGTCACCCGCTGGTGGCAAACAGAAAACATGCAGTCCTGGCTCATCGACAAGCCCATCGGCATCGCGCTCATCCTCATCGTCGCCATCATCGGCAGTTGGCTGCTACGCCGACTCATCACCAAGCTGGCCGACAACAGCATCAAGAAGGGCAAGCTCAGCTCGCCGCTCTCCCCGCGCAAAACTCACCGAACAACCGACAAAGTCCTCGAGCAAACGCAGGAGGCACGGCGCACCTCCCGCATCCAGACTCTCGCCGGCGTCGGCCGCTCTGCGGTGGCCATATTTGTCTGGGTGTGGGCAGTGCTCGCCATCTTGGACAAGCTCGGAGTCAACGTCGCCCCGCTCGTGGCTTCGGCCGGCGTGGTTGGTGTCGCCCTTGGTTTCGGCGCCCAGGCGCTGGTCAAGGACTTCCTGTCCGGCATCTTCATGCTCATGGAGGACCAGTACGGCATCGGTGACACCATCGACCTCGGCAACGGGGTCTTCGGCGACGTGGAATCCATCTCCCTGCGCATCACCACGGTCCGCGATATCGATGGTGCGCTGTGGTACGTCCGCAACGGCGAAATCTTGCAGGTGGCCAACCATTCCGACCGCTACTCCGTTGCCCGCGTGCAGGTCCCCATCGCGCTGAGCAATGACCCCACCCGAGCAGTCGATGTCATCACCTCCGCGGCAGAGGACGCCGCCCGCAACCCCGACATCAAGGACTTCATCCTGGCCAAGCCCACGGTCAACGGCATGTCCAGCTTGGAAGTTGACCACATGTCCTACCGTGTTTCCGTCAAGACGCTACCGGGCAAGCAATGGGATGTGCAGCGCGCGATGCAGGCGAAAATCCTCACCGCCATGCATACGGAAGGAATTACCACACCCTATCCACGGGGGATGGCTATCTTTGATCTGGAAGAACCTGGCCTGACGCGAAAGGAAGATTAGGCGTGCAAGCAACAAGCGTGTACGAAGCCATCGGCGGAATGGAGACCTTTGAGAAACTAGTCGGCGGTTTCTACGCCCAGGTGCGCGACGATGATCTCATCGGCCCGATGTACCCGGACGATGACTGGGAGGGCGCGCAGCAGCGCCTGACCTGGTTCCTCGTGCAGTATTGGGGAGGCCCCCAGCTCTTTTCCGAGCAGCGCGGCCACCCACGCCTGCGCATGCGCCATGCACCCTACCCCATTGACATGGCCGCCCACGATCGCTGGCTCGAGCTCATGGGCAACTCCTTGGCGCAGATCGACGAGGAGACCATCCCACCGGCTTATCGCGCCATGATTTGGGACCACATGGAGCGAGTGGCAGCGATGCTCATCAACCGCGCGCCCTAAGTAGGGCTATAGCAAAGTTGAATATAGCTCTGGGGCCTCCGGGAGGGCTCTGATACTGTTCGCCTAATAGAAATTAGCTCCGACTCGAACTTTTAAAAATGACCAATCTCTCACTCTCCCCAGGGCTATCCGCCCCTTCGCTTCCCCGCAGGACACGCAATATTCGCTATACAGGCGTCTTTCTAGGCATTGTGCTGGCAGCCTTGTCCTACTTCGCGATGCCACAATCTGCGGGTTTCGATGCCCGCGTCACCGCTGCGATCGTCGTCCTCATGGGCACGTGGTGGATAACCGAGGCCCTCCCCCTCGCCGTCACCGCGATGGTTCCTTTGGTCGCCTTCCCTGCCTTGGGCACAGCCGACATGAAAGATGTTGCTGCATCCTATTCTGCGCAAATCATCTTCTTGTTCCTTGGCGGGTTCCTCCTCGCCCTCGGCATCCAGCGCTGGAACCTGCATCGACGCATCGCGCTCGTCATTGTTCTCCTCGTGGGAACAAAACCCGATCGCCTCATTCTCGGCATGATGCTCGCCACCGCAGCTTTAGGCATGTGGGTGTCCAACACCGCAACGGCGCTCATGATGATTCCGCTGGGTGCGTCCCTGGTGGCATTAATTAAGGAGCGAAGCGGCACGACGAAGGTCTCGAATTTCAGCGCCGGTCTTCTGCTTGGCATCGCCTTTGCAGCAACCATCTCCGCTTTCGGAACGATTATTGCCTCCCCGGGTAATGCCTTTGTGGTCGGCTACCTCAACGACGCCATCGGGACAACCATCACCTTCCCGCAGTGGATGGTTTTCGGAACACCCCTAGCGCTTAGTTTTACGCTTGTGGGCTGGTTCATCATCACGAAAGTGGTGTGGAAACCCGAAATCGAGGACATTCCGGGTGGTCGGGAGCTGTTCCAGAAAGAACTCGCCGCCTTAGGCAAGATGAGCTTCGGGGAATGCCTCGTCGCCATCATCTTTGGTATTACCGCGCTCGCGTGGATGTTTGTATCGCTCATTTTCAAAGACACCTGGGCTAGCGACGCCGTCATCGCAATGATTGCCGGCATGTCCCTCTTCATCCTGCCCGGCCGCCCGCAAGACGGGGTCATGCTCATGGATTGGGAAACCGCACGCGATGTCCCGTGGGGCACGCTTCTCCTCTTCGGCGGCGGCCTGGCACTGTCTGGCCAGATCACCAACAGCGGACTCGATAAATGGATCGGTGAAGCGTTCTCCGGCCTCACCGCCCTGCCTTTCTGGGTAGCGCTTGCGCTTATCGTCCTCATCGTCATTCTGACGACAGAAATCACGAGTTCTATGGCCACGATTGCAACGTTCGTGCCCATCGTCGTCGGGCTTTCCCAGGCCTTGGGCTATGACCCGCTGCTCATGGCCATCGTTGTCACTCAGGCCTGCCAGTGCGCATTTATGCTGCCTGTCGCCTCTGCCCCGAACGCCATTGCGTTCGGAACCGGGGCAGTCAACATCCGTCAGATGGTCATCACCGGAATTTGGTTCAACGCCATCGGCTTCGTGTTGGTCTACGCTGTGGCTTTCACGTTGCTGCCGATGGCGCTCAACCTTTAAAGCCCGAAGGCGTCCTTTACCGGCTGGGACACCAGCTCTCCCCCACGCGTCATGAGTCCATCAGCTAGGCCCGGGAAGCGCTCAACTGCACTGTCGAAACCATCAGCAGCCAGCGCGCGCATATAGGGCAGAGTGGCAGAGCCCAGCGCCCGGGCAGACGTATTCGCTACCGCGCCCGGCATGTTAGCCACGCAGTAGAAGATGGTGTCATGCACATTAAAGGTAGGCTCGTCGTGCGAGGTCTTGTGGGAGTTCTCGAAGCAGCCGCCTTGGTCAATGGCGACGTCGACAAGCACGGCGCCCTTCTTCATCCGCTTGACCACATCCTCGCGCACTAATTTCGGGGCCGCAGCACCTGGAACGAGCACCGCGCCGATGACCAGATCCGCCTCCAGCAGCTCTTCCTCCAGCGCCGATGGGGCCGACACGATAGTGCGCACGCTGCCTTGATACTGCTCATCAAAGCGCTGCAGCACGTGCGGATCAAGGTCCAGCACCGTCACCTCGCCGCGCAGGCCGTGCGCCATCGCGACTGCCGACGCCCCCACCTGGCCACCGCCGATGACTACGACGCGAGCCGGCCGCGTACCTGGCACGCCGGCGACCAGCAAACCGCGCCCACCTTCGGTGGAGAGCAGGTGATGTGCGCCCTCGATTACTGCAAGACGACCAGCTACCTGGGACATTGGGGTGAGCAATGGCAGGGTGCCGCGAGAATCAGTCACTGTCTCGTAGGCCACGGCCGTGGTACCCGACTTCATCAGGGCTTCCGTCAACGGGCGGTCCGCGGCTAGGTGCAGGTAGGTAAACAGCAGCAGATCCTCGCGCAGGTAGCCATACTCGGACTTCAGCGGTTCCTTAACCTTGACCACCATCTCCGCTGCCCATGCCTCCGCAGCAGTGGGCACGATGGTCGCACCGACGGCCTGATACTCGGAGTCAGGGAAGGAAGCGCCTTCCCCCGCCATGGTCTCAACCAAAACCTCATGGCCGTCTTTAATCAGCGTGTCCGCCGCACTCGGGGTCAGCGCGACGCGGTTTTCGTTGTTCATTATTTCTTTGGGTACGCCAATACGCATGGTTCGAGCCATCTCCTTTTGCTGAAGAAAAAGAATTCGACCCCTTTAGGGTAACGCAGATCACCCCTTTTGTGTGCCGTCTCAGCTCAATCAGATCCAAGGTAGGCATAGCGCTCTGTGGCAGCCGTAGCGCTCTTTATGCAAAGCCCCGCCCTGGACGGTCGCCGTAGGCGCCGCACTGGCGGGGTACGCATTGCTTGAGCAACATTTAGAACAAGGACAGCCGAGTCGAGTGGTAGACGCTGCCATAAGGCGCATCGAGGCGTACCCAGCGCCCCTTGCCTGCCACGCGAAGGTGGCGCGGGATCTCGAGCGAGGCGGCAAAGCCCGGGATGAGCCCCAAGCTCGTGCAGGCGAAAATCATCCGCATGGGAATCTCCACCTGAGTCTCCGCATCATTCACGGTGAGCACCGTCTGATTCAGCAGGCTCTTCGGAGGTCCCATCGGCCCGGAGAACTGGCGGGCCAGCTGACGGCCCTTGTCCGCGAGTTCACGGACAACGTCGACCGGCAGCGAGTCGATCTCCCTAAAACCCTGTACCGGCGGCAAGGCCCCCGGCCAGGACGGATCACGTGCTGGACCTAAATCAAGTTCCACGCCTCCCTCGTGGCCGAGGGAATCAGGGACGGTGTGGAGGGCGTCGAGAAGCGCCGGCGCCGACACCACGGCACCGTCGCGGCCCACAGTCCCCTCACAGCGCCGCGCCACGACAACATCGAACGGGGTGGTGACAAAGACCTCAGCTTGGTTGGTATCGTACTGACGCAGGCGCACCGCTGCGGATGCATCCAGCCCCGTCGCGCGGGAAAGTAGGGCGCGCAGCCCTACCCCACCGCTGCGCAATGTCAGAGTTTCGCGCTCCATTACTGCTGCTCAAGCTCGACGACGGCGTGCTCCAGGATAATATTGCGCTCCTGCTCAGAGACCTCTCGCGGCATCTGAGTTTCTGGGTCGATGGTGACCTGCACGCAATCAATGACGCAGGCCACTTGGCCCTGCGCATCCTTGATCGTCTGGCGAGTGGTGAAAGACGTGGTGCCGAGGCGCACCACCGTGGTTTCCACCGTCACCGTTCCATGGCGTCCATCCCACTTGATGGGGCGGACATAGTCCGCCTCGATGTGACGAACGAAAGCCACCATGTTGACGCCGCGAGCGTAGAAGTGGTGCATGGCAAAAGCCAAGCGCGCCTCCTGCGCCAGCTCGATGAAGTTGGCGTTCATCATGTGGCCGTACATGTCGAAGTCCGACCAGCGCACGCCCACGGTAAGCGCGTGGACGTTGCCCTTAGTCTCCTCCAACACAACATTCTGAGCGGACATTCCAGGTTCCTTCCGGAGTTCGTGCTTAAACGCTAGGGGCAAAAGGCCCTAGCGGCTGAGCTTACGGTGGGTTACGCGGGACGGGCGTGCAGCCTCCTCGCCGAGTCGCTCGACCTTGTTCTTCTCGTAGTCGCCGAAGTTGCCCTCGAACCAGAACCACTGGCCTTCTGCAACGTTGCCCTCCCACGCCAAGATGTGGGTACAGGTGCGATCGAGGAACCAGCGATCGTGGGAGATAACCACGGCGCAGCCAGGGAACTTCTCCAGGGCGTTTTCCAAGGAACCCAGGGTTTCCACGTCTAGGTCGTTGGTCGGCTCATCGAGGAGGATCAGGTTGCCGCCTTCCTTAAGGGTCAAGGCCAGGTTCAGGCGGTTACGCTCACCACCGGAGAGGACCTTGGAAGGCTTTTGCTGGTCAGCGCCCTTGAAACCGAAAGCGGAAAGGTAGGCGCGGGACGGCATCTCGTTCTGACCAACGTGGATGTAATCCAGCCCGTCGGAAACGACCTCCCACACGGTGGCCTCCGGGTCAATGTTCTCGCGGCCCTGGTCAACATAAGACAGCTTGACGGTCTCGCCGACGTCAACGGAACCGGAATCCGGCTGCTCCAATCCCACGATGGTCTTGAACAGGGTGGACTTACCCACACCGTTGGGGCCGATAACACCGACGATGCCGTTGCGCGGCAAGGTGAAGGAAAGATCCTTGATGAGGACACGGCCGTCGAAGCCCTTGGTCAGGTTCTTGACCTCCACAACCTTGTTGCCCAGGCGCGGCGGAGTCGGAATCTGAATCTCTTCGAAGTCGAGCTTCTTGTACTGCTCGGCCTCCGCAGCCATTTCCTCGTAGCGCTGGAGACGAGCCTTGTTCTTGGCCTGGCGGGCCTTCGCACCGGAGCGAACCCACGCGAGCTCGTCCTTGAGGCGCTTCTGCAGCTTCTTATCCTTAGCGCCAGCAATCTCGAGACGCTCGGCCTTCTTCTCCAAGTAGGTGGAGTAGTTGCCCTCGTAGGGGTAGAGCTTGCCGCGGTCAACCTCACAGATCCAGCCCGCGACGTGGTCGAGGAAGTAGCGGTCGTGGGTCACGGCAAGGACCGCACCCGGGTAGGTCTCGAGGTGCTTCTCCAGCCACTGGACGGACTCGGCGTCAAGGTGGTTCGTAGGCTCGTCCAGCAGCAGCAGGTCCGGCTCACTCAGCAGCAGCTTGGCCAGCGCAACGCGGCGGCGCTCACCACCGGAAAGATTGGTCACCGGATCATCGGACGGCGGGCAGCGCAGTGCTTCCATGGCCTGCTCGATCTTGGAATCCACTTCCCAGGCATCGGCGGCATCCAGCTCCTCCTGGAGCTTGCCCATCTCCTCCATGAGTTCATCGGAGTAGTTGGTGGCCATCTCTTCAGCAATCTCTTCGAAGCGCTGCTTCTTCTGGAAGATCTCTCCGAGCCCCTCTTCGACGTTCTCACGGACCGTCTTTTCCTCGTTGAGCGGCGGCTCCTGGAGGAGGATGCCGACGGTCTTGCCCGGATCGATGAATGCCTCACCGTTGGACGGCTGATCCAGTCCGGCCATAATCTTCAGGATCGAGGACTTACCTGCACCGTTGGGGCCCACGACGCCGATCTTGGCGCCCGGGTAGAAAGCCATGGTGACGTTGTCCAAAATAACCTTGTCACCGATGGCCTTACGCACGTTTTTCATCGTGTAGATGAATTCGCCCATGTTTCACCCTTTGCTTCTGTCAGGATTGGTAAATAACAGTACAAAGACTACATGACATGGGCGGCGGTAGTCCTTTGTCCTTAGACCATCGCTTCTTCTGGCTCCGGTTCAAGGTATGGTTCAGCCCCACACTGCGCTTGCTGACGGTCCGCCGCGGTGTCCTGCGGAGTATCTCCCGGCCGCAATGCAGCTGGCATTGCTTCTTCCGTTGCGCTCTCCGAGCCTTCTGTGTTGTCTGCGTTCTGCGTATCCCCTGCGTTCTGTGTATCGCTCGGCGGTGCCGTGTAATCCACGTCGAGTACCGGCGGGTTCTCCCCTAGCCAGAGGGCTTCGCTGCCCTCCTCACCATAGGAGGTACCGATCTTTGTAGAGGTGACGCAGAAGCGGTTGAGGTCTAGGCCCACGTGAGCAATCTTGATATAGGTCCTAGAGCGCTTCGCACCGTGTTGATCTTTCCATCGGTCCGTCACGATGGAGCCCATAACGAAGACGGGCATGCCCTTAAACAGGGACTTCTTCACGTTGATGGCGCACTGACCCCATACTTCTCCATCGATGAAGTTAAGGTCCAGCTCCCGCCATACGGTTTTTCCCTCCTCGTCTTTTTCCGGAACGCTGCGGGAAGAAGCGATGCGGATGCGGGCCTTATACATGGTGTCGCTAATTTTGGTCAGGTGCGGGTCGTGGGTCAGACGTCCTGTAATGGAGATTGGGTATTGAGACATTGCGAGATTCCTTTGCTGGTCATGGCTCGTGGCTTTCTTGAGTTTAAGGAAGCGATGCGCCTCCCTTACCTCGCATCTTTGCCACCAAGAACCGCACCCGCAATGATTTCGCCAGCAACCTGTGGATAACTTGTTGCAAGCGTCAACAAAAAATCCATCTATCCAGGCAGAAGTACCCTTTCCATCACCCTGGACGCGCCAGCTCTCTAGTGCTGGCGGAAGCTAGACTCGTCGCCTTCCCCCATTTGTTTAAGCATGGCGTTATAGCGTTCCAGCTCAGCATCGCCGTCCACGTCTGCCTTAGCGTCATAGCGCCGGGCGGTCGCGCGATCTTCGCGCAGCCAGTCCCGGAAGAGTGAGCCGAACACAATCACAAGCGGGAACTGGCCGAATCCCCAAGAAATGCCACCGCCGGTCCGCTGGTCCTTCACAAAGTCCGGATTCCACGGCAGGTTCAAGGACTCATAGAAGTCCAAACCAAGAATCACCTGCATCTGCATGAGGTAAACACCGGCGAAGAGGTGCATGGGCATCGACACAAACAGAATTAGCAAGCGAACGCCCGTGGGCGCGCGCCACGGCAGCGGATCCGGACCGATGACCTCCCAGTAGTAGATATAGCCGGAAATCAAGAAGACCCAGTTCATGATGACGTGACCTGCATGTTCCGAAATGGCGACCTCATAGAAGCTCGGGAAGAGGTAGAGCACGTAGAGAATAGCCAGGAACTGCAGGACGTTGACCGCTGGGTGCGTGAGCACACGCAGGGTACGGGATCTGGTGAGGGCGACGGCGGCGTCGTGAAGCGTGGGCTTGCCCGGCTCCCCAGGTTCAAACGCTTCCATCACCAAGGTCACTGGGGCGCCCAGCACAAGGCACAGAGGGATCGCCATGGACAGAATCATGTGCACCAACATGTGCATGGAGTACAGCGCCGGCATGTATAGGCCGATGCCATTGCTCAGGATCAACGTCAGGCCCAGTGAACCCACAAGGAACCAGGAAGTACGCACCGCCGACCACGTCAGCCCACGCTGCTTCAGACGCCAGAGCGCGTACAGGTAGAAGCCGGCTAGCACGAGTCCGAGCGAGCCAAACATGAGATCAAAGCGGAACATGGTCCACACGTTGGTGGCTGTAGGGGCGTCGAAAAGCTCGTAGCCCACGAGGATCTGCATGGCGTTGAGGTTCGGATCCCGCGGCGGCGGGGGCGGTGTACGGCCCATCGAGATGGCTACGCCGACTGTGGTCGCCATGATGAGAACCTCCACCACGGACACCCGAATAAACAGGCGCGGCACGCGTTGCAGCTGGGGAATGGTGACCCGGCGATGCACAAAGCCGATGGCCGCGAGCACCACGGTGAGCACTGTTTTGCTCAACACCAGCAAGCCATAGCGAGTGGTGAATAAATCCCCGAACTCAACGCGGATGAGCGCGTTGACCACACCGGTCGCCGCCAACCCCAAGATGGACAGCAGCGCAACTGTGGAATACCGGCGAACCGCCACGCCCATGTCAGGCCCCAGGCGGCGGCCATGCGCAATAAGGCCCATGAGCCCGCCGACCCACAGCATGATGAAGAACAGGTGTAATAGCAGCGAGTTCGTGCCGTAATCATGATCACCACCGGAGGCCGAGTGGCCCTCCATGCCGAGGGGCACCGTCAACAACAGCGACAGGAAGAACGTGGCAACCTGGCCTGCCCAGGTGCGCGCCACAAAGCCCATGATGGCAACGAGTGCTGCAATTCCTGCGGTGAGCAGCCACACTTGCGACGTGGCGATCTGCCCCACCGCCATGCCCATCAGCTCTGGGTTGAGGACCTGACCCAACGGGGTACCGGTGAGGTCCGACATCACGAGGGGGACCTCAATCAACGACACCACCGCGGCACCCACGGCCGCCCACGCACCGGTGCGCGCCGCAATGTGCCCATCGACGGTCAGGCCAGCCTCGATGAGACGCTCGTTGTCCTTGTCCGGCACGGCTGGGTAAATCAAAAAGGCGCTGGACATAAATGAACCGATGGCTAGCGCCATCAGCATCCAGGCAACCGCGCGGAAGAAGGGAAGGCCGAACGTTGTCATGCGGCCTGGGTCGGGGATGCCCAGGGCGGCAAGCGAATCCGCGAGAAAGAACAAGGAAATAATTCCTCCCACGAGTCCCGCGAAGACGACGAAAGAAAGATTCAACAAGCGGGAAGGCTGCGCTCCCGACCCCGAGTGCGCCAGCCCCCGCAAGTGCTGTGAGCTGGGATTTTCTTTCTCAGTGTGCATGGTGGGCAGTCTACCGCCACAGACGTTCTCTTACCTAAAAGGTAAATAATTCTCAGCATTCGTGCAGTCTGCCCTTATGGACTCTCGCCAGCTTCACCACTTTCGGGCCGTCGTAGATCACGGTTCTTTCACGCAAGCTGCAGAAGCGCTACAGCTCACGCAACCTTCTATGAGCCTGCGTCCGCAAGCTTGAAAAAGATCTCAACGTGAAGCTGCTATCCCGCGGACGCGGCGGAGTCCACACGACGGAGGCCGGAGATTATCTCTACGGCGTGGCCACCTCGATCGATTCCCTCCTCAACACCGCCAGCGCGCGCCCTGCCGAATTTGCTTCCTCAACACCAGCGCAGGACTAATGCCAGCGATAGCCCGATAATCAGGCAGTCCGCAACGGTGCGTTATGATGTTTCGGTACGCCTCCATAGCTCAGTGGATTAGAGCAGTGGGTTTCTACCCCATGTGTCGCGGGTTCGAATCCTGCTGGGGGCACGCAGGTCAAGGCCACTTTCTAGGGCTTCACTAAGCCTCAGAAAGTGGCCTTTGGGCACAGATTGGACTCTCTTCCATGGACATCACCCTCGCGACTTTTGACCACGCCCCGGAATCAGCGCTGCGCGGTATGCGCTTCGCTAACGCGTGGGTACCGGCACCAAGCTATGCGGCATCACGCCGCGCGGTGCTCACCGGACAATACCCACAGCGCGGAGCCACAACGCGCATCACGGAGATTTTCAAGGCCGCTGGCTTCGAGGTTCGGGAGGATACCCAGCCAGCTTCTCCGCAGGTCTTTCGTCTTCTCGAGCAGCCGAACCCCCAGCTACTGGACACCCTCGATGGTGTGGTGGCGGTGTGCTCCCTGCAGGGCGACAAGGCCGCCATGTCCGTTCTGTGGCCCGGGGTTGCAGAATCCGGAGAGTGCACAGAGCTCGTCTCTCCGCTCGACTTGGCACCCACGCTCGCGGCGATCGCGGGGCTCGATGTGCGCCCCAATGCCCCGCTGTCTTTCGATGGGCTCAACTTGGTGCCGGTCCTCCGCTACGGGGCATCCGGGCACGCGGCTCTCTTCTTCGACAACGGCGTGCGCATGCAGGACGCCGTGCTTGTCGACGACTCCGTCACCTCACCCAGCGCCTTGCCGCGCTTGCGGGAAGAGTGGGAAACGTGGAAGCGGTTTATGGCCCTGGGCCCGCTGCAGTAGTTTGCAGAGGTTACTGATTACTCCACTGGGATAACAACCCAGAGAATGAGGTAGAGCAGAATGCCTGAGAAGCCCAGCAAGGTAGCAGCAACGAAAAGAATGCGCACCAGGGTCGGATCAAGGTTGTACGTGTGTGCGATGCCGCCGCACACGCCTCCGAGCATCGTGTCAGTTGTGGAACGGGTTAAACGTTGGTTGTTCATGATCTCTCCTTTCGCCTTCCATTATCCAGAGTTGGGGCTGAGGATTCATCGGTGTTTACCCTGATTTAAACCCTGATTGCTCTACGCTGGGTGGAGACTTCCCACCCTGAGAGAAAGGACGCCGTTTATGGCTCACTCCCCTGGGCTGCCTGCCCCTACCCGCTCCTCTTATGCGCTACTGACCGGCGCTAGCCAAGGAATTGGCGCTGCGATGGCCAAGGACCTGGCCGCCCGCGGTTACAATGTCATCCTCGTCGCACGCCGCGAAGACGTCCTCGAATCCATCGCTGCGGACCTGCGCTCACGCCACGAGGTGGACGCCATTGCGCTGGCAGCGGACCTCTCCGAGGCAGCAGACGTGGACCGCGTCATCGAGTTCATGGCGGGCAAGGAAATTTCCATCATCGTCAATTCGGCGGGTATCGCCAGCTTTGGCAAGTTCATGGATCAGGATTGGGATTATGAGACCCGGCAGTTCGACCTCAACGGCAAGGCCGTTCACCGCTTGACGCGCGCTGCCTTGGAGCAGATGCTGCCGCGACGCAGCGGCGCTATTTGCAACGTGGGCTCGGCGGCGGGCAACGTCTCTATCCCGAACAACGCCACCTATGTTTTCACCAAGGCAGGCGTCAATGCCTTCACTGAAGCCCTCCACTACGAGCTCAAGGGCTCGGGCGTGACCTGTACGCTGCTTGCCCCCGGCCCGGTGCGCGATGCCATCATTCCCGAGGAAGAGCAATCGATCGTGGACAAGGTCGTCCCGGACTTCTTGTGGACCACCTATGAATCCTGCTCCGCAGAGACGCTGGAGGCCATGGCCCGCAACCAGCGCCGCGTGGTCCCTGGCCCGCTGTCCAAAGTGATGAATGCACTGGGCAAGATTGTGCCGACCCCGATTGTTGCGCCGATCATCGGCAGCTTCTACTCGAAGATGGCTTAACCCAAACAAAAGCCCGCTCTCCCCAAATGATGAAAAAGAGAGAGCGGGCTTTTGCGTTACTTAACCTTGGATCGGAGAATCCTCCGCGATAGCTTTCTGTGCAGCCTCCTCCCGGGCGAGCTTGCGCTCTATCCAGAAATCAGCGTTCTTGATTCCCAGCGCCTCTGGGTCAAACTGCGGGTCCTTTCCGGCAGCCTTCTGTGCGCTGTAGTCCTTGAGGCACTTGAGCGCCGGAACCTGCAGGAAAAGAATAGCGATGATATTGAGCCATGCCGTCGCACCAACTCCGATATCACCCAGCGCCCACGCAGAGCCCGGAGTGGTTGTAGCTCCGACGACCACGGAGACCACAAGGAGAATGCGCAGGAGCCACACGAGCGCGCGGCGGGTGGTCTTGTTTCTGATCCAGCGGTTGAAGTAGGTCAGGTTGACCTCCGCCATGTAGTAGTACGCCAGGACGGTGGTGAAGGCAAAGAAGGCAATGGCGATGGCGACGAAGCTTGGTCCGAAACCTGCCAGCAGGGTGTCAAGGCCATGCTGGATAAAGCCCGGTCCTACTGCAACTTCATCCGGGATGGAGCCGGCGTAGCGCACAGGGCCATCCTCCGACTCATCTTCAAATACTTTGTACATGTCGGTAGAGATGATGATGAAAGCAGTAGCAGAGCACACAAAAAGGGTGTCAATGTAGACCGCAAAAGCCTGCACGAAGCCCTGCTTGGCTGGGTGGGAAACCTCCGCCGCCGCCGCAGACTGCGGGCCGGTACCTTGGCCGGCCTCGTTGGAGTAAATACCGCGCTTCACGCCCCACATGATGGCCGAGCCCAACAGACCAGAGAAGGCCTGCTCTGCACCGAAGGCGGACTTGAAGATCATGCCGAAGACCTCAGGGATCTGGTTGAAGTTCATGATCAGAATGATCATGGCAAAGAGGATGTATGCCGCGGCCATGAACGGAACCACGAGGGAAGCGAAGTTCGCGATGCGCTTGACGCCTCCGATAATAATGATGGCCAGAATTCCGCCCAGAACCAGAGCAGACCACCCAACTTCAACGCCCCAAGCGTTCTGCACAGCAGCGGCCACACCATTAGCCTGGATACCAGGCAGGAAGTAGCTGGTAGCAAGAATCATTGCGACGGCAAAGACGATGCCATAAACCACCATGAACGGTCCGGCCTTAGTGTGCTTATAGGCCTTTTCGATGTAGTAGGCCGGGCCACCGCGGTACTCGCCGGTGTCCTGGTCCTTCTCCTTGTAGACCTGCGCCAAGGTACATTCCACGAAGGAGGTGGCGGACCCTAGCAGCGCTACCGCCCACATCCAGAACACCGCACCCGGTCCACCGAAGGCAATAGCCGTCGCAACACCCGCGATATTGCCCACGCCGACACGGCCGGCCAGGGAAATCATCAGCGATTGGAAAGAAGACACGCCCGAATCGGAGCTTTCACCATCCTTCAGCTGCTTAATCATGTCTGGAATGCAGCGTATCTGCAGGAATTTGGTGGCCAGGGTGAAATAGATTCCAGCACCGAGGCACAGGAAGACTAGTGCTGGTGACCAAATCAAAGAGTTGAGGGTGTCGAGAAAGTCTGACATCGGTAGGTTACCGTCCTTCGTAATATGTGAGTGCCGTCACGTTAAAGGCTGACCTAATAATGCCCCTTCCGCGACGACTTTCGTGCGTGAAATCATGAAAAAGTTGAGAAAGCACCACCCTTAACATTCACATCCAGCACAAAACCCCAGCACATACCGATTAAGTGACCGATTTCGATAAGCACACCCTTCCCCCACCCCCATTTACCCCCACTGAACTGAAAGGGTGCATCCCCGACCACACCCCAAGAGAAACTATGGTGGAAGGCATGAATGATACCCCCGCTAAGAACGACCGCCTCGTCTGGATCGACCTGGAGATGACTGGGCTTGATCCGAAGCGCCACGTAATCGTGGAAGTTGCCGCCGTGATTACCGACGCCGAACTGAATATTCTCGACGAAGGCATTGACCTCGTCGTCCACGCCACGGAGGAAGAACTCGCGCAGATGGATGACTTCGTCACCGAGATGCACGCGAAGTCTGGGCTGGACAAGGAGATTCGAGAATCTGCGATCACGATTGCGGAGGCAGAGGAGGCGGTGCTGAAGCTCGTCGAGAAGCACTGCGACGCCAACCACCCCGCCCCCCTTGCCGGCAATTCCATCGCAACGGACCGCACCTTCATTCGCGAATACATGCCACGCCTGGACGCCGCGCTGCACTACCGAATGATTGATGTCTCCACGATTAAGGAACTGGCACGCCGCTGGCACCCGCGCGCCTATTACAACCAGCCGGATAAAGGGATGGCACATCGAGCCCTGCAGGACATCATCGAGTCCATTCGCGAGCTCGATTTTTATCGCCGCAGCGTGTTCCGTACGGATAACGGCCCCTCCACCCCGGAAGCCGAGGAGCTCAAGGCGGCTACTACCGACGACTACCAGGCGTTTTTGTAAAACGGACAACGTGGGTTAACCTGTATCTCGTTGCTTTCGGCAACGATGGTGGCTGTAGTTCAGCTGGTAGAGCACCAGGTTGTGATCCTGGGTGTCGCGGGTTCGAGCCCCGTCAGCCACCCCGAATAGACCCCGCATTCTGCTTGAGCAGGATGCGGGGTTAACTTTTTGCATTGAGCCCCAGCATCACCGCGCCCGCGCACCACCAAGCCCCACAACCAGCCTAACTTGAGTATGTTAGCCTTACCTAATCATATAGTGGGTAGCCTTCCGCCCCGCACAGCAACTCAAGTTTTCAAAGGACAGTGATAACGATGGCTAGCCAAGCTAAAGCGGCAGCGCCGAAGCGCAAGCCCCGCAAGGCGCATGAAGCAACCGTGACTGGTCGCTACCAGGTCTCTCCGGATTTGGTTCGGTTGAGCATGAACTCCCCGGCTTTTGTGGGCAAGGAGCTGGAGTTTACGGATCACTACATCAAGTTGTTATTCGTGCCAGAAAGTGCCGATTACTCTTGGCCGTTTGATGTCCAGCAGATTCGCGAAGAGCAGCCGCGTGATAAACAACCAATTCTCCGCACCTACACCTTGATCAACCTGGACTCTGAAACCGGGGACTTCGACGTTGATTTTGTCGCCCATGGTGATTCGGGGCTGGCCGGCCCGTGGGCACGCGTAGCTGAGGTCGGCGAAAAGATCGGCTTCCTCGGCCCAGGTGGCGCGTGGGGACCGAACGCAGACTATGAGCACTTCGTGTTCGCCGGCGATGAATCTGCAGCGCCGGCCATCGGTGCCGGTGTGCAGCATCTCCCCGAGGGCGCGACCGCTACTGCCTTCATCGAGATCGAGGCCGAAGACCGCACGTTTGAGCTGCCCGCCCGCGAGGGCGTGGAGATCGTCTGGGTAGTCCGCAATGGCGCTACCCACGGTACTGAGCTATCCCGCGTGGTACGCGAGGCTGGTATCCCAAAGGAGAAGAAAACCAGCTGGTTCATCCACGGTGTCGCCGAGATGATCAAAGAGCTGCGTCGCTTCCTTTTCGTGGAATCTGAAATTCCCAAGGAAGACGTTTCCATCTCTGGCTACTGGCGTATCGGAATGACCGAGGACCAGTGGCAATCCTCCAAGCGTGAATTCAACGCGGCGATTGAGGCCGAGGAAGAAAGTGCTAAGGCCTAACGTTTGTTTTCGCGTTAGACTGCGGCAATGATCGATTTCACCGACACCGCCGACGTCGTTGCTCCCCAGCTTCTGGGCACGGTGCTCACACACAACGGCGTTTCGGTGCGCATCACGGAGGTCGAGGCTTACCTCGGCGCAGACGATGAGGCCTCACACACTTTTAAAGGCCGCACCCCGCGCAACGCCGCCATGTTCGGCCCACCCGGCCGCCTCTACGTCTACATGTCCTACGGCATTCACCGGAACGGCAATATCGTCTGCGCGCCCGAAGGCACCGGTCAGGGTTGCTTGCTCCGCGGCGGGGAAATCATCGACGGAATAGACCTTGCCTACCAACGCCGGGGTGACACGGAATTTCATAATCTCGCCCGCGGCCCCGGCAACTTAGGCAAGGCACTTGGCTTCAGTATCGCGGACAACGGCACGCCCATTCGCCTTAAACAACGCGATAGGGAACCTGAGTGGGTCCAGGGGCCGCGCATCGGCATCTCAAAGAACCAGGACGCCGCGCTACGCTTTTGGATTCCCTTCGACAAGACAGTGTCTCGACGTCGCGGGCTCCCCCGCTAAGCCCTACCGGTGTATGAGCCTCAGGACTCATACACCGCATGTGGGCTCATACGCCGCATGGTTCAGCCAAGGCTGCTCGCACCAGCTCCGCTGCCTGCGAGGGTGTCTTGCCCACCTTCACGCCGGCCGCTTCGAGCGCCGCCTTCTTGCCTTCTGCCGTGCCAGAACCACCAGACACGATGGCGCCAGCATGCCCCATCGTCTTGCCCTCCGGTGCGGTAAAGCCCGCGATATACGCGATCACCGGCTTCGTGACGTGATCCTTGATATAGGCAGCGGCATGCTCCTCTGCATCACCGCCGATTTCACCGATCATGATGATCGCCTCGGTATCCGGATCATTCTGGAAGGCCTCAATCGCTGAAATGTGCGTGGTCCCGATAATCGGATCGCCGCCGATTCCTACGCACGTGCTAAAGCCAATATCGGATAGCTCGTACATCATCTGATACGTCAAGGTGCCCGACTTCGAGACCAAGCCAATCTTTCCTGGATTCGGCGCAGTGTCTGCGGGAATAATGCCGGCATTGGATTCGGCCGGTGTGTAGAGCCCCGGACAGTTCGGCCCAATGATGCGCGTTTTGGACTCTCGTCCCAGCGCATAGAGCTCAGCGGTGTCCTTCACCGGAATTCCTTCCGTGATGATGACCACGAGTTCAATACCGGCACGGATGGCTTCTTCCGCGGCGTCCTTAGTGAATTTTGCCGGCACAAAAATCACGGTGACGGTGGCTCCTGTCGCCTGCATGGCCTCACGCACGCTGCCAAACACGGGAATCTCGCGCCCATCAATATCGACGCGCTCTCCTGCCTTGCGCGGGTTAACCCCACCCACAATGTTGGAGCCGGATTCCAGCATGCGGCGTGTGTGCTTCATGCCTTCGGATCCCGTCATGCCCTGCACGATGATCCGCGAGTCTTTGTTGAGAAAAATCGACATATCTACTCCTAGTTCGCCAGCTCCGCAGCCCTGCGGGCGGCAGCATCCATGGTTTCTACCTGCTCCAGTTTGGGCAGGTGTGCGTCATTGAGAATCGTGCGTCCAAGTTCCGCGTTGTTGCCGTCGAGGCGCACTACGAGCGGCTTGGGCTCAATCCCCTCCGAGTCCAGAATCTTGTAGGCCTGCACGATTCCCTTGGCCACTTCATCACAGGCGGTAATACCACCAAAGACGTTGACAAAGACCGCTTTCACCTGCAGATCACTAAGGATTACTTCAAGTCCGTTGGCCATCACTTCGGCGTTGGCGCCACCACCGATGTCTAGGAAGTTCGCGGGCTTCGGCTGCGAAGAAAGATCCTCGCCGGCATAGGCCACAACGTCGAGCGTGGACATCACGAGGCCAGCACCATTGCCGATAATCCCCACGGAACCATCGAGCTTCACATAGTTCAGCCCCATCTTTTGAGCCTTGAGCTCCAGCGGATCGGTCGCGCCGTGGTCCTGGAGGTCGCGGTGCTCTGGGTGGCGGAACTGCGCGTTATCGTCCAGCGTGATTTTGCCATCGAGCGCGATGATCTCACCGCTCGATGTCTTGACCAGCGGGTTCACCTCCACCAGCGTGGCGTCTTCCTCCGTGTACACCGTGTAGAGCTTCTTGAATACGGGCACCAGCTTGGCGACGTCCCCCTCATCAAAGCCCGCCTCATACGCCATGTCCCGCGCCAGCGTGTCCGTCATGCCATCGAGTGGGGAGAAGCTGCGCTTAATCAGGGCATCCGGGCGCTCTTCGGCCAGCTTTTCAATCTCTACGCCGCCCTCCTTAGAGAGCATGGCTAGGTAGCGCCGCTTGGTGCGGTCAAGGAGGATCGAGAAGTAATACTCCGCCGCAATGTCCGCGCCTTCGGCCACCATGACCTTGCGCACGGTGTGGCCTTTGATCTTCAAGCCCAAGATCTCGTTTGCCTTTTCCGCAGCTTCCGCGGGGCCATGCGCGAGCTTGACTCCCCCAGCCTTACCACGTCCGCCAGTTTTAATTTGCGCTTTGACCACGACCACCGGTGTCCCCAACTTCGCGGCTGCTTCTTCAGCTTGCACAGCTGAGGTCGCAACAATGCCTTTGAGGGTGGGAACGCCATGAGCTTCAAAGAGGTCTCGAGCTTGGTACTCGTAGAGATCCACTTCTGCCTCCATCTTTGCAGTGAAAAACTAGTTCTCCACAAGATTCACCAAAACAAAGACGTGACGCAAACCACTTTGCGGAAGTTAAAGCGTTAGACTTCACACGCTTTGCACACCGCACGTGCGCGATGCAACGCTGCCCGTTATAGCCGTTTAAACCTCCGGCAAAGAATTAGCTAATTTAACTTTCGGGGGCACCCTGGGCGGCACTGTCGATAAGCGCCGCCCCCAGGAGAGTTACTGATTAGCGTCGGCATTGCCCGCAGACCAGGTGGCCCAATCCATATTCCAGTCCCCTAGGCCGTCGAGCGCGCTCAGCACACCACCACCGGTGTTAGAGACCTTGACCAGATCGCCGCGCTTGACCGTGTTTTGGAACCACTGAGCTGCCTCAGTAGTCACATTGATGCAGCCGTGGGACTGGTTGTAGCTGCCCATCGCACCGACAGCCCAAGGCGCCGCGTGGACATAGATTCCGGAGTAGGACATCTGGGTTGCCCACTGAACGTCAGTCCGGTAGCCGCCAGCATCGAGTGCCAGGCCGAAGGTGGTGGAATCCATGGTGAGAGACGGATACTGGTCACCGATGATGTAGGTGCCATTCGGGGTATCCCACTGGCCATCCCTGCCCATCGACACAGGAATGCGGCGCAGCACCTCACCATTCTTGAACACCGACATCATCTTGGTGTTGTTATCAATCAGCGTGATGACGCGGTCGCCGATAGTGAAATTAGTGGAGGCATCCTCACCGCCGTAGACGCCACCGCCGAGGTTACGTCCGTACAAGTCAACATCGACAGTCACCTTCGTGCCCGGCTCCCAATAGTTTTCCGGGCGCCAGCGCACCTCCTGGTTATTTACCCAATAAAAAGCACCTTCGACGGCGGGCTCGGTTTTGACCTTAATCGCCTCTTCGGCCGCCTTGCGGTCAGTGACGTAGTTACCAAAGCGCACACCGATGACCTGCCCCACCCCCACCTCGGAGTCCGGCAGGGGGCTCAAAGCTACCTCGGATACCACTGCGGCCTGCGGAGTGGTGAACGTGATGGTCTTGTGGGTGCCATCTTGGTCCGTGGCATCAATGGTGTACGTGCGGTTATATCCCAGTACCTCAGCGCTCTTCCACGTGGTGGAGTCAGAGGACAGTTCATCTTCCACTTTTCTGCCAGCCTCGTTGGTCATCGTCACCGACTTCAGGCCAGCCGGGGAGCTCACTTCCACCGGCTCGGATGGATCAACATTGCTCGCGCCATCTTTGACGGAAAACTTCAGCTGCTTCGCTTTAGCGGCTGCCGACGCCGACGCTTCCGCCGAAGCACTCGCTTGGACAGCTGCCTGCGATTGGTCTTCAGCCGGGCTGGAATCCTCGGCCCCGCCGATGGTGCAGGCGGCCAGAAGGGAGGCCGTCGCAACGAGGCTCGAGAGAAGTACGGCGGGACGTGCAGAAGGGAATAGAGAACGCACAGAAACCCCTAGCTCATAGAAAGATTAAAGACAATGACAAGAGTGCACTAAGCCTAACCGCCCGCACGGCCTTCTAACTAGTTAGCGCCACCCCCCTTAACCATTTCGTTACCCACCCGTTGCGCAGCTAATTCACCCAGCTTTAAAAGCGGCCAAAACGCCACCACCAAAGACGCCAATAAACCCCAACTACCTGGCGATTTTACCTTTTTACAAAGAGGGTGTTAAAGTTACATCTCGTTGCACGGCAGGCGCTGAGGAAATCAGAAGCCACCGGGTAGACACAAGCGCCATTAGCTCAATTGGCAGAGCAACTGACTCTTAATCAGTGGGTTCGGGGTTCGATTCCCTGATGGCGCACAGGTTAAACCCCCTTCATCCTAGATGAAGGGGGTTTCTTCGCCCCGCGTCCTCGTCACCCCCGGTTAAGGGGGTTATAGCCCCTTAAGCCCCGAAGACCTCCAAGCACTGTGTCTTAGGCCGCCACCAGGCGGCATGTTCGGCAGTGAATTCTTTATGCTCCGGCCCGGCAATCTCATCGAGGGCACGCATATAGTCGGGCACGAGCGCCCGGGACAGGCGCAGCCCCATCGTCAGGTGCGGGGTCCAACGCAGGCCCCTCCCCTCGGGGTTCGCGGCGCTTATCTGGCGCGCAGCGATCTCTAGCTCATCAGTGGTCTCCAGAAGCCAGGCCACGGTCTGCTTGCTTTTCCTCCCGAATACCACCGTCCCGACGCGATGAAACACCGCCGGCATGAGTGGTGGCAGCAGCTCGCGCGCCAGTTTCACCACGCCTGGGTCCATCATCGGTGCAAAAGTCACCGTGATGTGCGGGCGCTGATACTGGACGGGAAAGCCTTCCTCCTCCAGCGCTGCAAACACCCCGCGCACCTTATCCTCATCCTCCGGCCGCAGGTAAAGCAGAAGGTTCTCAGGGGAATTTCGACTCACGCCCTGAGTCTAACCGACCGCCGCTTGCCCTTTAAAGACCCAAACAGAAAGGTCCCGCCCAGGATTCAATCTCCTGGCGGGACCTTGTTGCGTAGTGTGCGCTTAGCGACGCTCAGCAAGCAGGCGCTGCAGCTCCTTGATGTCGGACTTACGACGCTTGGAGCGGAAGACAGAAAAAGCGATGAGGCCTACGACAGCCGCGCCAATGCCGGCGAGCGCCAACTGCACATTGCGCTCCTGCAGCTTCTGGGTTGCTGCGCCCTTAGCGTCCTCAACGAAGTTCTGCGGCTTGCTGCGATCAGCGAGCTCATCCAAGGTGCTAGCCAGCTGACGGCTGGTGCGCTCGATGTCGCGCTGGATATCATCAATGTTGCGTGCCACGTGAATCTCCTGAATTTTGGCTTCGTTCGGTGTTGTTGCGGTTAGCGTCTTTCTAACCGTTGTGGTTCTAACGTGGACATTCTACATTGACCACCAGCTCCCCTGCAGAGTTGGCCAAGGTTTATCTCAGCTGTACTACGGCGAGCAAACTTAGATTCACCAAAGAGCCCTAAGGGAGAGCACGGTAAGGTAGACACCATGACTGAAGCACAACGACTGTCCGTAGGAGACAAAGCCCCCGCATTTTCCTTGAGCGATGATGCCGGCAACACGGTAAGCCTGAGCGACTATGCCGGCCAGCGCGTCGTGGTTTACTTCTACCCGCGCGCCAACACCCCCGGCTGCACGAAGGAAGCCTGTGATTTCCGCGATAGCTTGGAGCAGCTCAACGGCATGAACATCGCTGTGGTGGGCATCTCCCCCGATAAGCCCGAGGCCTTGGCGAAATTCCGCGAGGAGCACGAGCTAAACTTCCCGCTGCTGTCTGACCCCGACAAGGAAATCATGACGGCTTACGGCGCTTTCGGCGAAAAGAAGAATTACGGCAAGATCGTCCAGGGAGTTATCCGCTCCACGTTCCTCGTCGAGGAAGACGGCACCATTGGCCAAGCCATGTACAACGTCAAGGCCACCGGCCACGTCGCCCGCGTGCTCAAGGGGCTCAACTAAACCGTGGAATCGAGCTCGAAGTCACCGGAGATACTGGTCCCTAGGCGTCGCCCAGCGCAGGCGCGTAGCCGGGCCAAGTATGACCGGATTTTGTCCTGCGCGCGGGAAACGCTCGTGGACTATGGCTTCGAGTCCTTTACCTTCGATGAAGTCTCGCGCCGCGCAGAAGTACCGATTGGCACGCTTTATCAATACTTCGCCAACAAGTACGTTTTAATCTGCGAGCTAGACCGCCAAGATACCGCGGAAATGCTGGCGGAGGTTGAGCGCTTTTCCCAGCGCGTTCCGGCCCTGCAATGGCCGGACTTCCTTGAAGAGTTCATTGACCGAATGGCCCGCGTCTGGCGCAACGATCCTTCGCGCCGGGCGGTCTGGCATGCGGTGCAGTCCACACCAGCCACCCGCGCCACGGCCGCTGACACGGAGCTCAGCCTGCTCAAGCCCATCGCGGAAATCATCGAGCCGCTTGCCCAAGGCATGGATGCTCACTCCCGCGTGGAAATTGCAGCCTTCCTCGTCCACACTGTGGTCTCGCTGCTCAACTACAGCACCATGCGTTCCGAGGAGAGCTTCGATGGCGTGGTGGAAGAGATTAAGCGCATGCTCATCGCCTATCTCTTTGCCATCGCCACGAGCGCCTAGCCAAACCCAGCGAAGCCAGGCGCGTTTAGCGCGAAAGGTACACAATGGCGGTGGCGTAGTCACCATCGTGGCTTATGGACAACGCCATAGAAAAATCCCCCAAGGATTCCCGCGCAAGGCGGGCGATCTCCCCGCGCAGCTCGAGTGCTACGCGCCCCCATGCATCGGGGCGGACCTCGATGTCGGCCCAGTCCACGGCCTCCTCCGCTAGGACCGGCGGACGCCCGTAAAGCGCTTGTGACCACGCCTTGATGAAGGCCTCCTTCGCTGCCCAGCGCCCCGCGAGATGCTGCGCGCGGGCAGCACCGCTGAGTCCTCGGGCCTGCGCCACGCGTAGCTCGTAGGCGCTAAAAACCTGCGCAAAGCGCGTACCTGGAAGCTCCAGCTGCTGGGCAAAGGATGGGATGTGCACCAGGTCGGTGCCCACGCTCACGCCACTCATAGTCATGCAGGCCAGCTTAGTTGCGCCAACCGTGGTTTAGCGCGCCAGCTCCTGCTTGAGCTCCTCCAATTCGTCGCCGCCGGCCATCCACTGGGTCAGCTCCGGCAGCGTAACCTCTTCCTTGGAAGCGTCGAGAGACATCTGCCCCACCGTGAGCACGATGAAGTGATCGCCCACGAGATAGGCGTGCTGCGGGTTGTGCGTAATGAACACCACGCCCATGCCGCGTTCGCGGGCGGCGTCGATAAAGCGCAGCACCATGCCCGACTGCTTCACGCCGAGCGCGGCGGTCGGCTCGTCCAAGATGATGTAGCGCGCGCCGAAATAGATGGCGCGGGCAATGGCGACCACCTGGCGCTGGCCGCCGGAGAGAGCGGAGAGTTCCACGGAGACATCGCCAAGCTCAATGCCCATCTCAGACAGCTGCTCGTGCGTAATGCGCTTCATCTCTTCCTCACGCAAGCTCCCCAGCGCCCCGGTGAGCTCTTGGCCTAGGAAGAAGTTGCGCCACACTGACAGCGAGGGCACCAGCGCCAAATCCTGATACACGGTGGCAATACCGGCATCGAGGGAATCGCGCGGGCTGGCGAAACTCACCTCTTCCCCATCGACGGTGATGGTGCCGCCGGTGGGCTGGTTAAGTCCGGCGAGGATCTTAATCAGCGTGGATTTGCCCGCGCCGTTATCACCCAGCACACAGGTCACTGCGCCTTCCTTGACGCTGAGGTTGATCCCACGCAGGGCGTGGAAGTTGCCGAAGGTTTGGGAAATATTGTGCAGCTCAATCATAGTTATCGCTTCCTCGTGAAGTTGGCGACCGAGGTGTTCGTGAGCACGGCAAAGAGCAGCATGGCGCCGAGGAAGAACTTGAACCAGTCGGGGTTCCAGCCCGCGTACACGATGCCCTGGTTGGTCATGCCGAAAATAAGCGCGCCGATGGCGGTGCCCACCGCGGTACCGCGCCCGCCGGTCATGGAGCAGCCGCCAATGACCGCAGCGATGATGTAGAGGAACTCGTTACCAATACCTTGGCCGGCTTGGATGGAGTCGAAGGCAAAAAGGGTGTGCATGCCCACGAACCACGCTGCAAATCCCACGAGCATAAACAGCGCCACCTTGACGCGGCGCACGGGAACGCCGACGGCGCGGGCGGCTTCGTCATCGCCGCCGACGGCAAAAATCCAATTGCCCCAGCGGGTCTTGTACAGCACCCACGAGGCGATGGCGACGAAGAGGATCCACCAGATAACGGTGGTGCGAATGCTCAGGCTGCCGATGTGGATGGTGCCGGCAAAAATGACGCGAGCAGAGCCGAAGCCTTCCATGTCCGAGATAGTCGGGGTAGCGACCTGGCCGGTGACCAGCTTGGTAATCGCCAGGTTGAGGCCCTGCAGCATGAGGAAAGCCGCCAGGGTGATGAGGAAGGAGTCGATCTTGGTGCGCACCACAAGAAAGCCGTTGAGCGCACCGATGGCCAGCGCGGTCAGCAGAGATAGCCCCACGCCCACCCACGAGTTGAGGTGGAAGTTGTAGTTGAGCATGGTGGCCACGAGCGCCGCGGAGGTCACCGCCACGCCGGAGGACAAATCAAACTCATTACCAATCATGAGCAGGCCCACCGCCAAGGCCACGATACCCAGCGTGGAGCTGGCGTAGAGCACCGTGGAGAAGGCCTCCACCGAGCGGAAAGCGGGCGCCACCATCATGAAGAGGACGAAGATGACTACCGCGCCGAGCAGGCTGGCCAACTCTGGGCGGCGGATGAGCCGCGCGAAGCCGCTGCGGCGGGTCAGGCGAGTATCGGAGGGGCTAGATAGCGCCTCGTCTGATGCAGTAGCGGTGTCGCTCATCGCAGACCTGCCTTAGCGGATTCGGAGATGATGTCCACGTTGGTGGAGTCCACGAAGGATGGGCCGGTATACACGGGACGGCCGCCGCCCATGGTGGAGCCATTGCGGTGTGCCAACCACAGAGAGTCGACGGCAAGGTAGCCCTGCATGTAGGGCTGCTGATCGACGGCCCACTGGATACGCTTATCCGCGATGGCACCAACAAGCTCAGCGTTGGTGTCGAAGGTGGAGACCTTGGCCTCGGAGGAGGCGTCGGCAACCGCGTCGGCGGAGCGCATAGCCACGGAGGCCTGCAGCGCCATCACCCAGTCGATGGAAGGATCCTGGCTCAGCTTCGCGTTGATGGTTGATTGCGCTGAGGTCAGATCCTTACCGTTAACGTAGAGGATCTCCACCTTTCCGTTGTCCAGCCCGTCCTTCACACCAGCACAGCGCGACTCCTGTGAAGAGTTGCCTTGCTCGTGGATAACGCACAAGACATGCTTTGCGCCATCCTCTTTGAGCCGCTCGCCGGCCTTTGTACCGGCGACCTTTTCCTCCTGGCCGAAAAAGGCGCTCATGCCGTACTTCTGGTAATCATCCATGCCGGCGTTAAGACCCACGGTGGGGATGCCGGCGTCCGCAGCCTTCTTGGCCACAGGACCAATCGCCCCAGAGTTAGGCATGGTCACGGCGATGCCATCCACGCCGGAGTCGATGGCGGACTGTACCAAGTTTGCCTGGTTGGGGGCTTCCGGGTCAGAGGAATAGCGCAGCTCAATATTGTCCTTGCGGGCGGCATCCTCCGCGCCCTTGCGCACGAGGTCCCAGTACGTGTCTCCCGGCGCGCCGTGGGAAATCATAGCGACGACAAGGCGCTCGGTGTCGACGCCACCGGCTAGCTCGCCGTCGGCTTCGGGGCGGGGCGCGCCGCCGGTGGCCGAACATGCGGTGAGCACGGCGGCGGCAGCGACCGCGATGAGTCCTAGAAGAGGTTTCTTAGCTTTATTCACCCTTGCATGGTGCCCCAGGTTTGGAAACTTCTCCAACCCGCCTGACCTGCTCCTTTATCGTTCCAGAGGGTGCACGCAGGGGATACTCTAGCGCCTGCTACCCCCGTTTTGTTGTGTTTCCTCCCTCCGGATCCAGGATGCCATCACGCAGGCGCGCGGAGTCGCTCAGCAGCACCGCGGCCTCTCTTTCGCTCACCTCGGCGGCTGGGCCCGAGCCGAGGTTGCGGTTCACTGGCCGCTCGTACAGCGCTGCTCCACCCCGCATGGCTTCTTCCAGGCGCCGCAGACCACGCTGTTCGCGTTCGGTAGCAGCTGCCCGCCAGGTTTCGGCCACGCCCTCACCCTGCTCCCGGGCCAATGCGGCAAAGAAAGCACCCGGGTGGACCAGCGCGATGAGGGCGGAAACATGCCCGAAGCCCAGGGAGGTCACCAGGCCTGCTTTGGGTGGGGTGCGGCGCAGGTCCAGCGACTGGCGCAGCCACACCAGGTGCGCGTGACGGCGCAGCGCCGGGTCAACGCAATCAAGCGAACGGTTCGGCGGGAGAATTCCGCTGCGCAGCACCTGGGACAGCCCCACCAGCTGGAAGGCGGCAGCCCCTCCCTTGGCGTGCCCGGTCAGGCTCTTCTGCGAAATCACATACAGCGGGTTGCCGGGGCTGCGGCCGAGTGCGGCGGCGATGCGCTCGTGTAGATCCGATTCGTTGGGGTCATTGGCGTTAGTAGACGTATCGTGCTTCGACACCACTGCGATATCGTCCGCGCCCACGCCGAGGGCCTTCAGCGAGCGGGCCAGGCGGGAGTCCTGCCCACCCCGCGCCGCCGAAAGTGCCCCCAGGCCCGGCGCGGGGATGGAGGTGTGCGCGCCGTCGGCGAAGGA
>DXEO01000078.1 GCA_019114925.1 Candidatus Corynebacterium faecipullorum | reverse complement strand
AACCGTGAGGAGCTGAACTATAATCGACGCCGTAATGTACGGCATGATGCCGATGGCGAAGATGGACAGCTGCAGAAGGGCACCACCGGAGAACAGGTTGATCACCGAATAGAGGTTGCCTGCTTCCTCTGTGAGGTCGCGAAGACGACCGGCGATGGTGGCATAATCAACGCCCGGCGACGGGATCTGTGCGCCAACGCGGTAGAGGATGATCAACACGAGCGTGAAGATAATCTTCTTACGCAGGTCGGCATCTTTGAAAGCCTGCAGAATGGCGGACACTATTAAATCCTCCTGGCCTACCGCGCTTGTTATGCGGTTCGAAATCGCCGCGCACGGGGGTGGATCTCATCTGTTCCCATACTTTAAGAACCCTTTTAAGATCTCTCATAGGAACGGTTGAACACTTTTGACCCCATTACCCTACCAGCCTCGGCCACATTCGCCACATTGACCCCGTCCATTCCCACGCCACCGGGCCCGTTTTGTTTCCCCCTTAGCGCCTTCTACAGATCGGGCCTATCATGGACCCCGTTGCTTTAAGGCAGAGTCCTTACAAGATTCCTACGTCTTTTCGACCTCCCCGGCGACGCTTAGAGCGTCTCGGAGTATGGCCGTTCTTTATCTGCCAGACGCTGAACCGAAAGAAGTATGTAATTTTATGAGTAAGCGATTTACCCCGATGACCGTGGCTGAGATTATCGATACCTTCGTGCCAAGCCCCAACCCTTTCCGCTGGGAGGCATTCGACGGCTCCTCCACCGGCCCCGCCGATGCGCAGTTCACCGTCAGGATTAACAACCTCCAGGGCTTGGCCTATATCGCTACTCACCCAGGGGACGTCGGGCTCGCCCGCGCCTATGTCACCGATGGCATCACGGTCGAAGGCGAACACCCAGCGCATCCCTATGGCATCTTCGACGCCTTGCACGCGATGTATGACAAGTTCTCCCGCCCGGACGCCAAGACACTAGCCCGGGTGGCCCGCTCCCTAGCCTCGTTAGGCGCCTTCCAAATCCAGCCGGTCCCAGAGGTTGAGCGCGCCTCCTGGCTGCGCCGCAAGCTGCACGAGGGCCTATCCAAGCATTCCAAGGAGCGCGACGCAGAGGTCATCTCCGATCACTATGACGTGGGCAATGACTTCTACGAGCTCTTCCTCGGCGATTCGATGACATACACCTGCGCCTACTACCCCTCCCCCGACGCCACGCTGGATGAGGCTCAGGAAAACAAGTACCGACTCATCTTCGACAAGTTGCGCCTCAAGGAGGGCGACCGCCACTTGGACGTCGGCTGTGGCTGGGGCGGGATGGTGCGCTACGCCGCCAAGCGCGGCGTGAAGTCACTCGGCGTGACCTTGTCCAAGGAACAGGCTGAATGGGGCCAAGCCAAGATCAAGAAGGAGGGCCTCGAGGACCTAGCGGAAATCCGCTTCCTGGATTACCGCGACGTCACCGAGGAAGGCTTCGATGCCATTTCCGCCATCGGGGTGCTCGAGCACATCGGTGTCAAGAACTATCCCGGCTTCTTCAGCTTCCTCCACGGCAAGCTCAAGCCGGGTGGTGTTCTGCTCAACCACTGCATCACCTACCCGGATAATCACAAAACGCCGAAGGGTGGGTTCATCGACCGCTATATCTTCCCCGACGGCGAGCTCTCCGGCTCCGGCACCATCACGAAGTGCATGCAGGATGCCGGATTTGAAGTTGTCCACACCGAATCTTTGCGCTTCGACTACATGCGCACGCTGCATGATTGGTGCGAGAACCTCAAGGAGAACTGGGAGGATGCCTGCTCGCTGGTGGGTCTGCCCACCGCGCGCCTGTGGGCGATCTACATGGCCGGCTCCGAGTGGGGCTTTGAGCACAACATCATCAACCTGTACCACTTCCTGGGCGTCAAACTGGGTGAAGCCGGCTCCCGCGCCGGCGTGCCAGAGCGCCGCTGGTGGGAAGATTCGCGCTTCTAGATCCATAGGGAGTTTTATGTTGACCGATCTCATCCGCAATCACCGCAGCGTCGACGCAGTAGAGGTCCCGCCGGTGGGCTGGAAGGCGCATGCGGAGGGCGTCGATAAGCTCCTGCGTAGCTTCCGCGCGGTGCCGCAGGATAAGCGCGTGCGTTTGGCCAAGAAAACCTCGAACCTCTTCCGCGGGCGCAGCGGCGAGCAGGCAGGTCTGGACGTCTCCGGGCTGGGTGGGGTGATTGAGGTTGATCCCATTGCGCAGACCGCCGAGGTCCAGGGCATGTGCACCTACGAGGACCTTGTGGATGCCACCTTGCCGCACGGGCTGATGCCCTTTGTGGTGCCGCAGCTCAAGACCATTACGCTCGGCGGCGCCGTAACGGGGATGGGAGTGGAGTCCACGAGCTTCCGCGATGGACTGCCGCATGAATCCGTGCTGGAGATGGACATCCTGACCGGCACCGGGGATATTGTGACCTGCTCGCGTGATGAGAACGTCGATCTCTTCCGCCTCTTCCCCAACTCCTATGGTTCCTTGGGCTATGCGGTGCGCCTGAAGATTGAGCTGCGCGCGGTCAAGCCTTATGTGGAGCTGCGGGAGGTACGCTTCCACGACTTCGAGTCTTTGGCACGCGCGCTTGACGACGTCTCCCGCACCCACTCCTATAACGATGTCGACGTGCACGGCCTGGATGGGGTGGTCTTCTCGCCGGAGGAGTCATACCTCGTTATGGCCCGTTTTACGGATGAGGAGGGGCCGACCTCCGACTACACGCGAGAGAAGATTTTCTACCGCAGCCTTCAGCACGCCCGCGGGATCCGCCGCGACCGCCTTACGGTGCGCGACTATATCTGGCGCTGGGATACGGACTGGTTCTGGTGCTCGCGCGCATTCGGCGCACAGAACCCGCGGTTGCGCAAGGTGTGGCCGCGACAGCTGCGGCGCAGTTCCTTCTACTGGAAGTTGGTGCGCTTGGACCGCAAATATGAGCTGGAGTACAACTTCATCAAGAAGCCGAAGGGCCTGCCCCGCGGGGAGCGCGTCGTCCAAGACATCGAGGTCACCCCGGAGAACTTGCGCGAATTCTTGGACTGGTTCTTTGCGGCTTCCGATATCCAGCCGGTGTGGCTGTGCCCGATTCGGTTGCGCGAGGGCGTCGAAGAGCTCGTTGGCACGGGCACGCTGGCGGCTAACTCCCCGGCTCCGTGGCCGCTGTACCCCCTGCGCCCCGGACAGACCTGGATCAACGTCGGTTTTTGGTCAGGCGTGGAGGGCAATCACGTCGATCCCTCTGCCCCGGGCAATGGCGCCTTCAACCGCGTCATCGAGGCTAAAGTCAGCGAACTCGGTGGGCATAAGTCGTTGTACTCGGAAGCCTTCTACTCCCCCGAGGAATTTGCTGAGCTCTACGGCGGTAACCTGCCAGAGCGCATCAAGGCCCTCACCGATCCGGATGGCCGCTTCCCCGGCCTCTACGAGAAGACGGTCAACGACGCCTAAACCCCACCGCCGCAGCTTTATGCAGCCTTCTGGCCCCGCATAAGCCTCGCGCCATAAGGTTCCTCTCAAAAGGTACCAATGCCTTTTGAGAAATGCCTTTCGCGGCTCTTCCCCTGCAAACTCCCAGGTCATCACATAATACTTAAGCCATAAGGTGCTCCTCAAAGGGTACTAATGCCCTTTGTACGCCGGGGCTGCCCCAAAACGCCAAAAGCCCTCCCGAAGGCCACTCGGAAGTGGCGCCGCGGGAGGGCGGTGGCTCTCACAGAGCCTGGAAGAGAATTACTTGGTTGCGGTGGCAGTGCCGCCAGCAGCCTCGATCTTCTCAACAGCAGACTTGGAGAACTTGTCAGCGGTGACATTCAACTTAACGTTGATCTCACCGTTGCCCAGAACCTTGACCGGCTGGTTCTTACGAACCAGACCAGCAGCAACAATGTCCGCAACGGTGACGTCGCCACCGTTAGCGAAAGCCTCTGCGAGGTCAGCAACGTTGACTACCTGGTACTCAACGTGGTTCGGGTTCTTGAAGCCCTTCAGCTTCGGCAGACGCATGTGAATCGGCATCTGGCCACCCTCGAAAGCAGCGGAAACCTGCTTACGAGCACCGGTGCCCTTGGTACCGCGACCAGCGGTCTTACCCTTGGATGCCTCACCGCGGCC
>DXEO01000077.1 GCA_019114925.1 Candidatus Corynebacterium faecipullorum | reverse complement strand
CTCCGGCACCCAAGCTTGCCGCGTGCTCAAGGAAGAAGGCCTGCGCGTCACGCTGGTTAACTCCAACCCGGCAACGATCATGACGGACCCAGAGTTCGCCGACCACACCTACGTGGAGCCCATCGAGCCCGAGTTCATCGAGAAGATCTTCCAGAAGGAAAAGGAAGAGGGCAACCCCATCGACGCCGTTCTGGCAACCCTGGGCGGCCAGACCGCTCTGAACGCTGCCGTGCAGTTGGACCGCCTGGGCATCCTAAAGAAGTACGATATCGAGCTCATCGGTGCTGATATCGACGCTATTGAGCGCGGCGAGGATCGCCAGAAGTTTAAGGATATTGTTGCCTCCATTGGCGGTGAATCCGCGCGCTCCCGTGTTTGCCACACGATGGAGGAAGTTCACGAGACCGTCGCCGAGCTTGGCCTCCCGGTCGTTGTACGCCCGTCCTTCACCATGGGCGGCCTAGGCTCTGGTCTGGCCTTCAACGAGGAGGACCTTGAGCGCATTGCTGGCGGGGGCTTAGCTGCCTCGCCGGAGGCGAACGTCCTCATTGAGGAGTCCATCCTGGGCTGGAAGGAGTTCGAGCTCGAGCTCATGCGTGACGGCGACGATAACGTTGTGGTCATCGCCTCCATCGAGAACGTCGACGCCCTCGGCGTCCACACTGGTGACTCCGTGACTGTGGCCCCGGCATTGACCCTCACGGACCGCGAGTACCAGAAGATGCGCGACCAGGGTATCGCCATCATCCGCGAGGTCGGCGTCGACACCGGCGGCTGCAATATCCAGTTCGCTGTAAACCCGGATAACGGGCGCATTATCACCATCGAGATGAACCCGCGCGTGTCCCGCTCATCCGCGCTGGCCTCCAAGGCCACCGGTTTCCCGATTGCCAAGCTGGCCGCCAAGCTGGCGATTGGCTACACCCTGGATGAGGTGCGCAACGATATCACTGGCGTGACCCCGGCGGCCTTCGAGCCGACACTGGACTATGTCATTGTCAAGGCTCCGCGCTTTGCTTTTGAGAAGTTCCCGGGCGCCGATGACACCCTGACCACCACGATGAAGTCCGTGGGCGAAGCCATGGGTATCGGTCGCAACTACATCGCTGGCCTGAATAAGGTCATGCGCTCCCTGGAATCCAAGCCTGCAGGCTTCTGGACCCAGCCGGATGAGTACTTCGCTGGGGAGCGCGCCACGGACCTGGAAGCCGTCCTCAAGGATCTGGAGCGCCCGACGGAAGGGCGCATGTACGACATTGAGCTGGCCCTGCGCCTCGGCGCCACCATCGAACAGCTTCACGAGCACTCTCACCTCGACCCCTGGTTCCTTGCCGAACTTGAAGCGCTCGTAGAGTTCCGCGAGGAGCTCGTGAATGCGCCGGTTCTCGACGCTGAATTACTGCGCCGCGCTAAGGTCTTCGGCCTGTCCGATGCCCAGATTGCGGCTCTTCGCCCAGAGTTCGCCGGTGAAGATGGCGTGCGTTCCCTGCGCTGGTCCCTGGGGATTCGCCCGGTGTACAAGACCGTCGATACGTGCGCGGGTGAGTTTGAGGCCCAGACCCCGTACCACTACAGCGCTTATGAAATGGACCCGAACGCTGAGTCCGAGGTCCGCGCAAGCGACGAGAAGACCAAGGGCAAGGTCATCATCTTGGGCTCCGGCCCGAACCGTATCGGCCAGGGCATCGAGTTTGATTACTCGTGCGTGCACGCCGCGCTGGAGCTTTCCCGCGAGGGTTATGAGACGGTCATGGTTAACTGCAACCCGGAGACGGTGTCGACTGACTATGACACCGCAGACCGCCTCTACTTCGAGCCGCTGACCTTCGAGGATGTCATGGAGGTCTACCACGCGGAAGCCGCGTGTGGAGAGGTTGCCGCCGTGATCGTTCAGCTGGGTGGCCAAACTCCGCTGGGGCTGGCTGAGCGCCTGACCGCTGCTGGCGTTCCGGTCGTGGGAACCTCGGCCGCTGCCATCGACTTGGCCGAGGACCGCGGTGAATTCGGCAAGGTGCTCGCCGAAGCCGAACTGCCCGCACCGGCCTTCGGCACCGCTACCTCCTTCGAGGAGGCCCGCCAGGTCGCTTCGAATATCGGCTATCCGGTGCTGGTCCGCCCGTCCTACGTGCTGGGCGGCCGCGGCATGGAGATCGTCTACGACGAAGATTCGCTGCGCGATTACATTGAGCGGGCTACCGAGATCACCTCGGATCACCCGGTCCTCGTCGACCGCTTCCTGGATAACGCCATCGAGATTGACGTCGACGCGCTGTGCGACGGCGAGGAGGTCTACCTCGGCGGCGTGATGGAGCACATCGAGGAGGCCGGTATTCACTCCGGTGACTCCTCCTGTGCGCTGCCGCCGATGACGCTGGGCCCGGAGGATATTGAGAAGGTGCGGGAGTCGACGCGTCGCCTAGCGCACGGCATCGGCGTCAAGGGCCTGATGAACGTTCAGTACGCCTTGAAGGATGACACTCTCTACGTCATCGAGGCCAACCCGCGTGCGTCCCGCACCGTGCCTTTCGTCTCCAAGGCCACCGGCGTGCCGCTGGCCAAGGCAGCCGCGCGCGTCATGCTGGGTGCGTCCATCGCCGAGTTGCGCGAAGAAGGCATCATTCCTTCCACCTACGACGGTGGTTCCTTGCCACTGGAGCACCCGATTGCGGTCAAGGAAGCCGTGCTGCCGTTTAACCGTTTCCGTCGCCCCGATGGCCAGCTGCTGGATACCTTGCTCTCCCCGGAGATGAAGTCCACCGGTGAGGTGATGGGTCTGGCTGATAACTTCGGTGCCGCCTACGCCAAGGGTGAGATGGCCGCCTTCGGTGAGCTGCCCACCGAGGGCACCGTGTTCGTCTCCGTGGCCAACCGTGATAAGCGCACCCTTATCTTCCCGATTCAGCGCCTGGCCTACATGGGCTACACCATCGTGGCCACTGCTGGTACTGCGCAGATGCTGCGCCGCAACGGTGTCGAGTGTGAGGTAGCCCAGAAGGTCTCGGAAGCCACGGAGGGCGAGGAGTCCATCGTGGACCAGATCCTCGGCGGCAAGGTTGACCTCATCCTCAACACCCCGGCAGGCTCCGCTGGCGCCCGCCACGACGGCTATGACATCCGCGCTGCTGCGGTATCCGTAGGTGTGCCGCTGGTGACCACCGTTCAGGGCGTGACCGCGGCCGTCCAGGGCATCGAAGCCCTGCGTCGTGGAGACCTCAAGGTACGCGCGCTGCAGGAGCTTGAGCATGACCCAGCCAACTAGGAAGACGCCGTCTTTCGGCGAGCGCCTCGTGGCAGCCGGTGCGGAACGCGGGCGCCTGTGCGTGGGCATCGACCCCCACCCGCACCTGCTGGAGGCCTGGGGCCTGTCGGTTGATGTGGATGGTCTGCGCACGTTTACGCTGCGCTGTGTAGAGGCCTTCGCGGAGTCCGCCGCGGTGGTGAAGCCGCAGGTGGCCTTCTTTGAGCGTTTCGGCTCCCGCGGTTTCGCAGTACTCGAGGAAGCCCTGGCAGGCCTTCGGGAGCAGGGCTGCCTGAGCCTAGCGGACGCGAAGCGCGGGGACATCGGTTCCACCATGACGGGCTACGCACAGGCCTGGCTGGGGGAGGATTCGCCGCTGCGTTCCGATGCTGTGACGGTATCGCCCTACCTCGGCGTGGGTGCTTTGAGTCCGGTCTTCGACCTAGCGGAGGCCGCCGGCGGCGGCGTGTTTGTCCTTGCGGCGACCTCTAACCCAGAGGCCGTGGCACTCCAGTCGCTGAGCGTAAACGGCCGCAGCGTGGCGCAACGAGTCGTCGATGAGCTTGCGCAGCGCAATGCGTCTGCGGCTGGGCCCGATAACACCGTGGGTGCTCTTGGCGTGGTCGTGGGCGCGACGTTGGAGGCTCCGCCTGCATTAGACCACTTAAACGGTCCAGTGCTGCTGCCGGGAGTCGGCGCCCAGGGCGCAACGCCGGCAGATGTTAGGCAACTCACCGCAGCGGCGCCCGAACTGGGCTTTGCTAACGTCTCCAGGGCCATCCTTTCGGCCGGCCCCGACGTGCCTGACCTGCGCAAAGCCGTTATCGACACCGCCTCAGAGTTTCGGGACTAAGACACCGGGTAATTAGCAGCGCGCTGGATTAACAGGAGCGCTTTTTACCTGGTATTTTGTTTAAGGCATGTGCGTTGACGTGCGGGAACCTTTAGAAGAAAGGGGCCGCGTTGCGTCACCGCGTACAGACCAGTGCTAGGATTGCCAGAAGTCGGTTCGTGGAGGTAGCAAAAGCTATCCCGCGCTGGGGAAATCTTCCCACCGTGAGCCGTGATTCTGGTGCTAGCCATCAGGTGACAATGTTCGTACTAATGAAATCGGAGGAAACCCGTGGCCCTTCCCAAGTTGACAGATGAGCAGCGCAAAGAAGCTCTCGCAAAGGCCGCTGAGGCCCGCAAGGCTCGCGCTGAGCTCAAGGCTGCGCTGAAGCGCGGCGAGACCAACCTGCAGGAAGTTCTGGAGAAGGCCGAGACCGACGAGATTATCGGCAAAACCAAGGTCTCCGCTCTCCTCGAGGCTCTGCCGAAGGTTGGCAAGGTCAAGGCCAAGGAAATCATGGAGGACCTGGAGATTGCTCAGACCCGTCGTCTGCGTGGCCTGGGTGACCGTCAGCGCCGCGCCCTGCTCGAGCGTTTCGGCTACGGCGAGTAATTAGCACAATGGCTGACGAAACTGCACGCGGGCGCCTGGTCGTTCTGGCCGGGCCGTCCGCTGTGGGTAAGTCCACAGTGGTTTCGCGCCTGCGTGATGATGTTGACAACCTCTACTTCAGCGTCTCAATGACGACGCGCCAACCCCGCCCCGGCGAGACTGATGGGGTGGATTACTTCTTTGTCTCCCCGGAGACTTTCCAAGAACACATCGATGCCGGTGACATGCTCGAATGGGCTGAGATCCACGGTGGTTTACAGCGCTCTGGGACGCCGGCCCAGCCGGTGCAGGAAGCGATGGTGGCTGGCCGTCCGGTGTTGGTGGAGGTTGATCTCGCAGGCGCCCGCAACGTGAAGGCGGCGATGCCGGAGGCGGAAACCGTGTTTCTTGCCCCACCGTCCTGGGAAGTTTTGGTCGAGCGCCTGACAGGGCGTGGGACCGAACCGCAGGATGTCATCGACCGCCGGTTGCAGACCGCTGAGTCGGAGCTTGCCGCGCAAAAGGAGTTCGACCACATCGTTGTCAATGAAGATCTCGATGAGGCCGTTGCTGCAATTAGTGCTATCCTGCGTGGATAGACCACGATTTTGACCATCTACCAACAGTAAAGGTGCATGTGACCAACGTGACCACACCTGCTAATTCTGAGGCCGTGAAGCCGGAGCCAGTATTCGATCCGCCGACGGGTATTACCGATCCGCCGATTGATGAACTGCTGGGCAAGGTCTCGTCAAAGTACGCTCTGGTGATCTTCGCCGCTAAGCGCGCACGCCAGATCAACAGCTACTACCAAGAACAGGATGAAGGCGTCTTCGAGTTCGTCGGGCCGCTGGTAACTCCAGAACCGGGTGAGAAACCGCTGTCTATCGCCCTCCGCGAGATCGACGCTGGCCTGCTGGACCACGAGGAAGGCAACTAGCCCGCTCATTGTGAAGGCAAAAGGCAGCTTCTTCAAGTGCCTTGACGTCATTCTGAATCTAAACCCACCCAAGTGTCTCCTCAGACGCTTGGGTGGGTTTGCTGTGTCTTGGGTACTATCGGCCGAGTGAAGGACGTACAGAAAACCCCAGATAGTTCAGAATTGATACCTGCGTCGACCAATCCCGCAGGGGGTCGCCGAATCCTTGTCGGCGTGGCAGGCGGAATTGCTGCCTATAAGGCGTGTCACCTTATTCGGGATTTTAAAGAGCACGGAGATGATGTTCGCGTCGTTCCCACGGAGGCCGCGTTGAACTTCGTTGGGGCGGCCACCTTCGAGGCTTTGTCCGGACACCCGGTCTCCACAACCGTCTTTGATGCCGTGGATGAGGTCCAACACGTTTCCTTGGGGCAGAAGGCTGATGCGGTCGTCATCGCTCCTGCCACCGCGGATCTTATCGCCCGGTTGGCGTGTGGCCGCGCTGATGATCTTTTGAGCGCTTCCGTTCTCGTTGCTACGTGCCCCGTCATCATTGCCCCCGCCATGCACACGGAGATGTGGCTGAATCCAGCAACTCAAGACAATGTGGCAACGTTGCGCCGCCGCGGCATCACCGTGATGCAGCCGGCTCATGGGCGTCTCACCGGTACCGACACGGGTGCCGGCCGCCTGCCGGATCCAGAGCAGATAGCGGAGTTTGCTCGCACGATTATCGCGGGGCATTGCGTGGACCATGATTGGCAGGGCCGGAAGGTTGTGATCTCTGCCGGAGGTACCCAAGAGAACCTCGATCCAGTGCGCTATCTTGGCAACCGCTCATCTGGACGCCAGGGTTTCGCCTTGGCCGAGATCGCTGCGCAACGCGGGGCGGATGTCACTATTGTCGCTGGCAATACTGAAGCGCTCCCCATCCCTGCAGGCGCGTCGGTTGTGCGCGTGACATCGACGCGGGATATGCAGGAGGCGATGAATGCCGAAGCTGCCGATGCCGACATCATTATCATGGCCGCGGCTGTTGCCGACTACCGTCCCGCGTCCGTGGCGGATTCGAAGATGAAGAAGGGGGCAGCCGACGAGGACTTGGCCAGCCTTGAGCTCGTGGAGAACCCGGACATTCTCAAGGGCCTGGTGCAGCGGCGTGAGGTTGGCGAAGTAAAGCGAGAGGCAATCATCGTGGGCTTTGCCGCCGAGACGGGTGACGAGACTACTAGCGTGCTCGAGTATGCCCAGCAGAAGTTTATGAAGAAGGGCTGTGACGTTCTCATGGCTAACGAGGTCGGGGAGGGCAAGGTCTTTGGCCAATCTACGAGCGCAGGGTGGATCCTTTGTCGCTCTTCCGCCCCAGTGGTCGTTGCCCCAGGCTCAAAGCAGGTTGTGGCCGCACAGATTCTTGATGTGGTGAATGAAATATTGGAAAAGTAGCGCTCGTTCTTGCAGCTGTAGACCGCTTGGTCTACGATGGGGTGGTGTTAACAACCGAGGCGTGGGAGAAGCCATATCTTGCCCACGGCGCGCGGAATAAGTTTAAGGAAGATTTGTGACTGATAAAGCTGCTCAGGCGGTGCGCCTTTTTACTAGCGAATCCGTGACAGAAGGTCACCCGGATAAGATTTGTGACGCGATCTCGGACGCCATTCTTGACGCCCTCCTGGAGGAAGATCCTGACGCCCACGTTGCTGTGGAGACGCTCGTGACGACGGGCCAAGTCCACGTCGTGGGTGAGGTGCGTACCTCCGGTTATGTCGAGATTCCGCAGATCGTCCGCAAGACCCTCGTAGAGATCGGGTTTACCTCTTCCGATGTGGGCTTTGATGGCCACACCTGTGGCGTCAACGTGGCCATTGGTGAACAATCCCAGGAGATTGGGGCCGGCGTCGACGCCTCCACAGAGGTACGTTCGGGAACGTTTGAGGATGATGACCAGTATGGCGCTGGTGATCAGGGCCTCATGTTCGGCTATGCAACGAATGAAACTCCAGAGTTCATGCCGCTGCCGATCTCGACGGCTCACCACCTTTCGCGCCGTCTTACCCACGTCCGTAAGGAAGGCATTGTGCCTTCGCTCCGCCCGGACGGAAAGACCCAGGTCACCTTCGCTTACGACGAAAATGATGTGCCGACGCGCTTGGAGACTATCGTGATCTCCACGCAGCATGATCCGGATGTGACCCAGGAGTGGTTGACAGAGCAACTTCGCACCCACGTTGTCGAGTGGGTCGTAAGCGATGCCGACTTGGGCCAGTACTACACCGAAGATACTGAGCTTCTCATCAACCCATCCGGCTCCTTTATTCTGGGTGGGCCAATGGGTGACGCGGGCTTGACCGGCCGCAAGATCATCGTGGATACCTACGGTGGCATGGCCCGCCACGGCGGCGGTGCGTTCTCGGGAAAGGACCCCAGCAAGGTGGATCGTTCTGCGGCTTATGCTATGCGCTGGGTAGCCAAGAACATCGTGGCCGCTGGCCTGGCAGACCGCGCCGAGGTACAGGTTGCCTACGCCATTGGACGCGCAAAGCCGGTCGGTCTGTATGTGGAGACCTTCGGCACTGCCCACGAGGGCTTGAGCGATGCTGACATTCAGGCAGCGGTGAATAAGGTCTTCGACCTGCGTCCAGCCGCGATTATTCGCGAGCTCGACTTGCAGCGCCCAATCTATCGCCAGACCGCAGCCTACGGACACTTCGGGCGCACCGATGTCGATCTGCCGTGGGAGGACACCTCGCGAGCCGACGACCTGCGTCGCGCTGCCGGCCTGTAGAATCGGGCCCTATGCCCAAGAAGACACCCGCCGCCCAGCAACCGGTTGCGCGGGTGTTGCCTCTGTTAGGGGTAGCCCACCTGGACCGAGAGTTCGACTACCTCATTGATGAATCGGATTCACAGGCTGCCCAGCCCGGAGTGCGGGTGCGCATTCGTTTCAACGGCCGTTTGGTTGACGCCATCTTGTTGTCGCGAGCTAGCGATTCCGACTATGCGGGTTCGCTTCGCTATATTGACCGCGTCATTTCTCCCTACGCGGTGTACACCCCGACGATGTCGGCGCTCATCGAATCCCTCGCGGCTCGTTATGGCGGCGTGCGCTCCGATATCATTCGCACCGCGATCCCGGCTCGCCACGCCAAGGCGGAAGAAGCGGACGTGAATACGCCGTGGGAGGAACTTGGCACTGCCGAGCATCCGGATCTCTCCGCGTGGTCGGGCTATCAGCACGGTGAGTCCTTCGTAGATTCGGTATTATCGGGACACATTGCCCGGGCAGCCTGGCAGATTGCCCCCGGGGAAGACTGGGCCGGTGCTTTGGCCGCCCTCGGCACCAGCGTGGCGCTGCAGGGCGGGGGCGTGCTCATGGTCGTCCCCGATCAACGTGACTTGGATTGCCTAGAGGCGGCGTTTCGCCGCCATGTTTCCGCTAAACAGATCACTGTCCTCGCACACAGTACTGGTCCCCAGGCCCGTTATCGTCGCTACCTTTCCGCCTTAACTGGTCAAGCACGGATCGTCATCGGTACTCGCTCCGCAGCCTTCGCCCCAGTCAAGGGCCTCAAGCTGGCGGTTGTTCTCAATGACGGCGACGATAATTTGGTAGATAACCTCAAGCCCTATGCCCATTCGAGGGAGGTGCTCAGTACTCGCTCGGCGCAGGAAGGCTGCAGCCTTATTCTCGCCGGCCATGCGCGCACTGCGGAAGTCCAGTTACTTGTTGAATCGGGGTGGGCTCACGATCTTCTACCTAGCGATACAGCGCTAGAGAAGAGGCGCCCCAACATCCTTGCGGTGGGTGCGTACGGGATTAATCTGGCCCGCCACATGCAGGGCGGGACGACGGCTGTCAGCGGCCCAGCATTTCAGGCCACACGTGCAGCGCTCGACCGCGGTGAGCCCGTCCTCGTGCAGGTCCCGCGTAAGGGTTACGCGCCGATTTTGGCTTGTGGGCACTGTGCGTCCCCGGCGCGTTGCCGTCATTGCAATGGTCCCTTGGGTCTGCCTTCCGCTGGTGCTTCGAGGGATGAATCGACAGATTCGGCTGCGCTGCCGACGTGCCGGTGGTGTGGGCGCGTTGACGCTCATTATCGGTGCTCCGAATGTGGCTCGCCGCGGCTGCGCGCCATCGTGCTGGGTTCCGAACGCACGGCGGAAGAGATGGGCCGCGCTTTTCCCAATACCAGGGTGATCCAGTCGGGCGGCGCCACCATCCTCGATGAGATCCCAGCTGGTCCCGCGCTGGTTATCGCCACACCCGGCGCGGAACCGCGCATCGCGGAGGGTGGGCATTATGGCGCCGCACTCTTGGTGGAAACCGGGGCGCTGTTGGGCCGCCAGGATTTGCGAGCCACAGAGGACACTTTGGCCAAGTGGGCGGCTGCAGCCACTCTCGTTGCGCCGGCTTGCGACGGCGGAACGGTGATCGTTGCCGCCGATGAGCAGCTGCCACTCGTGGGCTTCTTGAGCCGCTGGGACATGGTGGGAGCTGCAGCAGCGGAATTGCAGGCACGCCGCGAGGTGCGCTTTCCACCTGCCGTGCATATGGCGGCCGTCGACGGCGCCGATGCCTCCCTCGACGCCTTTTTGGAGTTGGCGGAACTG
>DXEO01000076.1 GCA_019114925.1 Candidatus Corynebacterium faecipullorum | reverse complement strand
GGCCAGAGTGCGAAAGGTGAATATCTTGGTAGAGGGCGGAGCCGTCGTTAAAGCGGCCGCGCAGTACCGGATCAGAGTTGTATGGGGAGCGGAAGCGAATGGCGTTTGCCTCAGCCAGGACGCCGTCGCAGTCTGGGGCGGTAGAGGCGCCGGAGAAGACGTCGATCTTGAATTCCTCCCCCGCCTCGTGGGCCGCCTTTGCCTTTTCCGCGATGGCGGTCGGCAGGGCCTTGGGGTAGCCAGCACCGGTAAAGCCGGAGATTCCCACACGATCACCATGGTTGACGAACTTTGCGGCCTCGTCAGCGCTCATCACGAGCTTCTCAAACGGCGCGTATGCAATTCTCTCAGACATTAGTCCTCCTTTTACGTGCAGAAACGACCTACGTTACGGTCCTTTCCCATTAGTTACATGCACCACACTAGCGAATCGGTGACGGATTTACCGCACTCTGCCCCAAACCGTGTGCACCCCTCACGTTTCTCATCAGAATTTGCCACCCCAGGCTCTTTCCGCGCACAATTGGCGGCGTGACTCTTGCAATCGGAAAAATCCAGCTCAATTCCCCCGTTGTCCTCGCCCCCATGGCTGGCGTGACCAACGTGGCTTTTCGCGTGCTGTGCCGCGAGCAAGAGATCGAAAAGACTGGGACTGTCTCCGGCCTCTATGTGTGCGAAATGGTCACCGCACGCGCCTTGGTAGAGCGCAACCCCAAGACCCTCCACATGACCACCTTCGATCCCCAAGAACAGCCACGGTCGCTGCAGCTGTACACCGTCGATCCGGAGTACACCTACAAGGCCGCAAAGATGATCGTGGATGAGGACTTGGCGGACCACATCGATATGAACTTTGGCTGCCCAGTGCCCAAGGTCACACGCCGCGGCGGGGGTTCTGCCCTCCCTTATAAGCGCCGCCTGTTTGGCAACATCGTCGCCGCCGCAGTCAAGGCAACCGAGGGCACGGACATTCCAGTCACGGTGAAAATGCGCGTTGGCATTGATGAGGAGCACAAGACACACCTCGATGCCGGCCGCATTGCCGTGGCGGAAGGAGCCGCAGCAGTTGCTTTGCACGGGCGCACTGCTGCCCAGCGCTACTCCGGTCACGCCGATTGGGGCGAGATCGCCCGTTTGAAGGAGCATTTGGCGGACACGGGAATCCCGGTGTTGGGCAACGGCGATATCTTCAAGGCAACCGATGCGCACGACATGATGGAGCAAACGGGATGTGACGGCGTCGTGGTGGGCCGCGGCTGCTTGGGCCGCCCGTGGCTTTTTGCGGAGCTCTCCGCCCACCTGCGGGGTGAGCCAGTACCGGAAGAGCCCACGCTAGGCGAAGTCACGCGCATCATGATCCGCCACGCGGAGCTTCTGGCCCAGCATGAGGGCGAGGCGCAAGCCAGCCGCGATATTCGCAAGCACATTGGCTGGTACCTGCGTGGCTTTCCCGTGGGCGGCCAGGTGCGCGCTGGCCTTTCTCGCGTCAATTCCTTGAAGGATCTGCGCGAACTGCTGGCGCCGTGGGCGGACTCGCCTGCGCTTGCCGACGACGCCGATGGCGCCCGCGGCCGCCAGGGCTCACCCGCCAAGGTAGTCCTTCCCGAGGGCTGGCTCGATGATCCGGAGGACACCACCGTGCCGGAAGGCGCGGAGATTATGCACTCCGGCGGCTAACCGCTAGTTTCCGGAACTTGTTGTTCGACAGGCACTAGACCAATAGTTCAGCTAAAGTACGTGGCATGCGCGCTGCTTACCGTGAACAGTTGGATAATTTTTCCCATGATCTCATCATCATGAGCACGACCGTCCATAAGCTCATGGCCCTCGCCTCCCAGGCGTTAATCAAGGCCTCCCTGCAACCGGCTGAGGAGGCTGTATCGCTGCGCGATGAACTGGATGAGGTGCGCTCGCGCTGCGAAGACCGCGCGGTCTCCCTGCTAGCCTTGGAAAATCCGATGGCCAAGGATCTCCGCCAGGTCATTTCTTCCATCTATATTGTTGAAGACTTTTACCGCATGGGCCGCCTGTCCCAGCACATTGCCACGAGTGCCCGCCGCCGTCACCCCGAGCCAGTGGTACCAGCAGATGTCATGGGCTACTTCGAGGAATATGCGCGCCTTGTTCTCGATATGTCCGCAGGGCTCAAGGATATTCTCATCACCCGCGATCCGGAGCTAGCGCTTCGGTTGACCGAAGATGACGATGCCGTCGATGACATCAACCAACACTTGTTGCGCATGCTGACCCAGCGGGAGTGGAAGGGAACGGTGCGCCAGGCTGTGGAGACCTCGCAGCTATCGCGCTATTACGAGCGTTTCGCCGATCATTGCGCCGCCGCTGCCGGTCGTATCATTTATCTTGCAACGGGCTTGGACCCGGACCGCTATATGCGCAAGCGCGATGAGGAACAACGCGAAGCCGAGCTGGAAGCCCGCATGGCGGAACTAGAGCGCCAGTTCCACAACTAGACAGGTTCCCTCGGCCTCACTATGGACTACCACTGCCCCGGCTTGGGGCGGCCGAAGAACCAAAGAAGCCGGCGCCCTCTTCTAGACCTTATACAGTCGAGAGAGGGCGCCGGCTTCCGGCATTATGGCACTATCGGCGTTTAGCCAAAGCGGCCGGAGATGTAATCCTCGGTGTCCTTCTTGGAGGGGTTCTCGAAGATCTTGGTGGTGTCATCGAACTCGACAAGGTGGCCCGGCTTGCCGGTGGCCTCTAGAGAGAAGAAACCGGTCTTATCGGACACACGGGCTGCCTGCTGCATGTTGTGGGTCACGATAACGATGGTGAAGTTTTCCTTCAGCTCGTGGATGAGATCCTCAACAGCCAGGGTGGAAATCGGGTCAAGTGCCGAGCATGGCTCGTCCATGAGGAGGACTTCCGGTTCCACGGCAATTGCACGGGCGATGCACAGACGCTGCTGCTGGCCACCGGACAGGCCGCCGCCCGGCTTATCCAGGCGGTCCTTGACCTCATCCCAGAGGTTGGCACCGCGCAGAGACTTTTCGGCGACCTCCTTCAGCTTCTTCTTGTTCTTCTCACCGGAAAGCCGAAGGCCGGCAACCACATTGTCCTCGATGGACATCGTCGGGAACGGGTTAGCCTTCTGGAATACCATGCCGATGGTGTTGCGAACCGATACTGGGTCAACCTTGGAGCCGTAGATGTCCTGGCCGTCCAGGAGGACCTCTCCCTTGACATAGGCGCCGGGGATGACCTCGTGCATACGGTTCAGTGTGCGCAGAACGGTGGACTTACCGCAGCCGGAAGGGCCGATGAAGGCGGTAACAGCCTTGGCGGGAATTTGCATGTTGACGTTCTGCACGGCGTGGAAGTCGCCGTAGTAGATGTTCACGTCATTGAGC
>DXEO01000075.1 GCA_019114925.1 Candidatus Corynebacterium faecipullorum | reverse complement strand
GTCGACCAGCGCATCGAAGCCACGAGCACTGATGACGTCGCCTCGCTGGTGTACACCTCCGGCACCACCGGGCGGCCCAAGGGCTGCATGTTGACCCACCGCAACTGGCTCGCTGAAGCGCGCGGCCTGCTGACCAACCCTATTGGTGCCATCGCCGTGCCGGGCTCCCACGTTCTGACCTTCCTTCCCCTGGCCCACGTCTTTAGCCGCGCGGTGTCGCTGGCAGTCACCATCGGTGGCGCTTCCCAGAACCATTGGTCCGATTTCGGCACCATCACCATTGAGTTCGCGCGTTCCCGCCCGAACCTCATCCTCGGCGTGCCGCGCGTGTTTGAAAAGGTGCGAAACGGCGCGTCCGCGAAGGCCCACGCCTCATCCGCATTCAAAGGCGCCATCTTTGACCGGGCTGAGAAGGTCGCTATCGAGTACTCGAAGGCATTGGATACTCCGGAAGGTCCCAACCGCGTGCTCAAGGCCAAGCGCAAGGCCTATGACAAGCTGGTTTACTCCGCTATCCGCCAGGCCATGGGTGGCGAGGTCAAGTACTGCATCTCCGGTGGCTCGGCTATCTCGCAGGACCTGCTGCACTGGTACCGCGGCATTGGCGTGACCATCTACGAGGGCTATGGCCTGACGGAGACCGCCGCGGCTGCCGCCGTGGACTTCGTTGATCAGTCCATCGGTACCGTCGGCCCGCCGCTCGGTGGAACGACGATGCGCATTAACGACGACGGCGAGATCATGATCAAGGGCGATATCGTTTTCAAGGGCTACTGGCAGAACGAGGAGGCCACAGAGAACTCCCTGCAGGACGGCTGGTACAACACCGGCGACCTGGGTGAGATTGATGAGGACGGCAAACTCGTTATCACCGGCCGCAAGAAGGACCTCATCGTCACCGCTGGCGGTAAGAACGTCTCGCCGGGGCCGATGGAAGATATCCTGCGCTCCCACCCGCTGATTTCCCAGGCCATGGTGGTCGGCGACGGCAAGCCGTTCATCGGCGTCTTGCTCACACTCGATGAGGACGCGCTCAAGCGCTGGAAGGCCGATCACAATATCTCCGCGACCAAGGGTATGCGTGAGGTGGCAGCGGATCCGGCACTGCGCGCGGATATCCAGGACGCCATCAACCAGGTCAACGCTACGGTCTCCCACGCCGAGGGCATCAAGAAGTTCGTCATCCTCGACCAGGACCTCACCGAGGAGAACAACGAGCTCACCCCCACGATGAAGGTCAAGCGCTATGTCGTGGCGCAGCGCTACGCAGCGGATATCGAGCGCCTTTACGCCGGCAAGAAATAAGGCTGGATGGAGTCTGTGAATTCCTTCGGAGTGTCGCGCAGCCGAATGCGAGGATCTCTAATAGAGTCAGCGGGGTCAGAAAAACTCTAAACCTCAACTAGAGGTTCTCGCGGAAAGGGCAGCCTATGCACAAGATCGCAGCCGAGCTGCGCCACCGTGAGCTGACCCAAGAAATCTATAACATCGGCGACGAAGTCGTTGACTACATCGAGCATCTCATCGAGGCCATCGAGGACTGGGACGATGAACTCGCCCTCGACTGTCTAGCTGAGCTGGGGGATATCGTCGAAGACGCCCGCGTGGATTCCGGGCGTTGTGTCGGCGAGCTCATCGGCCTGCGCCACGCGCTGGTCTCCGGCCTGAAGTCCGGCACCATCTCCGCTGCCTCCTCCGGTGACAATGATGTGGAGGAGCCGAAGCAGCTTACCGCCCGTGCGCTAGCTGAAGGCCTGCCCATCTCCGGCCCGCCCGTCGTGGTTTCGGAGCTGGCAGAAACCCTGCGCGGGCGCACCGCCGCGGTGGCCGCCTACTTGCGCGAATTGGTCGAGTACGTGCTGGCGCAAACCGACGCCGTGGCTCGCAACCTCGATGTGGTCTCCCTGCCGAACCTGTACAAGCGCGCGGGTGAATCTTCGCTCATCGCCGTGCAGGCCTGGCGCCACACCGTCGTGGAAGCGCACCCTGCCTACGTGCGCACCATTCGCGGGCATAACCCGCCGCCCTTCTTGGAGGAGCGCGCGCGTATCGACGCCGTCGTTGCTCGTGTGCGCGCCAAGCGCCAGAAGAAGGCCGCCACGACCGCATAGTCGCCGCATTACAGACTTCCTTGTTGCCAACACACAAGGATTACCTAAGAAGAGCGCCGCCGAGATTCCCTCTCTCGGCGGCGCTCTTCGTTACTCACGTGGCACGTTTAACTTGATGAACATGGCACGTTTAACTTTGCGTGCCACGCTTAGCTTCCTGTGCCACCGTCTAACTTCGTGTACCACGCCTAGCGCGTATGCGCTAGGCCCCCGGGTTCTTGGCGGCGGGAGCGGCCTGGTCCAGCTGCTCCGTAATCTGCGGCCACAGCTGGCCCATGATGTCATCCCAGGTCAAGATCCACACCGTCTTGTCCTTGGTGGGCTTGCCCACCATTACGAGCTGCTCGTTGCGGGCGCGCATCTGGTCCAGCGTCTTCTGCACGGTGGAGGAGGCGCCCACCGCCAGTGCGGGGCGAGAGAAGTCCAGCACCGGGGTTTCCGGGTCCGCGAGCAGGGTATCGCGCACGTGGACGATGCGCGGGATTCGTGAGGTACGCGGGTAGACCAGCACACGCATGATGGACTTGCGCACCACGAGGTCGTGGAGCTCGGCCACGGTGGCATCGGAGGATAGCGGCAGGATTTCCGAGCCATGCTCGCGGGCCAACTGGGCCGCGGTGGAGGCTTCCAGCTCGATAACGCCGGTGATCTGGTTGGCGGAGTCGTCGTCAAGCGTGCCCGTCAGGCGCGAGTGCTCGACCAAGTGGCGCAGGGTCTCTGCGTCATAGCCAGCCGCACCAGCGCGGTCGACGGGCTCCTCGCCGGTCATCTTCACCAGCTTGTTGGCCATCTTGTTGATCCAAATCAGCAGCGGGCGGAAGAGCCAGATGAAACCGCGGGCGGGCACCGCGATCAGCTGCAGCGCGGTCTCCGGGTGGGCAATGGCCCAGGACTTCGGCGCCATCTCACCGATGACCAGGTGCAGGAAGGTCACCACGAAAAGGGCCAGCAGGAAGGAAATGACATCAGCAACGCCTAGCGGCAGGCCGAGGGCCTCCAGCGGGCTCATCAGCAGGTGATGGACCCAGGGTTTGGTTACGGCACCCAGGACGAAGGTCGCGGCGGTAATACCTAGCTGTGCGCCGGCCAGCATGATGGTCAGCTCATTGAGCGAGCGCAGGCCCGCGCGCGAGGCCGCCGAGGATTCCGCGGTTTCCTCCAAGCGGTTGCGGCGCGCGCCCATGAGGGAGAACTCGATTACCACGAAGAACGCGGAAGCAGCGATGATGAGAACAGTGATAAGGAGGTTGAACCACCAGGTATCAGTCATTAGTCATCCTCTCCTTCCGGGAATTCCTCCACCAGCTCGAGTGCCAGGACGGAGGGCACGTGGCGGTCGACTTCCTCGACGCGCACGTTGAGCGTGCGGGTCGGGGCTTCGTCGCCGTCGACCCAATCTTCCGGTTCGGCCTCCAGCTCGATGGAGAGTTCTTCGCCCTCCTCCGGTAGCGTGCCGGAGTGGGCGATGAGTAGGCCGGCGACGGTTTCGAAATCGCCCTCCGGCAGGTCGTGGCCGATGGCGCGCTCGACTTCGTCGATGGGTGTGTCGCCGTCGACGATCCAGTGCGTTTCGTCCTGCTCGGTGATTTCCTCGGTCTCTTCGAGGTCGTGCTCGTCGGTGACATCGCCGAGAATTTCCTCGGCCAAGTCCTCCATGGTCACGATGCCGACGAAGCCGCCGTATTCGTCGATGACGCAGGCGAGTTTCTCGTCGGCATCGCGAAGCTCCGTGACGACGTCGGGAAGCGGCATGAGTTCCGGCACTACCACGGGCGTCTTCATGATTTCGCGGGCCGGAGTAGCCAGCGGCAGCTCGCTGCCCAGCACGTCGTAGAGGTGTACCACGCCGATGGGATTGTGCTCATCGTCGATGATGGGGTAACGGGTGTGGTTCTCCGACATCAGCTCGCGCACTTCACCGATGGTGGTCTCCGGCTCGATGACATCCACGCGCGAGCGCGGAATCATGGCGTGTTCCACGTCGTGCTCGGGGAAGTCGAGGAGGCGGTCGAGGACCAAGTAGGTGTCCTCATCCAGGTCGCCCGCCTCGTGGGAGGCATCCACGATGGATTCCAAGTCATCGGTGGTGGCGGAGGAATCGACGTCCTCCACTGGCTCGATGCCAAAGATCTTAAGCAGGGCGTTGGAAGAGTATTCAAAGAAGTGGATGATCCAGCCGAAGAGCTTGAGGTACCACATCGTTGATGCGGACAACCACAACGCCGACTTCATGGGTGCTGCGATGGTGTAATTCTTAGGAAAGAGCTCGGCGAAGAGCATCGTGAGAACCGTCGACACCGCCAGGGCGGTTACCGTGCCGATGGCAACGGACACGCCCGTGGGCACGCCCACGCCGCCGAGCAGCTGGCCTAGGCCTTGGCCCACGAGGGGCTCGGCCACATAGCCAATGAGCAGGCCCGTAATCGTGATACCCAGCTGCGCGCCGGAGAGCATGAAGGACGTCTTTTGGGTGATCTTCAAGGCGCGCTCCGCAGGCTTATCCCCAGTCGCGGCGCGCTGGCGCAGCTGCGTGCGGTCCACCGACATGAAGGCGAATTCCTGCGCCACGAAGTAGGCGTTGGCCACGATAATGAGAGCGATGACGGCGAAACCCGCCACAATCATCAGGATGGCAGATAACACGGCTTACCCCACCGCCTTAAGGAGGCGGCGGGGACATCGACTCGGAGGTTCCACTTAAAAGAGGCCTTTCTTTAAGCATCGGGGAAGCAAATCTGCACTATAGACTACCGCTTTAACGGTTCTGTCGGTTACTTTGTTCCCCATGGATCCCTTTGGTCTCTACATTCACGTTCCCTTCTGCGCTTCGCGGTGTGGCTACTGCGACTTCAACACCTATACCCCGGGTGAGCTGGGAGGGGACCTGACCAGTGATTATTTGGATGCTCTGGAGAAAGAGCTGGAGATGGCGGCAGCGCAGGTGGGCCGCGAAGCCGAAACGGTTTTTATCGGTGGCGGCACGCCGAGTCTGCTGGGGGCTGAGGGCCTGGGCCGTGTCTTGTCGAAGGTCCGCGATACCTTTGGCCTCGCCCCGGGCGCGGAGGTCACCACGGAATCCAACCCGGAATCCACTTCGCCGGAGTACTTCGCCGGGCTTCTCGACGCCGGCTTCACCCGCCTCTCCCTGGGCATGCAATCCGCCTCCCCGGGGGTGCTCGCCGTGTTGGAGCGAGCCCACACGCCAGGCCGCGCCTTCGATGCCGCGCGCGAAGCCATCGCTGCGGGCTTTGAGCACGTCAACCTCGACATGATCTATGGCACGCCGACAGAAGAAGATGCGGACGTTGCCCTGACCTTGGAGCGCGCCCTGGAGACTGGGGTGGATCACATCAGCGCGTATTCGCTCATCGTGGAAGATGGCACGCGCATGGCCCGCAAAGTGTCCAAGGGACTGCTGCCCGCACCGGATGAGGACGTGCTGGCCCGGCGCTATGAGATGATTTCCTCCACGCTCGAGGCCGAAGGTTTTGAGTGGTATGAGGTGTCCAACTGGGCCAAGCCGGGCGGGGAGTGCCAGCACAATCGCATCTACTGGGTGGATGGCAATTGGTGGGGCGCGGGCCCGGGCGCGCATTCGCACTTGGGCAACGAGCGCTTCTATAACGTGAAGAACCCGCGGACCTACATCAAGGCGGTAGGCGAGGGGGAGCTGCCCATCAAGGAGCGGGAGGAGCTCGGCGCCGCCGACCGCCATACCGAGCGCATCATGCTGGGGCTGCGCCTGCGCGAGGGCATCCCTGCGTCCTGGCTCGCCCCAGCGGCGGAGCCAGTCATGGCTGACTATATCTCTCGCGGCCTGCTCGAGCGCGCCGGCGACCGCCTCCGCGTGACCAAGGCTGGCCGCCTGCTCGCGGACGGCATCATCACCGATCTCCTCGTCGCTGAAGACATCGCCCGCCAGAACGGATAGCCTTAAAGACATGTCTAGCTCCACCGATGCCCGCCGCCAAGAGGTCCTGCGCGCCATCGTCGCGGACTATATCGCCTCGCAATCGCCCGTCGGCTCCAAGGCCCTGCTCGAGCGCTACCAGCTGGGCGTGTCCTCGGCGACGATTCGCAATGACATGGCCGTGCTCGAAGCCGAAGGCCTCATCGCCCAAGAGCACGCCAGCTCCGGGCGCGTGCCCACGCAGAAGGGCTACCGCCAGTTCGTCGATACGCTGCACGATGTCAAGCCGCTTTCCAAGGCCGAGCGCCGCGCCATGCTCACCTTCCTCGAGGGCGGCGTGGATTTGGAAGACGTGCTGCGCCGCTCTGTCCAGCTGTTGGCCCAGGTAACTAAGCAAGCGGCTGTCGTACAGATGCCTAACCTCAAGGTCTCCCGCGTGAAACACTGCGAGGTCGTCGCACTATCACCGGTGCGTCTGCTCTTGGTGCTCATTACGGATAATGGGCGCGTCGATCAGCGCAATGTGGAGCTCGATGATGCCATCGACCCCGAGCAGACCCACCGCCTGCGCGATATCCTCAACACCGCCCTGGAGGACAAGACGCTCACCGATGCTTCGGTGGAGCTGGCCGCGCTTGTCGACGACTCCCCGGCCGATATCCGCCCCCACCTCCTCAAGGCGGCGACGACGCTTATTGAGACCCTCGTGGAGCAGCCCTCCGATCGCCTGATCATGGCGGGTACGTCCAACCTCACCCGCGTGGCCCTGACCGAGGGTTTGCCCTCTATCATCGAGGCTCTTGAA
>DXEO01000074.1 GCA_019114925.1 Candidatus Corynebacterium faecipullorum | reverse complement strand
GTAGTAGGTCGCCATCTGGCCGCCCGCAGTGTCGTGGGTGTGGACGTGCACCGGCAGGTCGAATTCCTTGCGCAGTGCCATGACCAGCTTAGAGGCAGACTCCGGACGCAGCAGGCCCGCCATGTCCTTGATAGCCAGCACGTGTGCACCGGTGCCCACGATTTCCTCGGCGAGCTTGAGGTAGTAATCCAGCGTGTAGAGCTTCTCATTCGGAGAGCACATATCGCCGGAGTAGGCCATGGCAACTTCGGCCACGGACTTGTCATTCTCGAGGACAGCCTCGATAGCCGGACGCATCTGGCTCACGTCGTTGAGGGCGTCGAAGATACGGAAGATATCGACGCCAGACTTGGCGGCTTCGTCCACGAAGGCGTGGCACACCTTGTCCGAGTACGGCGAGTAGCCCACCGTATTGCGGCCGCGCAGCAGCATCTGGATGTTCTGGTTCGGCATGGCCTCACGCAGCAGGTCAAGGCGGACCCACGGGTCCTCCTTGAGGAAGCGCATCGCGACATCGTAGGTCGCTCCGCCCCACGCCTCCACCGAGTAGAGAGACGGGGTCATGCGGGCCACGGCCTCCGCGGCGGAGACGAGGTCAGTACCGCGCACACGGGTGGCGAGCAGCGACTGGTGCGCGTCACGGAACGTCGTGTCCGTAACGCCGAGAGCCTGCTGATTACGGATCTTTTCTGCCCAAGCCTTCGGACCCAGCTCAAGCAGATCGTCACGAGAACCACGCGGCAGCTCAGAGTTGCGATCAAATTCTGGGAGCTTGTCGAACGGACGAAGCGCGGTCGGACGCGCGCCATTCGGCTTGTTCACGGTGACGTCCGCGATGTAGTCGATGATACGGCCAGACTCGTCCACAGCTGGCGGAGCCTTGAGCAGGTCCGGGTGGGACGAGATGAAGCTGGTGTCGACGCGGGTCTCGGTGAAGTCCGGCTCGCGCAACAGGGCGCGCAAGAAACCGATATTGGTGGCAACGCCGGCGACGGTGAACTCGTTGAGGGCACGCTGCGCGCGGGCAACGGCTTGCTTGAAAGTCACGCCACGGCAGGTCATCTTCACCAGCAGGGAGTCGAAGTTCGGCGAAATCTCGGCGCCGACGGCGGTAGCGCCATCGAGACGCACGCCCGCACCACCCGGCGAACGGTACGTGGTCAGGGTGCCGGTATCCGGGCGGAAGCCATTGTTCGGATCCTCGGTGGTAATACGGCACTGGAGTGCCGCGCCGGTGATGTGGATATCCTCCTGGTGCAGACCAAGCTGGTCGAGGGAAGCGCCCGCAGCAATGTGCATCTGCGACTTCACGATGTCGACGCCGGTGATTTCCTCGGTGACGGTGTGCTCGACCTGGACACGGGGGTTCATCTCGATGAAGACGTGGTTGCCGCGCTCATCCACGAGGAACTCGACGGTGCCGGCGCCCTCGTAGTTGATGTGCTGGCAGAACTTCACGGCGTCCGCACAGATGCGGTCACGCAGGTCCGGATCCAGCGTCGGAGCCGGAGCGATCTCCACGACCTTCTGGTGACGACGCTGCACGGAGCAGTCACGCTCGAAGAGGTGGACGACGTTGCCCTGGCTATCGGCGAGGATCTGGACCTCAATGTGCTGCGGCTTAATCACGGCGGTCTCAAGGTAGACGTGGCCGTCGCCGAAGGCAGCCTCGGCCTCACGGGAGGCCTCCGCGCACTTCTCGCGCAGCTCGGACTCGTTCTCGATGAAACGCATGCCGCGTCCGCCGCCACCTGCGACTGCCTTGACGAAGATAGGGTAGGTGAAGTCCTTGGAGTACTCGACGAGCTTGTCCAAGTCAGTGGACGGCTCGGAGTCCTTCAAGGTCGGCAGGCCCGCTTCCTGAGCGGCGTGCACCGCAGCGGCCTTATCGCCGGTGAGGTCCAGGGTCTCCGGAGTGGGGCCAATGAACTTGATTCCGGCCTCATTGCAAGCACGGGCAAGGTCGGCGCGCTCAGAGAGGAAGCCGTAACCCGGGTAGATGGCATCCGCGCCCGACTTCTTGGCGGCACGAATCACCTCATCAATATCGAGGTACGCCTTCACCGGGGCGCCCTCAGCGCCAATGCGAACGGCTTCGTTGGCGAATGCACGGTGGAAGGAGTTGCGATCCTCACGTGGATAAATTGCCACGGTCTTCGCGCCGATTTCGAAAGCGGCACGGAAGGCACGGACAGCAATTTCGCCGCGGTTGGCTACAAGCACCTTGTTGAACGTCGGTAACGCGGTGGCAGTCACTGCAGTAGGTTCCTTTCGGATTGTGGTCATTGGTTCACGCTGCTACGGGGTGGTTCAGAAAACCAATGCCAGCACGGGTGATCCACATCTCAGATTAGTAGTGCGTGATGCACGATGCGAACACGATCCCACATTATTGGTACTAAAGGGGGTAAAACGTCCCATAGGCCGGACGCCCGACGTATTAAGTCTGGCGCCGGCCGGGGAAATTCAGGGGCAACGGAGGAGTGTAGGGGGTTCCGTCACCGATAGGTCATAGGAAACGTCGTTCCCTCCGGGGTGACGCCAGGAATACCCCGGCGCCACAGACGGCGATTAGAACTGCTTCGGCGGAACGGAGCGCTGAGCCTCACCGTTGTAGGCAGACAGCGGGCGGATGAGCGAGTTGTTCTCGTTCTGCTCCACGATGTGTGCGGTCCAACCGGTGATACGGGACATCACGAAGATCGGGGTGAAGAACTCGATGTCGAAGCCCAGGATGTGGTACGCCGGGCCCGTCGGGAAGTCGAGGTTCGGCTGAATCTTGATGGAGGTGTTGTCGTACATGGTCTTTGCCATGATTTCGTACATCTCCACCCACTGCTCCTGGCCGTGCTCCTTGGCCAGCTCGCGGAAAGCGGCCTCCATGGTCGGAACGCGGGAGTCACCGTTCTTGTAGACGCGGTGACCGAAGCCCATCACGAGCTCCTTGTTCTTGAGCTTGTTGAGGGTCCACTCTTCGGTCTTCGCCGGGTCGCCAACCTCAATGAAGTTGTGCATGACGGCCTCGTTCGCACCACCGTGCAGCGGGCCCTTGAGGGCGCCGATAGCACCGACGACTGCGGAGTAGGTGTCGGACATCGTGGAGGTGATGACGCGCGCGGTGAAGGTGGAGGCGTTGAAG
>DXEO01000073.1 GCA_019114925.1 Candidatus Corynebacterium faecipullorum | reverse complement strand
ATCTGCAGCTAATTCCGAACTCCGCGTCCATTGAGAACCTGGCCCGCGAGGCCAAGGACAACGGTGGCGTTTATATCGTGCCGGCCTTTTCCGGGCTCTTCGCTCCGTACTGGCGTCCGGATGCCCGCGGTGTCATCGTGGGCCTCACCCGCTACGCCAACCGCAAGCACTTGGCGCGCGCGGTCCTCGAATCCACCGCGTACCAAACTCGCGACGTCGCCGATGCCATGATCGCTGATTCCGGCGTGGAGATCACCGAGCTTCGTGTCGACGGTGGCATGACCATGAACGAGCTACTCATGCAATTTCAGGCGGACATGCTCGGTGTGGAGGTTCACCGCCCGAAGAACGTGGAAACCACCGCTACCGGTGCGGCTTTTGCCGCCGGACTGGATTCCGGTTTCTGGGATGACCTCAGCGTGCTGAGCTCCCAGCAGGGTGATTTCAAGGTGTGGAAGCCACAGCGTGAGAAGGAAGAAGTCGAGACTCTCTACCGCGATTGGAAGCGCGCCATCAAGCGTTCGCTGAACTGGGAAGACGCGGATGATGACGACATTATCGCCTAAGTCCTAAGCACCAGGCTTTGTAGGCAAGCGCGGCTGTCACGAGCATTCACGTGGCAGCCGCCTTCGTCGTTTCGCGTGGCTGAATGGGCTGAGCACAGCGCGGTGGTGGGTGTGCTATTGGGAGTGCCGCGCTGACGTAGACTCAGGTCTATGGCCAGTGACGTATATTCGGACCGTGCTCCGCGCCTTATCATCAGCGATATCGATGGCACCTTGTTGGACCGGAACCACCGAGTGCCCAGGCGAAACCGCGAAGCAGTGGCCCGAGCGGTTGCATCGGGCAGCGAGTTCGCCCTGGCAACTGGCCGCCCCTTCCGCTGGATCATGCCCGTGCTGGAGCAGCTGACCGTGCGCCCGGTGTGCGTGACCTCAAACGGTGCGGTGATTTATGACTCGGCAGAAGACCGCGTGCTCTCCGCCCACGAGCTCTCGCCGGAGGCCCTCGCGGAAACCGTGGAGGTGGCCGCGAAGGTGCTTGAACCTCATGGCGGTGTAGGTTTCGGTGCGGAACGTACGGGCGGCTCGGTTTTGGATCCGGTTGAGGAACTCTTCGTGGTGGAATCACACTATTCGGAGAATGCGCTTTTTGAAGGCTTCGGGCTCGTTAGCCTAGGGGAGTTGGTGTCCCGACCGGCGGTCAAGCTGTTGATTCGCAATACGGCGTTCTCCGCGCCGGAGCTCTACGAGCTCATTGCTCCACACATCGATCCCGAGCTTGCCCACGTGACCTACTCGATGTCCGAGGGCGTCCTCGAGGTCGCGGCCCCCAACGTGACGAAGCGGCGCGGAATTAAGTGGTTGGCCGAGCACCACGGTATCGCCCGCGAAGACATCATCGCCTTTGGAGATATGCCCAACGATATCGAGATGCTCGAGTGGGCCGGGTGCGGTGTTGCCATGGAGAACGCACATCCGGATGTCGTGGCGGCAGCAGATACGGTGACGTTAGCGCACCACCAAGCAGGTGTGGCTAAGGTCCTTGAGCGTTGGTTCTAGCGCTGCTGTATTCCGCCGCGCTGTAGCCGTGAAACCCCGCGCTTCCTGCCTTGTTTATAGCTTAGCCTGAGAGTTTTCTGCCTCCGGTTGCGGGGTGGGTGGTGGTGTTTTAGTCTTTGTCGCATGGGGGATTTGGAGACTTATTTCTCTTACCGCAGTTCGGGGTTGGATCTTGTGGGGCTTGCGGTGGGCAGTGTGGATGATTTACGCGCGCGCGGTGCTACTGCGGCTGATGCTGTGGAGTTGGCGAGGTTGCATGGGGCGTATTTCGGGCCGACGCGTTTTACGGGCAAGCAGCGTCAGGCGCGTGCGGCTGCGGCTGCTCAAAGGCATGATGTGGCGACGTTGAGTTTGATTGAGTCCTATACCGCCAGCGTGAAAAAAGAGTTGGACGCGTGGAATCTGCGTGTCAGGTTGGCGGGGACTCCAGCAGACCGTATCCCGAAGGTGGCGAAGGAACGCTTGAAGCAGTTGCGGCCGCGGCGGGTGCCTGAACCTGGGGTGCGGTTGACGTATCGGAGGGTGGGTCCGCATTCGTTGACGATTACTGATTCAGCCTTGCGTATTAGTGAGATGCGCGGGACTTTGGAGTCGATTAATCCGGCTGATTTATTGGATGCGGCAGGCCGGGTGTTTTTTGATAAGGCGCATAGAGGCACCAAACCTGCGGTGGCGACCAATGTGGTGGTCACCTTGGATGAGTTGGACCAGATTGTGCGGGGTGAGGGTGATGATATTGAGCTTGTGCTCACCAATGGTGGGCGGATGAGTGGCCGGGAGTTTGTGTCTTATAAGTTTGCTGAGGTTGGGTATGTGACGTTGGTGCATCCCACGATTGGGCCGGTGTGGTTGCATCGGGTGCGGCGTTTGGCTGGGTTTGAGCAGCGGTTAATGGCCAGTGCTGAGCATCCGACGTGTGCACGTGAGGGGTGTAATAAGCCGGCTGACTATTGCCAGGTTCATCATTTGGTGCCGTGGCAAGCAGGTGGGGCGACGGATCCGCCGAATTTGACGATGTTGTGTGCTTATCACAATGGGGTTAATGATGATGATCCGGATAAGCCGACTGGTGCGGGTTATGTCTTTAGGTTGCGGGGTGGGGTGGGTTATGTGCCGCCGTGGGCGGAGCCGATTACGTCCCAGGCCGCGTACAAGGCAGCGCAAGCAGCATTGAAGCAGCAGACCACAGGGGGCTTACTCGACGCAGAACCGCCGGATACCTAAACCCCAATCCACAACAAACGCCAAAGCGGAAGCCGCTAGGTGGCTCCCGCTACATCGGCGATCCCTATTTAGTCTGTGAAGACCTGAATCTGCTCAGTCTCCGGGTTGTAGACAATGGATCCGCCCTGGAACTGCACGCGGACTTCCTTGCCGAGGCCGGTGGGGACTTCGTCGGACGTCGGCAAGCCGAGCGTCGCTGAGTTGTTTCCGGACGCCCATTCCTTGGCGATGCGTCCCACTAGCGCGTGCGTACCGGTGTCCTCAGAACTGAGCACGACGCCATTCTGGAAGAGCTGGTAGATGATGCCGGCCGACTCATCTGGGCCGCCAACTGCCAGACCCAGCGCTGGGCCGAAGGCATTAAGGACTGCCGTCCACGTCTGCTTCAGTCCCTCGTTCTTGCTCAGAGCCACCACCTTCGTCACGATGCCCGGGATCTGCTCCACTGGCAGACCATTAATCGTCTTATCCATGTCAACCTGCTGGTCGGAGCGAGAGTACAGGATGGTGAAGAGGGTGCCAGCCAAGCCGACTAGTGCGGTGATGGTGTTCATCGGGATTTCAGTATCGCCTAGCGAGAACGTTGCTTCCTGTGCCGGTGCGGCCGGTGTGTTTCCGTTCGGCGTGGAGCCAGAGGAGTCTGGCGTCGGGGTATTTCCGCTGCCCCAGTCCGTCGATGTCGAACCCGACGCGCCCGATTTGATGGCGAGGTACTTCTTGTGTGCTGCCTCGCGGATCTTCGGCCACTGAGCAATGGTGTATTGGCCTGGGCAGGCAGTGAAGTGAACGTCGCTGTGCCCGAAGAGGCCGTAGACCCGGGCAGAGGCACCCGCCGGGTAGCGCGAGCCGCCGAAGCCCTCCGAGGGCAGGGAGACGCGAGAGGTCGGATCAACACCAGAAATCGCGCCCTTCCAGCCAGCAAGGTCGGTGACGGACTCCAGCAACGCCTCCGTCGGCTGGGCAGTCTCATAGTTACCGATCATGGAGACACCCCAGGTATTCCGGTTGAAGCCACCAATGTGAGCTCCCTGTACGGCCTTGTCGAGCCCGCCGTAGCGGCCCTCGTAGATGGTGCCGTACTTATCCACCAGCGCGTTGTATCCGATATCGCACCATCCCAGGTTCTGCGCATGGTACTTGTACGCGGCGCGCACCTGCGCGGCTGCCTGCGCGCGGGTGTAGTTATTGGAGCCCGCGGTGTGGTGCAGCGCAATGGCCTTAACGCCGTTGTCATAGTCAGCACCCTTGCATCGGATGCTCTCATCCGCGCCCCAACCGGCGCGCGAGACCACGCGCGGCATGCCGTCGGTCTCGGCGGTCGGCTCAATGACCTCGCCCTCCTGGGCGTTGCCGTCCATGAAGACAGCTTCCAAGCCGTCGACGTCGCTATTGGCGGGAAGCTCTTCGGCCTCAGCGACGGGGGCGATGTCGCCGACGTTGAAGGAGGCGTCGTCAAGCGCGGTGTCCTCGACGGGGGTTTCGGTGAACTCTTCGTCGAGGTTTGACCCCGTCACCAGATCCACGTTGTTGATGGAGACCTGCACGTCGTTGGTATCGCCCACGAAGATGAGCTCGGTGCCGTTCGTGGCGTTGGGATCATCGTTGTTGTAGGACATCGCGTCCATGTCGTACCACTCGGACCAGGACCCGTCCGGCTGCTTGGCGCGGACGAAGGCTGCGACGTCGCGCGAACCCTTCCATGTGACGGCGAAGGAGGAGAAGGTCTCATCGCGGTGGAATTGCTTGACGGCGCGCGGGCCTTCGCCCTCGCCCTGGGAGGCGATGGCCGGGTCATCCACCACAACCGTTTCGCCGGACCCGAAGGATTCGGAGGCCGAGCTCACTTCGATGGGGCCACTGCCCGCTTCCTGGGTTTGGATAAGGGTTTGGCCGCCCACGGCTGCGGCAGCAACCACAGCGATCGAGGTGACCGTGGCGATAATCGGCGTTGACCACGTCGATTTCGCGGGAACAAGACGACGTTTGAGGTGCACTGATACTCCCTAGGATGGTGTGCGCCATAAGGTTAAGAGAAGCGCAAAAAGTTAACTAGCGAGACAGATGTTACGTCAGTTGTTGAAGTGAAAGAAGGTGTGACACGCGAGTTTTCTCGCTTGGGTGTCACCCGCCGTTTCGTGCGCGTTGCTGCTTTAAGCTGATGCCCATGACTGCATATGACCTCATCGTTGTTGGATCTGGATTCTTCGGCCTGACCGTGGCCGAGCGCGCAGCCTCCCAGCTGGGCAAGAAGGTGCTCATCGTGGAGCGCCGCGAACACCTGGGCGGCAACGCCTACTCGGAGGCCGAGCCGGAGACCGGCATCGAGGTCCACAAGTACGGCGCGCACCTTTTTCACACCTCGAATAAGCGCGTGTGGGAGTACTGCAATCAGTTCACCGACTTCACTGATTACCAGCACCGCGTCTTCGCGATGCATGACGGAACGGCTTACCAGTTCCCCATGGGCTTGGGCCTGATTAACCAGTTCTTCGGCCGGTACTACTCGCCGGATGAGGCGCGCCAGCTCATCAAGGAGCAGGCCGGTGAGTTCGCCGTGGATGAGGCGAAGAACCTGGAGGAGAAGGCTATCGCACTGATTGGCCGCCCGCTCTACGAGGCCTTCATTCGCGATTACACCGCCAAGCAGTGGCAGACCGACCCGAAGGAGCTGCCGGCTGGCAATATCACGCGCCTGCCGGTGCGATACACCTTCAACAACCGCTACTTCAACGACACTTACGAGGGCCTGCCCGTTGACGGCTACGCGGCCTGGCTGGAGAAGATGGCGGAGCATGAGCTTATCGACGTCCGCCTCAACACCGACTGGTTCGACGTGCGCGAGGAGCTGCGGGGGGCGTCGCCAAACGCACCGGTGGTCTACACGGGCCCGCTGGACCGCTACTTCGACTTCGCCGAGGGCGAGCTGGGCTGGCGCACGCTCGATTTCGATATGGAGGTGCTGGAGACTGGTGACTTCCAGGGCACCCCGGTGATGAACTACAACGATGCGGACGTGGACTACACCCGCATCCATGAGTTCCGCCATTTCCACCCGGAGCGCGCCGATAAGTACCCCAAGGACAAGACGGTCATCATGAAGGAGTACTCGCGCTTTGCGGAGAAGGGCGATGAGCCGTACTACCCGATCAACACCCCGGAGGATCGCTCCAAGCTGGAGGCTTACCGCAAGCTTGCCGCTGCTGAGGCTCGCGAGAACCAGGTTCTCTTCGGCGGCCGCCTGGGCACCTACCAGTACCTGGATATGCACATGGCCATCGCTTCTGC
>DXEO01000072.1 GCA_019114925.1 Candidatus Corynebacterium faecipullorum | reverse complement strand
ATTCCAGCTCGTAGCCTGCCTCACTGGCCACGACCTCGCGGCGTGAGACCTCGGTGTCCTCGAAGGTGCGCAGGCCCTTTTCCAGAGCGATGGGCTTCTTCGGCGGGGAGGCCAACGTGTAGCTGAAGGCCGAGTGTGCGCCGAGAGCATCGATGATGCGGAAATCCATGCCGCGCGGACCATCGTTAGTCGCGCGCATGTGGAGGCCCTCGGCAAGGGAGATGAAGCGGACGTCGACAAGCTCCTCGTCGTGCCAGAGCGATACCTTGTAACGTCCCACCCATGGGTCTTCGTAGAGGTCACCCGGGAAAGGTTCGGCGATGCCCGCGTCGAAGGTTTGCTCCGAAATCTCCTCCTGCTCGCCGCCAAGGGGTGCGTAGGTGAGATCGATGCGCCACTCCCCTTCCGCGATGAGGTGCACGCGCGGGGACTGGGTGAACACCGGCTCGTTGTCGAGGCCTCGGGCGTTGGGCAGGATGGCGACGTCAAAGTCCCACTCGAAATCGCCGTGCTTGGCGACGTCCACCGGTTCCCTCTGCGGCACCCTAACCTGCTCCGGCAGTGGGCCCACTTCCCAGCCGGCCCAGATGCCGAGTGGCTCAGCGGCCTCGAGCGTGCCCTGCGGGGCGATGAGGGTGGTGCGGTCATAGACGATGAAGGGCGCCTCATCGGTGATGCCGGTGAAGGTGAGGGTCTCGAGGAGGACCTCATCGCCATCGCGCAGGGTTACCTCGATGCGGGTGAAGGGCCCAGGAATGCCGACCTCCAGCGGTTCTTCGGTGGCGAATTCGCGCACCGAATGCGGGCGATCGATGAAATGGGACTTGACTACCCATCGTGGGTCCGTCAAGTCTGCCTCAGGGTAGGTAGCGGGCAGCTCCAGCATAAGGATGTTGCTCCCCCGGCGCAGTGAAATCCGGGGACCCTGTTCGGTGAGGTCAGTGGTGACCAACGGCGTTGTGGGAAGTGAATAAATCTCCGCGCTCATTTGCTTCATCATAGGACACAGCAGGGTGCTGTTGCCATGTCGCTGGTAGGGGCCTTGACTGTCCTATATCTAGGACAGGTGTCCTATCGATAGGGCAAGACGATAAAGCACGTGAAAAGGTCCTCCGCTATCTCAGCGGAGAACCTTTTCGGGAGTTGAATGCTCAGCGCATCGTTTAGCGCTGAGTTCTTAGCGGAACATCCTCTGCAGAGCGGCGAAGTCAACCTTCACGATGCCGATGGACTGCAGGTAGGTAGCGATAGCGCCAAGGATGGCGGCAGCGATGCCAGCGCCCAGGAAGCCGGCACCAATGGAGGAACCGACCTTGCTGCTGGTGTCATCGTTAGCCTCATCATCAGGAGCGGAGCCCTCAGCGAACCACCAGTCCTGGATGATCAGGTTGGCAACGTCGGTGTTGTCGATGTACTTGCCGCGCACAGGGTCGGTGCCGGTGGCCTTCGCCATGATGTCTTCGGAGCCAGCGCCCTTGAAGAAGAACGGAACCACTTGGTTGGTGTGCTGGCCGGAGTACCACTGGTGCTGCGGAGCCTTGCCCTTCTCACCGGTCTGCGGGTTCCAGGAGGCAGTCTCCTCCTTGCCGGAGAGGTAGCCGGTCTCGTGGTCAGCGGTGACGATGAGCAGGGTCTCATCCCAGCTGGAGTTCTCCTCAACCCAGGCGATGGCGGCGTCGACAGCCTTGTTGAAGTCCTGGGTTTCCTCGATATCGCGGCCGGTCTGGTTGGCGTGGCCGGACCAGTCGATGGCGCCGCCCTCGATCATGACGGAGAAGCCCTTGTCGTTCTGGCCCAGGACGTTGAGGGCGCCCGTGGTCATGGTCGGCAGGTCAACAACGTCATTCTTCGGGTCGGTGCCCGGCTCAGCAGCATCCGGGTTGCCGTCGCGGCCCTGCTGCAGGGTGGAGGCCACCGGCGCGAGGCCGAAGTACTTCTTGTCGGCCTCAACGTTGCCCTCGGCCCACTTCTCAAAGTCAGCGGTGTTTTCGGCGAACTCCCAGCCAGCGGAGCCATCACGCAGGGAGTTGAAGGAGTCCTCGGAGATGTACTTGTACTTCGGCTCCCCTACTTTCTGGGCATTGTCATCGAACTCCGGGTGACCAGCGCCCATGATGACGGATAGATCGGAGCCGACCATCTCTTCGGCGATCTCGGTGTAGTTGTTGCGGTTTTTGTTGTGTGCCGCGAATGCAGCCGGGGTGGCGTGGCTGAACGGAACGGAGCTGACGACACCAGCGGACTTGCCGTGAGAGATAGCCTGCTCGGAGATGTTCTTCAGGGAGTGGCCGTACGGGGACTTACCTAAAACACCGTTGTCCACCTTCTGGCCGGTGGACATCGCGGTGCCGGCAGCAGCGGAGTCGGTGACTTTGTTCTGCTTGACGTAGTCGTGGTCAGTCCATGCCTTCTCAGGGTCGTAGGAGCCGCCCTCCGGGAAGGTGGTCATGGAGAGGCGGTTGAAGTCCTCGTAGGCCTGAACGGACTCGCCGTCGAGCTCCTTGACCTCGCCGTCGAAAGCGCCCTCAACCAGGTACTTGGACTGGCCGGACTCGTAGAGGTTGGTGGAGGCGATGTGGTTGTAGCCCATGCCATCACCGATCATGTAGATGACATTCTTCGGGCCCGAGGTTGCGGCCTGCGCGGGAGCGACGACACCAGCGGTGGCAAGGGAAGCGACGGTCACAGCCGCGCAGGTGCGCAGCGCACGAGAAGAAATACGCATTATTGAGCTTTCCTAAGTGAAAAGAGCGAGCAAGAAAAGAGACGGACCGGGGCCATTGTTCGCATGGCCGGAATCCACTCTGGGACCGTAATAAGCGCAAGTGTCGGAATGGGCAAGGAGAAATTAAATCGAAGGAAACTTTATGTGGCGGTAAGCGATCCTGAGGAAAGTGGATCGTCGACAAGCGGTGCGTCCCGCACATGGAACGCACCGCTCAGCGTGGGCACGGTTGGCTAGGCCATCTGCAGGGCGGTGATGCAGGTTGCGCCCTCCTCGGTGGTGTCCAGAGGAACCTCGCCGGTCTTGCCGTCGTGGGTGATGGTGATGGTGCCGTGCTTATCGGCGGGCAGCCAGTATCCAATGAAGCCGTTGTCAAAGGTCGTAGTGTCTTCGTTGACCAGCTCTTTTCCGGCGTCATCGGTGATGGTGACGTGGATGTCTTCCTTGCTGAGCTCACCAGTGCAGGTGGTCAGGGAGTGGTTGAAGCAGTCATGGGTCTGGGTCATGTACGGCGCGATGGAGACGTAGAACTTGTCCTCCGGCAAGGGCAGGGATGCTTGGCCCTGCTCGGAGGTGAGGACTAGCTCGTTCGGCAACACGGAGGCGTGCAGATCGCTAGGGCGCTCCTCCTTGGGCATGTGGTCCAGCTTGTCGATGATCTCCGGGCCATCCAACCCTTCGAGATCGAACTCGGCGAGGATCTCCTCGGCAGGCACCTGTTGGATGTCGGTGCTGGAAGCGGCGCTCTTCGAGGCTTCGCTCGGGACGGGGCTCTCCGTAGAGCAGGCGGACAGGGTTGCGGCTGCGGTGCAGGCGGCAGCAAGAGAAATGAGGCGTTTCATAAGTCTTCCGAATAGGTCCGATTATGTTGACTCAAGCCTATACCCCGCTGGGGTATCCATCAATGGGATGAGAGAAGGATCATCTTTTCGCGCTACGCAGGCTACACTCCTTCTTATGTCTGATACTTCAGCCGCAACGTTGCCACCCTGCCCCGAATGTTCCTCCGAGTACACCTACGAGATGCCGCCGCTCATCGGCTGTCCCGAGTGCGCGCACGAGTTCTCCGCCGACGCTGCCGATACCACGGCCACGGAAGGAGCCGAACCGGCCATCGTCGACTCCGTGGGCAATGCGCTTGCCGACGGCGACACGGTCACCATCACCAAGACCCTTAAGGTAAAGGGCGCGCAGCAGCCGCTAAAAGCCGGCACGAAGGTGCGCGGCATCCGCTTGAACTTCGACGCCGGCACCGGCCAGGAAGACCACAACATTGATTGCCGGATTGATGGCTTCGGCGCGATGAAGCTCAAGCCAGCCGTGGTCAAGAAGGTTTAGAAGTGAAGCAAGTATAGCGCTGACGAAGATGTATGTCTGACGAAGATGTAGAGTCAACCCCCCACCGCGGGCTAATGGTGAACATAGCTCCCTACGGCAGTTACGCTGAACTACATGATTACCGGCGCTCTCAAAAACAACGTCGACCGCATCTGGGACACCTTCTGGTCCGGCGGCATTTCCAACCCTGTATCCGTCATCGAGCAGTTCACCTACCTGCTCTTTATCAAGGACCTCGACGAGCGCCAGGTCCAAATTGATAAGCGTCGGGCGCTGGGGGATCCCACCGCGACGGAAGACATCTTTGACGCCAGCCAACAGGACCTGCGGTGGCGCAACCTCATCGAAGACCGTGACATTGCCCGCCGCAAGGCCACCATCATCACTAAGGTCTTCCCCTTCATCAAGGAGATGGGCGGCACGGGCTTCCAAGGGCACATGGCCAATGCCTCCTTCGAGATCGAATCTGAGGCCACGCTCTCGCGCGTCATGGAACTCATTGACCAGTTGCACTTTCCGAACAAGGACATGAAGGGCGACTTGTATGAGTACATGCTGGACAAGCTGTCCACCTCGGGTACGAACGGCCAGTTCCGCACACCCAGCCACATCATCGAACTCCTCGTTGCACTCATGGAGCCGACGCCATCGCAGCGGATCATTGACCCGGCGTGTGGTACCGCAGGCTTCCTGGTGGCTGCCAATGATTGGGTTGCTCAGCATCACCGCGAAGACCTCTACAACAAAGAGACGCGCACTGAGTTCATCAAAGCGGGCCTGACGGGCTTCGACTTTGACAAAACCATGGTGCGCATCGCCGCGATGAACATGTTCATGCATGGTTTTGAAGAGCCCAACATCTCCCACCATGACTCCCTGCAGCAGCTTCCAACGATGTTTGATGAGGCCTTCGATCTCGTCCTGGCCAACCCGCCTTTCGCGGGCAGTCTGGATAAGGATTCCATCGATCCC
>DXEO01000071.1 GCA_019114925.1 Candidatus Corynebacterium faecipullorum | reverse complement strand
CAGACGCAGCGCGGCATTCAGCATGCCATGGGTGATCTTGTCGCAGTTGGAGATGCACACCAAGGCATCGGCAGTGTGGGCATTGACCATGTACTCGATGGAATCGGAGATGATCTCTCGCGACGGCAGGGAATAGAGCATGCCGCTGTGGCCCATGGCGATGCCATCGTCAACAGCAATGGTGTTGAACTCCTTCGGCACGCCGCCGGCTTCGCGGATGGCATCGGCCACGATGTCGCCGACGTTCTTGAGGTGGACGTGGCCGGGAACGAACTGGGTAAAGGAGTTGGAGATGGCAACGATCGGCTTGCCGAAGTCACTCTCCTTGGAGCCGGTCGCGCGCCACAGCGCGCGGGCACCAGATGCCTGGCGGCCAACGGTGGTGACTTTAGAGCGGAGAGGGTACATGGTTAATCTTTCAGTTCGGGGTGTTTCTTGAGGTACTGGGAGTATTCCTCCTTGGTAAGGAGGATCTGTTGGCCATCGCGGTGGACGATGACCACCTTGTCATCGGCGGCGTCGCGGCCTGCGGTCAGGGCGTCCGGGATACGGCCATTGGAAGCGGCGGCAAGGCGGGGGAGGGAGTTGAAAGTCACTCCCGGCAGGTTGAACTTTTCGCCCTTCGTGGTGCGGGCATAGGCCTTCGAGCGTTGGAAGCCGATCCCTTTGAAGTCCTTCCACGCGATGTGTTTAGGGCCGCGGAAGCCATAGGTAATGCGCAAGCCTTTGCTGTCCACGGTGGTGCGGGCCCGCAGGACCCACCAGATGGCCAGCACGGGGAATATGAGCACCCAGAAGAGGTATTTCGGGGCCCAGCCAATGCTGAGAAAAGCTATGGCGGCGAGAATGCCAATGCCGAGGAGGTGTTCGCGAGTGGGCTTGAACGTTTCGGCCGTGGGGTGTTCGGCGCGAGAAGATGCGTTCTGCGGGTGTGAGGACGTCATAATGGGTCATCGTAATTGACAGTGTGGCGTGGTGGCGAACCGCCCCACCTGTGGAATCTCGCTAAATGAGAAATAGATCCCAAAAATGGGGGTAAAGCCTGCGGTGGCGTTTCTATCAGTGTACAGTTTAACTCATGATCATTATTCGACTTCACCTCGTAGTAGTACCCGGGCGGCGCGAGCCGTAGCGAGTCCGCTAGTGACGTCGACCAGCATGCGCCCCCGTTACCTTCACACCTAGGAAGGAAAGCGGGGGCGTTATTTGTTGGATGATCTCTCCGATATCCATCCCCACTAAAGGAGCACATCAACCGTGACAGCTTCCACACCGTCACAGCGGGCGCCCGAGCGCATCACGGGCGCACACGCCATTGTCCGCACCCTTGAAGATTTGGGCACCGAGCTGGTGTTCGGCATTCCGGGCGGCGCCGTGCTTCCGCTGTACGACGCCCTCTTTGAATCCACGAAGCTGCGCCACGTGCTCACCCGCCACGAGCAGGGAGCTGGCCATGCAGCAGAAGGCTATGCGCAGGCATCCGGAAAGGTTGGCGTCATGATTGCTACCTCCGGTCCAGGTGCTACCAACCTGGTGACCCCGCTGGCGGATGCCAACCTGGACTCCGTGCCCGTCGTGGCTATTACCGGGCAGGTTGGCAGTTCGTTGCTGGGCACCGACGCCTTCCAAGAGGCTGATATCCGCGGCGTGACCATGCCGATTACGAAGCACAACTTCATCGTCACCAAGGCCGAAGATATTCCCGGTGCCATCGCGGCAGCTTTCCACCTGGCGTCGAGTGGCCGTCCGGGTCCGGTTCTCGTGGATATTCCGAAGGACGTGCAGAACGCGCTTATGAAGTACGCGGGTCCGGTTATGCCGGATTTGCCCGGCTACAAGCCCACTACGACCCCGCACCCGCGCCAGATCACGCAGGCTGTTCAGCGCATTGCGCGCGCGGAGCGTCCGGTGCTCTACGTTGGTGGTGGCGTTATCAAGGCGGGGGCCTCCCGCGAGCTGCGTGAGTTTGCTGAGTTGACCGGAATCCCGGTGGTAACCACGCTTATGGCTCTCGGTGCCTTCCCGGATAAGCACCCGCAGCACATGGGTATGCCCGGCATGCACGGCACGGTGCCGGCGGTGGCTGCGCTGCAGCGCGCGGATCTTATTATCGCCGTGGGTGCGCGCTTCGATGACCGCGTGACCGGTGATACCGATACCTTCGCTCCCCACGCTGAGGTCATCCACGCTGACATTGACCCGGCCGAGATCGGCAAGATCCGTGAGGTCGCTGTCCCTATCGTGGGCGATGCTCGCGAGGTGCTGCTGCGCCTGACCAAGGCTTATGCCAATGATGCGGAGCTGGATGTCCCGCACATCGGTGACTGGATGGAATACCTGGGAGATTTGCAGCGCCGCTACCCGCGCGGTTTCGAGCCGACAGCAGACGGCCTGCTCAACCCGCAGGAGGTTATCCAGCAGCTCAGCGCAATCGTGGGCCCGGAGGCCATCTACTGTGCGGGTGTGGGCCAGCACCAGATGTGGTCGGCACAGTTCCTTGACTTCGAGCACCCGCGCAGCTGGATCAACTCCGGTGGCGCCGGCACGATGGGCTACGCAGTGCCCGCAGCGCTCGGCGCTAAGGCTGCCTGCCCGGAGCGAGAGGTCTGGGCAATCGACGGTGATGGCTGCTTCCAGATGACCAACCAGGAGCTCACCACCGCCGCGGTGGAAGGGTTTCCCATCAAGGTGGCTGTTATTAATAACGGCAACCTGGGCATGGTGCGCCAGTGGCAGACGCTTTTCTATGAGAACAAGTACTCCCAAACCAAGCTGCGTGAGTGTGACGAGTATGTGCCGGACTTCGTCAAGCTCAGCGAGGCCCTGGGCTGCGAATCCATTCGTGTCACCACGGCGGAAGAGATTGGCCCCGCGATCGAACGTGCGCGCTCAATCAATGACCGCCCAGTAGTCATTGACTTCATCGTGGGCCAAGACGCCCAGGTGTGGCCGATGATCGGCGGCGGTGCCTCCAATGAGGAAATCCAGTACGCCCTGGGCCTGCGCCCGCTGTTTGATGAAAATGAGTCCGCGGCCGAGGATCCGGCCGACATCCACGAATCCCTCGAGGAGGCCTAAGAACAATGGCTAAAGACGACATCACTCGCCACATCCTGTCTGTGCGCGTCCAGGATATTGAGGGCATCATTTCCCGCGTGACCGGTATGTTCACCCGCCGCGGTTATAACCTCATCTCGCTGGTTTCCGCACGTACCGAAACCGAGGGGATCAACCGCTTGACCATCGTTGTGGACGCCTCCGAGGTCGTCATCGAGCAGGTGACGAAGCAACTCAACAAGATTGTTCCGGTGCTCAAGGTGGTGGAGCTGGAAGAGGAAAACACCATTGCCCGCGCCATCATGCTGGTCAAGGTTGCCGCTGATAACTCGAACCGCCCCCAGGTGGTCGACGCGGTGAACATTTTCCGTGCCCGCATCGTGGACGTCTCGCCCGAGTCCGTGGTGGTGGAGGCCACCGGTACTCCGGGCAAGCTGCAGGCGCTTCTCGACGTCCTCGAGCCCTTCGGCATCCGCGAACTGGTGCAGTCCGGAAATGTCGCGCTGGGTCGTGGCCCAAAGGCGATGGCACCGAGCAAATAAAAAATCTCACAATGTGGGCAGACTGTCCCAAAGTGTGATACAAATTCAATAGGCAGAGTTACTACTGGATGAGTAGTGCTCACGAACCCAAAGAGAAAAGGAACATCAAACATGGCTATTGAGACTCTGTACGATTCCGATGCAGACCTGACCATCATCCAGGGCCGCAAGGTGGCCATCATTGGCTACGGCTCCCAGGGCCACGCCCACGCAATGAACCTGCGTGACTCCGGCGTTGAGGTCGCCATCGGCCTGCGCGAAGGCTCCAAGTCCCGCGAGAAGGCGGAAGAGGCTGGCTTCAAGGTTCTTAACAATGCTGAGGCTGCCAAGTGGGCCGATGTCATCATGCTGCTGGCGCCGGATACCTCTCAGGCTGCTATCTTCACCGAGGACATCGAGCCGAATCTGGAGGACGGCAACGCACTGTTCTTCGGCCACGGCCTCAACATCCATTTCGGTCTGATCAAGCCGGCGGAGAATATCACCATCGGTATGGTCGCTCCGAAGGGTCCGGGTCACCTGGTTCGCCGCCAGTTCGTTGACGGCAAGGGCGTTCCTTGCCTGATTGCCACGGAGCAGGATCCGAAGGGCGAGGGACGCGAACTGACCCTGTCCTATGCCGCAGCCATCGGCGGTGCCCGCGCCGGCGTTATCCCGACCACCTTCAAGGATGAGACTGAAACCGATCTCTTCGGTGAGCAGGCCGTCCTGTGTGGTGGCGTGGAGTACCTGATCATGAACGGCTTCGAGGTCCTTACCGAGGCTGGCTACGAGCCGGAGATGGCCTACTTTGAGGTCTGCCACGAGCTGAAGCTCATCGTTGATCTCATCGTTGAGGGTGGCATCAAGAACATGAACTACTCCTGCTCCGACACCGCAGAGTTCGGCGGCTACCTTTCCGGACCGCGCGTCATCGACGCTTCCGTGAAGGAGCGCATGAAGGAAGTCCTCACCGACATTCAGGATGGCACTTTTGTCAAGCGCCTCGTTGCCAACGTTGAGGGTGGCAACAAGGAGCTCGAGGAACTGCGCGCCAAGGTGAACTCCCACCCGATCGAGCAGACTGGCTCCCAGCTGCGCGATCTCATGAGCTGGGTCAAGAACCCGCTAGACGCAACTGCATAAACTTCGCTCCATCTAAAGAATCCCGTTGGCCACTGGTCAGCGGGATTCTTTAGTTTTGTGATGTTCGCACATAAACGGGCACGTTCCCACATATGGCGGTAGGCTCGAAGCCATGGGTTTCTCTACGCCAAGCTATGACCTTAATGACCTCTTCGCACGCATCGATCGCGGTGATATTCAGCTTCCAGATTTCCAGCGCTCTTATGCCTGGGACGAGGACCGTATCAGATCGCTGATCGTCACTGTGCTGCGCGGCTACCCACTCGGCGCGTTCATGGCCTTGGATACCCGCAACGAGGCCATGCGCTTTCGACCGCGGCCGCTCGCGGGTGCGCCCAATACCGGGGTAAACCCGGGCCTGCTGCTGCTCGATGGTCAACAGAGGTTGACCACGCTGTACCACTGCTTCCGTGGTGAGGGCTTTGTCGATACCACCGATTTCCGCTCCAAGAAGGTCTCCCGGAAGTACTTCGTAGACCTGCGCAAAGCTACCTCTGAAGACGTCATGCCGGATGAGGCGGTCTTTGCCATCAACCAGCACGGCGAGCTGCGTTCCCACTTCGCGCCGGATATCGATGTTCCTCTGGACAGCCGCGAGGCCGCCGTGCAGGCATGCTGCATTCCTGTTTCCGCGCTGCTAAGTGAGGAAGGCACCAGCATGCTCTTCGAGCTCGCCGCTGCCAATGATGGCGCCACCCGCGATGTCGTCGCTGCCTTCAATAACCGAATTCTGCGCCCGCTGTCCGGCTACACGGTGCCGATGATTCGCCTTTCCCGCGAGACGGCCAGCCCGGGGATCGGCTCCATCTTTGCCCAGGCGAACTCGGCTGGTCTACAGATGGATGTCTTCGATCTCCTCACTGCAGTCTTTGCCTCTGAGGACCCGGACTTCCATTTGGCGGAGGATTGGGCAGGCGTCGAAAAGCAGCTGCGTGCCTTCCCAGCGCTCGACGGCATCGGCCGCAATGAATTCCTCTCGGCAGTATCACTGCTGGTGTCAGGGGAGAAGGGCAATGCCGGCGGCCAGCGCGAGGACATCCTGCAGCTCTCGCTCGCCGAATACCGCAAGGCTTCGCAGACCCTAGTGATTACTTTCCGCGAAGTCGCCGAGTACCTGGCTGAGCGTTGCATACTTTCCCCTGACCAGGTTCCTTATTCCGAGCAGATCATTCCGCTAGCGGTCATTTTGGCGCGTCTGGCTGAGAAGAAGGGCGTGCTGTCGAGCCAGGAAGCCTGGGACCGCCTCAATCAGTGGTTCTGGAGCGGCGTCTTTGGTGAGCTCTACGGCTCCTCCGCCGTGAAGCTACGTGCAGCGCGCGACGTTGACGAGGTCACCGCATGGGTTGCTGGCGACACCGAGGATGTTCCAAAGACCGTCCGGGATGCCTCCTTCCGCGAGTCCCGCCTGTTGTCGGTAGGGGAGCACGACGGGGTGTGGCATGGCCTGTATGCCTTGCTTATGGCTCGTGGCGCGAAGGACTGGCGTACAGGCCGTCCGTTTAGCCGCCATAGCTTTGAGGAGCTGCAGCCGGGCTTCTTCCCTGTCTTCCCGCTTCGCTGGTGCGAGCGCCACGGCGTCAGCGGCGTGCTGGCTAACTCCGTGCTGAACCGCACTCCGATGGGCAAGCGCACTGAGGTTGTCATCGATGGGCATTCGCCCGAGCGCTACCTGCCGCGCGTGCAGTCGAAATCGATCATGGAGGATGCTGAGTTCGATAGCGTGTTGGCCTCCCACGAACTGGAACCGGAGCTTCTGACCGCGAAGACTGTGCACCAGTTCTTTGCTGACCGCCGCGAGCGCTTCGTCGGCATCGTTGAATACGCGCTCAACAAAAAGGTAGTGCGTGACGTGGACGAGGCGAACCTTTCTGGTGGCGAGGAGGGGCCGCAGGCCTTTGCTCGTTAAGGTTCCATGTCCACGTGGGCTAAAGGTCGTGTCCACGGCGGTGCTGCTGGGCATGACCGCGCTGGGGGTTGTGGGATGCTCATCGCTGGGACGCGGTGAGCCCCTCTTGACTCAAGACATCACCGCTCTTCCTGAGTCAGAAATTGACCTGGTCCGGGCGAGTGAGGAAAACCGCCTGCGGCTCATTGATCCGCAATTCGCCAACGAAGTCACCGTTGTTGGGGACCGCTGGGGAATCGACTCGGCACGCTTATTCTTCAAGGAGAGTAATACGCTGATCCTGGCGGAGGAGACAGATGCTGCGGCCTTGCGGGCGGCGACGTTGAGTGTGTCGCAGCGCGTTCCCATGGTGACCTACGATGCCTCGATCCGCCCGCAGATTTCACAACTGCTCAACGACCTTGATGTTGAGCAAATTCTCGTCATCGGCAACGTCCCCTGGGCTAGCCAGAACGGGCAACTCGAGGTTATCCACGACCCAGGAAACGCCAAGGCGTTGGGCGAGTACACCGCTTTTCGTTTTGATTCCAAAGTAGTGATGAACAGGGAGCGCATGGTTGATAACATCGCGCGGTTGGATTCCTCCACGAAAACGGAGCTCAAGGCCGCGTGGGAGCCGCTGCCGCAGCAGCTTAGCAAGGAGAGGATGCCGGCGATTCCCGCGCAAGCGCGCCGTGATGCGCAGATGGCACCGGTTATCGTGGCGACGAAAGATAGCCCCTTAGCCAATGTGGTGAATGCCACCTCATATGGCGGTACGGTGTTCGTGATGGAGGACCCGGATCCGACGGCGACGAAGGCCGGCGCGGCGATTACAGCTGGGCTATCAGATGGGCCGATCGTGGCCCTTGGTCCGGAATTCGGTTCAGTGACAGAATTCACGCATAAAATCACTCAGGGCTGGAAAAAATAAACTACACTTCTCGGCATCTCCAATTCTGACTAGTAAAGGAAGTTATGTCGAAGCCGGTCGTTCTTATTGCCGATAAGCTTGCAGAATCCACCGTCGATGCTCTCGGGGACACTGTCGAGGTCCGCTGGGTAGATGGTCCAAATCGCGCGGAACTGCTCGCCGCGGTGCCGGAGGCTGATGCCCTCCTCGTTCGCTCTGCCACGACCGTGGATGCGGAGGTGCTGGCCGCCGCGGAGAACCTCAAGATTGTGGGCCGCGCTGGTGTCGGTTTGGACAATGTTGATATCCCCGCTGCCACCGAGCGCGGCGTCATGGTTGTCAACGCGCCGACCTCCAACATTCACTCCGCTTGTGAGCAGGCCATCGCGCTGCTTCTGGCCACCGCGCGCCAGGTGCCGGCAGCGGATCAGTCTCTGCGCCAAGGTGAGTGGAAGCGTTCCTCCTTCAAGGGCGTCGAGATCTATGGCAAGACCATCGGCATCGTGGGCTTCGGCCACATTGGCCAGCTCTTTGCACAGCGTTTGCTGGCTTTTGAGACCACCGTCATCGCCTACGATCCTTATGCCAATCCGGCTCGCGCAGCGGCGCTGGGCGTAGAGTTGGTGAGCCTTGAAGAGCTCATGTCCCGCTCTGATTTCGTCACCATTCACTTGCCCAAGACGCCGGAGACCGCCGGTATGTTTGATGCTGAACTCCTGGCTAAGGCCAAGAAGGGGCAGATCATCATCAACGCTGCCCGCGGCGGCCTCGTGGATGAGGCAGCGCTTGCTGAGTCCATCAAGTCGGGTCACCACCGCGGCGCCGGTTTCGATGTTTATGATTCCGAGCCCTGCACCGATTCTCCGCTCTTCGAGCTCCCGCAGGTAACGGTGTCTCCGCACCTTGGTGCTTCCACGGTGGAGGCGCAGGACCGTGCAGGTACCGATGTAGCCGCTTCGGTTTTGAAGGCGCTGGCTGGTGAGTTCGTGGCCGACGCCGTCAATGTTGAGGGCGGCAAGGTTGGCGAGGAAGTCGCAGGCTGGCTGGACCTTACCCGTAAGCTGGGCCTGGTGGCCGGCAACCTGCTGGATGCGGCGCCGGTTGCCGTAGAGGTAGAGGCCTGCGGTGAACTGGCAAACGAGGATGTTTCGGCTCTTGGTCTGTCTGCTGTTCGCGGACTGTTTTCCGGCGTGGTCTCAGAGGCTGTCACCTTCGTTAACGCCATGAAGATCGCCGAAAGCCGCGGAGTGACCGTGGATGTTAAGACCAACGTGGAGTCGAAGGGCCACCGCTCCTCGGTGCGCGTGAAGGTCATCGGTTCTAATGGTCTGGTTTCCCAGCTCACCGGCGCCCTGACAGGTATCGATGGTGTGGAGAAGATTGTCCGCATCAATGGACGCGGCGTCGACATGCGCGCTACCGGCCGCAACCTCTTCTTCTCCTACAAGGATGCCCCGGGCGCACTGGGAACCGTGGGTACCAAGCTGGGCGCTGCTGGAATCAACATCGTGGCCGCCGCCCTGACCCAGGGCAAGGAAGCCTCCGATGCTGTGCTCATCCTGCGCGTCGAACGTGAGGTGCCGGAGGAGCTCGTCGAGGAAATCAACGCGGCGCTGGGTGCTACCTGCCGCCAGCTCGACTTGGACGCATAGTCCACAGCGCTAAGCTTTTCACAGCAGCCCCTGTGAAGGATCCACCGCGGTTCTTCATGGGGGTTTCGCCGTCGCCGGAGTCAAGAGAGTGGTACCATCACAAGTATCCAATATGTGAGAAAGGAATCCCACGAAATGAAACTGGCAGTGATTGGCGGCGACGGCATCGGTCCCGAGGTGACCGCGGAGGCATTGAAGGTCTTGCGTGCGGTTCGCCAGGATATCGAGGTCACTGATTATGACCTCGGTGCTAGGCGCTACCTGCGCAACGGGGAGCTGCTTAGCGCCGCCGACTTGGCCTCCCTGCGCGAGCATGACGCCATCCTGCTCGGCGCCATTGGTGCGCCCGGTGAGGTTCCCCCTGGCGTGCTGGAACGCGGCCTGCTGCTGAAGATGCGTTTTGCCTTGGACCACCACGTCAACCTGCGCCCCTCCAAGCTGTACCCGACGTCCACCTCGCCGCTGGCAAACCCGGGCGATATCGATTTTGTCGTCGTCCGTGAAGGCACTGAGGGATTGTACTGCGGAAACGGCGGCACGCTGCGCGAAGGTACCGAACATGAGGTGGCCTCGGAGGTTTCCCAGAACACTCGCTACGGTGTTGAGCGCGTGGTGCGGGATGCCTTCAAGCGTGCGATGTCCCGCCGTAAACACGTCACGTTGGTTCACAAGACCAATGTCCTGGTGAACGCCGGTGGGCTCTGGCAGCGCACCGTAAACGAGGTGGCTGAGGAATTCCCGGAAGTCACCGTGGATTACAACCACATCGATGCCGCAACCATCTACATGGTCACCGACCCTGCGCGCTATGACGTCATCGTGACCGATAACCTCTTTGGTGACATCCTGACTGACCTGGCAGGTGCTGTGACCGGCGGTATTGGCTTGGCTGCCTCCGGCAACATTGATGCCTCCGGAGCTAACCCCTCCATGTTTGAACCGGTTCACGGTTCCGCACCGGATATTGCGGGCAAGGGCATCGCGGATCCCACCGCGGCGATCCTGTCGGCGGCGATGTTGTTGCGCCACCTTGGTGACGAGGAGAACGCCGTGCGCATCGAAGAGGCCGTGGCGGCCGATGTTTCCGCCCGCGGTGATGCACAGGCGCATACCACGGAAATTGGTGATCGAATCGCCGCCGCGCTCATTGCTTAGCGCTGTATGGTTGGCGCATGAGCGTCGAAATAGACGAGGTCACTAGCTTCCTCGCCCAGCATGAGCCTTTCTCCCGTCTGCCGGAGGAAGAGCTCACCGCACTGTCTGCACAGCTGAGCATGATCTACCTGCGTCGCGGGGATATTCCCATAAAGATGGGGGAAGAGAATGCTCATCTCCACATCATCCGCACCGGTGCGATTGATGTGGTGGGAGAAGAAGGCGTGCTGCTGGACCGCCGCGAATCTGGTCTTACCTTTGGCTACTCCACACTGCAGGGAGAGCCGGTATCTGTCTATGAGATGGTCGCGGTGGAAGACAGCCTTGTCTTCACCCTCCCGCAGGAGGCCTTTAGCCAACTCGCTGAACGCAACCCTGACATCGCGCGTTTCTTTTCAGCGCAGTCCCGCCAGATCCGAGCAGCAGCGCGGGGGCTCACCGATTCCGCACCGACCGACGTTCTCCGCACGCCGCTGCGGGAGCTCATTCGGACCGACGTGCTGACGGCGCCAGCCGCAACTACCATCCGCGATGCTGCTCTGCTGATGACAGAACATGGCGTTTCTTCACTACTCGTCGTGGAACCGGGCCCGGAGTCAGATAAGCGGCTCACGGGAATCCTTACCGACCGCGATCTGCGAACCCGGGTGCTCGCCGCCCAGCGTGATCCTTCTGAGCCGGTGGGGGAGATCATGACGCCTCAGCCCCTCACGGTGTCGGCAGATGCCCCAGCCATGGAAGCCCTGCTGCACATGGCCGAGCGCGGCATCCACCATTTGCCGGTGGTCAAGGAAGGCGCCCTGCAGGGAATAGTTACGCAGTCGGACGTTACCCGGCTGCTGCACAATGATCCGGTCTACCTCGCTGCGGATCTTTCACGGCGCACCAGTGTTGCAGAGCTGAATGGTGCCTTCAACGAGGCCACGCGCTTGGCTGGGCGCTTCGTGGAGCGCGGCTCCACACCGGCGGAAGCCTCGAGCTTGGTCACGCTTGCCGCCGATGCTGTGGCACGGCGCTTGTGCACGCTGGCGGAGGAGGAGCTTGGTCCTCCGCCTGTGGAGTATGCCTTCGTGGCCGTGGGCTCGCAGGGAAGGCGAGAGATGGCGCTGGCCTCAGACCAAGATAGTGCGCTAGTCCTCGCGGATGATTTCGATGCCGCTGTGCATGGAGAGTATTTCGCGCGGCTTAGTTCCTTTGTGTGCCAGGGCTTAGCAGACGCAGGGCAGGTCCTGTGTCCTGGGGACATGATGGCCATGACCGCTCAGTGGCGGATGACGCGTTCCCAATGGATTGAAGCCTTCCGCCGGTGGATTCGAGAGCCTCAACCGGAGGCACTGCTCAACGCGCAAATCTTCTTCGACTTCCGGGTGCTTTATGGAAGCGAGACGCTGGGCCGGGAAGTCCACACTGCTGCCGTAGAGATGGGTCGAGGGGCAACGCGCTTGCACGCCCACCTGGCTAGCTTGGCCGCGCGTCGTGAACCACCGCTTACTTTGTTTCGGGGGCTCGTGGTGGAGCGCGATGGTGATTACGCAAACACCCTCGATATCAAAAAGGGCGGAACAGCGGGCATCGTACAGATGGCCCGGCTTTTCGCGCTGGCCTCCGGATCTACGGTGGTGGATACGCGCCAACGGCTTAGGGAAGCAGCCGGTAATGCAGTGAGCCGTCAGGGCGCGCAGGAACTTCTCGACGCCTTTGACTACCTGCGTTCCCTGTCCTTCCAGCACCAAGCCCGCCAGCTGCGAGAAGGCCAGCAGCCGGATTATCACATCGACCCCAAGGGCCTCGGCCGCATGGAGCGAGAACACTTGCGCGATGCTTTCCGAGCTATCAAGTCGATGCAGAATGCGTTGGCCACGAAGTATCCGGTGAGGAATATCTAGATGTGGAGCCCCTGGAGTCGGCGCGCGGATTGGGGCGCGCCAGGAGGAAGCACCCCGCTCGATGAGCTGGATTTGCTTGCCGTGGACATGGAGACCACTAGCTTAGACCCGCGAAGAGGAAAGATTGTCTCCATCGGCTGGGTGCCGGTTAACGGGGGAGTCATCGACTTATCAGGTGCCGGCTATACTGTGGTGCGCGGCGCGCAGGTGGCTGAGGATGCACATGTCCACCTGCTGACGCAGGAGGTCATTGATGCCGGCGAGGAACTAGATAGCGCGGTGACGCAATTGCGCCAGGCTCTCCATAACCGCGCGCTACTCGCGCATTTCGCAGCCTTAGAGGTGGGGTTCATTGAAGCTGCCTCCCGTGAGGTTTTCGGGGAGCGGCCCCGCCTGAGCGTGGTTGATACCTTTGCACTCGAGCGGCGCCACATGGAGCGCATGGGAACCTACCCGCGCGGCGAGGATCTACGCCTGCCCCGGGTGCGGGCGCGTTATGGCCTACCGCGTTATGGGAGCCACAATGCGCTCAGTGATGCCTTGGCCTGTGCCGAGTTATACCTTGCGCAGCGAGGACGCACGCGGGCGGTGACCTTAGGGGACGTCGCCCAGCGCTAGGCCTGTGCGAAAGTGTTTGTCTTTAGAACATGGTGCCAGCATAAGCACTGCATTCTTTGCAACCTTTACTTAAGGCCCCGGATCGCGAGTTAAAAATCCTTGCGAGTAGTATGGCCGTTATGCGTTTAGGACGAATTGCTCACACCGAAGGTATCTGTTTCGCCATCATTGATGGCCCCGCCGACGCCCCGCTTGACCAGCTGGTGGCGAAGGAAATCTCCGGCACACCGTTTACCCCACCGGAGCCGACTGGCCGGGAGTGGCCGCTGAGTGAGGTGCGCTTGCTGGCGCCGACCCTGCCCACCAAGGTCGTGGCTCTCGGCCGCAACTACGCCGACCACGTGGCGGAAGTCTTCAAGGAATCCGCGGAGCACCTGCCGCCGACGATCTTTATCAAGCCCTCCACTGCGGTCATTGGTCCCGGTGCACCCATCAAGATTCCGGAGTTCGCCACCAACGTCGAATTCGAAGGCGAGCTCGCCGTGGTGATCTCCAAGGTGTCGAAGAATATTGATCCGGAGAAGTGGCGCGATCACGTCGTTGGCTACACCATTTGCAACGATGTTTCTTCGCGTGACCTGCAGTTCCAGGATGGCCAGTGGGCACGTGCGAAGGGTATCGACACCTTCTGCCCGCTGGGCCCGTGGATTGAGACGGACTTGGACTGCATCAATCTCGATGACCAGAAGATTAACGCCTACCTCACTCACGAAGGCAAGCGTGAGCAGAAGCAGGATTCCAATACGGATCAGATGATTGTGAAGATGGGTGACATCATCGCTGAGATCTCGCAGTCCTACACGCTGCTACCGGGTGATGTCATCACTACTGGTTCCCCGGCTGGCACGGCGCCGATGGTGCCGGGCGATACCATCGAAATTGAGATCCCCGGCGTGGGTAGCCTGAAGAACCCGATCGAGCGAGCCTAAAGGCTGCTTTAGAGGTTGAGCGCGCGCAAAATCGTGCGCAGCTTAGCCGTGGTTTCCTGAAGCTCCGCGGTCGGGTCGGAATCCACGACGATTCCTCCGCCTGCCCACGCGCGGGCGGAGAGTCCATCGCCGGCCACCTCGGCGCAACGGATGGCTACCATGTATTCGCCGTCACCGGAATCATCGCACCAGCCGACCGCGCCGGCGTAGAAACCGCGGTCGGCTTCAGCGGTTTCGATCAACGCTTGTGCGGCCTCAGCGGGGGTGCCACAAATAGCAGGGGTGGGGTAGACCAGCTCTGCCAACTCGAGGGCAGTAATGCTCGAATCCTTGAGGGTTCCCGCGATCGGCGTTCCCAGATGCCACATCTCATTGGTGGAGGTCAGCTGCGGAGACGTGGGGGCATCGAGGGTCTCGCACAGAGGCTGCAGAATCCGGCGGATGTGATCCACCACGAAGGCGTGCTCGCGCAGGTCCTTTGCCGAGTTGTGGAGGTCTTGGCCCGCTTTGATATCGCGTGCCTTATCAGCCTGGCGGGGTGCGGAGCCGGCCAAAGGAAAGGCCGTGACCGTTGAGCCCTGCTTCTTGACCAGCACTTCTGGGGAGGAGCCGACGAACATTGCACCAGGGCGTCCAGCCGGAGTGAGGTCGGCGATGAAGCCATCGCGGTGGGAAGATAAATCAATCAGCCGCGCGGCAACGAGGAGCGGATCGACAGGGGCGTTGAACTCGATGTCGACGGCGCGTGCAAGCACCACCTTATCCAGCTTGGAGGCCTCGATCGTGGCAATGGCCGCCTCGATGCGGCGCAGGTGCTCCTCCGGCTCTGGGTCAAACCCAGTCACGCGCGCGTTGAGCGTGCCGCTGCGGTAATAGGCGTGCGGCTCGAGAGGTCCGTCCTCGCGGATGATGCTGCGCGGCACGGTCAGTGCCGCGGGGTCACCTTTGTGGAAGGGCAGCGCGCCAACAACCATGGGTGCCGTGCCGGAACGCAGAGCAGATACGGCAGCGTCGACATCCCTGAAGGTGGCCACTGAGCCTTGGGTACGCACAGAC
>DXEO01000070.1 GCA_019114925.1 Candidatus Corynebacterium faecipullorum | reverse complement strand
GAGTTCTCAAACATCATCCGCACACCACAAAAAAATTAACCAAACGTTAACCCTCTTGCAGCGGCCCGAACAACCTTACCCAACAAGCTCAACCAAAGTCAAACCCGCCGAACAACCATCGTCCGAACATCTACCACCAGTTAACCTCCCGGCTACCTCGCGGCGACCCCGATAAATATACGCACACCCCCAACAAACAACAAATCCCCAGGAAAACGCATCTTTTGATGCTCTTCCTGGGGCAGTTTTCCGGCTATCGGATAGTCCACCTGAATGCTAATAATTAGTGATAACAGGCCAACAGGCCATCCGGACCATCGATAACGGTGATGGGGGTTTCGAAGATGGGCGTGAGAATCTCATCGCGCATGATCTCCTCCGGACTGCCGAAAGAAACGATGCTTCCATCCTTGGCCGCGCAAATATAGTCGGCATAACGAGCAGCAAAGTTGATGTCATGGAGGACGATGATGATCGTCCGGCCAAATTCCTTGGCGGCCTTCCGCAAATGCTTCATCATCTCCACGGAGTGTGAAATGTCCAGGTTGTTGAGGGGCTCGTCGAGAAGCACGTAATCCGTCTCCTGGCAGAGCACCATCGCCACATATGCACGCTGACGCTGGCCGCCGGACAGCTCGTCAAGATAACGGCTCTCCAATTCAGCCAAGTGGAAGAAGTCGATGTAGCGCGAAACTATCTCTTCATCTTCCGCAGTCAGCCGCCCCTTCGAGTAGGGGAAACGGCCGAAGCTCACCAGCTGGCGCACGGTCAGCTTGGTAATGAAGTGGTTCTCCTGGCGCAGGATGGAGAGGATCTTCGCCAAGTCCTGCGACTTCGTAGAGGAGACGTCGTAACCGGCGACCTCGATGCTACCTTCGTCGACGTCGAGAAGTCGGCCAATCATCGTCAGCATCGTGGACTTGCCCGCACCATTCGGCCCAATCAGCGCAGTAATACCGCCGGAGGGGATCTCCAGATCGATGGGGCCAATGCTGGTCTCACCGGAGTAGGACTTGGAAACTTTGGAAAGCTTGATCACAGCTTGCCCTTTCGCAGAATGACCAGAAGGAAGACGCTGCCGCCCACTAGCTCAATAATGATGGAGACCACGCCCTGCGCGTAGAACACGTGCTGCATGAGGAAGTAGGCGCCGGTGAGTACGGCGAAGGCCGTGGCGATTGCCATTGGGAACAAAAAGCGGTGGTCATACGTCTCCGCTGCCTGATAGGCCAAGGTAGCCACGAGGAAGCCCAGGAATGTCATGGGCCCAACGAGCGCGGTGCTTGTCGCCATAAGAATGGAAACCAAAATCAGCGTATAGATTGCATTGACCTTGTGATTAACGCCAAGGTTCGTTGCGGCATCACGCCCCAAGGCCAGGACGTTGAGCTGGCGGGAGTTCAGGTACATCAGCAATGTCACCGCGAGGACCAACGGTATAGCGATGGGATAGTATTCACTCTCCGCGTTGTTCACCGAACCGAAGAGCCGCGCGGTGAGAACGTCGAATTCACTGGGTGTGAGCATGCGCTGCATAAACGTCGAGAGAGAACCCAAGCCTCCACCGATAATGATGCCAACGAGCAACATCGCATGCATGTTGTTGCGGCGGCTAGTCAGCAGCCAGGAGTACAGCACGAGGGATAGACCCACCATGAGCACAAGCTGCAAAAGGAAGGTTCCCATGTTGCGGGCCTGAGTTAGGCCGGCGGCACCAAGGAAAAAAATCGTGGCTGTATTAATCGCTACGTATAACGACTCAAACCCCATGATGGAGGGAGTGAGGATCCGGTTATTCGTCACTGTATGGAAAGCCACTGTGGCCACGGATTGGCATACGGCGACAATCGCCATGGCTGTTACCGCATCAGCGCGGCGACGCGCAATGAGCCACCACTTGCGGGTGCCAAAATCCATGGGGTTGTCATAGGCCAAAAGTCCGAAGGCGAAGGCCAGACCAGCAACAATCAAGGCAACGAGGATGATCCAGTACTTTCGTGCCGCAGCAGCAGACTGGAAGCTGCCCACGTTTCGCCGGGCACGTGACGTTTGCACAGGTTCCTTCGTCTTAGGGATAGAGATACTTACACTCACTTGGTCGACCTCACGATCAAGACGACGAATACGATAGCACCGACAACTCCCAGGATGACTGATACGGGCATCTCAAACGGGGAGATAATGGTGCGGCCAATGAGGTCACACAAGGTCACCGTGGCGATACCGAGCAGGCAGACCCACGGGAGATTAGAGCGCAGGTCATCGCCGCGCAACATGCTCACTACATTGGGAACGATGAGCCCAAGGAACGGCAGGGAGCCAACGACGACGGTGACTACACCCGTCGCCACCGCGATAAGCCCGGTTCCCAACAGGATCATCTGCTTGTAGTTCAGGCCGATATTGGTGGCAATGTCCTCCCCTAGCCCAGCGACGGTAAGTTTGTCAGCATAGAAATACACAGCCCCCAAAACCAGCAGGACGATCCACAGGACCTCGTATTGCCCCTCATAGACAGAGGTAAAGGATCCCATGAACCAGATTCCGAGCTGCTGCAAGGTATCCGTCGCTAGCGCCACGTAGGACGACACTGCGCTAACGACAGCTCCCAACATAATGCCGATAATCGGCACAATGAGGGAGGAGCGCAGCGCCACGCGGCGCAGGAACGCGAAAAACACCATGGTTCCCACGAACGCAAAAACCACCGAAATAACCATCTTCACCAGCACGGATGAGTGCGGGAAAAGGATTAGGGAAAAGAGCAGGCCCAGACCGGCCCACTCGGTGGTTCCCGTCGTCGTGGGTTCCACGAAGCGGTTTTGAGTCAGCAGCTGCATGACCAAACCGCTCATTGCCATCGCGGCGCCCGCCAAGACGAGCGCCACGGTACGCGGCACGCGGGTGGTGAAGAACATAGACCAGCCGTCCTCATTATTGAGGATGCTGTACTCCCCCACCATGAGGGAAAGGAGGAGCAGCGCGATGACGCCAAGCACGCCGAGGCCTAGCTTCCAGGTCAGCACAGGTCCGCGGGAGTTACGCGGGCCGACAGCTGAGTGCTCGGCCGTAGCGCTGCTCTTCACCGTCACGGTTTAGTCTCCTCCTTAGCTGCCGAGAGAGTTGTTTAGGCATTGGCCTTCTCGAAGGCGTCGGCAAGCGCGTTCAAGATCTCGGTGTAGGTAATGATGGACTCATCAATGTAGGTGTCATTCGGCGCCACGTAAACGTTGCCTTCCTTCACAGCAGTGACGTTCTTGAGCGCCGCGTTGTCCTTGACCAGCTTCTCGCCCGGGGTGACGTCCTGGCCTTCCTTGGAGATAGCGGAGTCGCGGTCCATAACGAGGATCCAATCCGGGTTGGACTCGGCAATGGCCTCAACGGAGATGTCGTCGCCCTCGTGGTCATCGGAGGCGTTGGAAACCTCCAGGGACGGGGTCAGACCAAGCAGCTCAAAGACCGGACCATACACGCGCCCGACGCCAGGAGCAATGTAGCCGATTTCACCGCCGGAGGTGTTCACAGCCATGACCTTCTGCTCTGGGTTGTAGGCCTTCTTAGCGCGCTCAGCAGCGGCATCGAAATCCTCGATGAGCTTCGCAGCGTCCTCTTCGTGGCCGAAAACCTGGCCCAGGGCCTCAGTGTGGCGCTTGAGCTCGTCGAAGAAGTCTTCGTCATCGCGCGGCTCGAAGTCAAGCACTGGGACATCCTCGAGCAGCTTCTCAATATCCCCTTGGTGCTGTTCGAAACGCTGGCCGTTCCACACGACATCCGGGTCCGCTGCTACGAGGCTTTCGAGGTCCGGCTCCTTATGGGTACCCAAGTCAACCTCGACCGTGTCCTTGTTGTAGGTATCACGCAAGGACTTCGGCACCAGCGTCAGCGGTGCGGCAGCAAGGTCAATGTCCCACTGCGCCAGGATAGAGAAAGCGCGGTTATCCGTCACCGCAGGGTTCTCCACCGGGAGGGTGACTTCCTTCGAGCCGAAGTTATCCTCCAGGGTGATGGTGGAGGCGCCTGCCGCCGCAGATTGGGTCGGCTCAGCGGTCTCCGCAGACTGGCTGGAAGAGCAGCCGGTGAGAGCGAGCGCTGCTACCGAAAGAGTGGCGGCAACTTTGGCGGCGGTCGTGCGCGAGGCACGGCGAGAAAGGTTAAACATAGCTTCCTTGCATATTAGGTGTGGCTAACCACAGTTGGCAAATAAGGACAGCGCCTAACCTAACTCAAGTAAGGCTTACCTTTCAAGCACGCTTATGTTTCCTAATTCATGACGGGGGTAACAGAACACCACCCGCCACCCCGTGACATGCCTTTTATAACAAAATATTTACGCTTAGCCTTCCCCCTTCTCCGCGATGAGATCACTCACCGACACTGGCCCTTCCCTATCAAAATCCTCCCGCGCCGCGCGGCGGAAATTCGGATCCGCTAAGAAATCGAGGGCAACCTGTGCCAAACCCGCCGCCGAATCAACGGCCGCGTCTACCGCCTGCGGCGTGGCAGCCCAGCGTGCAAAGTCCTCCGTGTGCAGGGCCACGTCGGTGGGCGATACCTTCACCATCGGATGCAGACCGGGCACGAGGTGAGAGACATTGCCAAAGTCAGTCGAGGCAGCCACCGTATCCGGCACCGTCCCAGCGGGCAGCGCGGTGCGTCCCCGGCGCGCCTGCGTGGCCGACCACCGCTCCACCAGCGCCGCGTTGTTGCGCACGGGCAGGGTCATCGGGTGCTCATCCCACTCCACGTCCACCTCAACACCGGCCATGAGTGCAGCACCCCGGACGATGTCGTCCACCCTGGCGGACAGATCCATGAGCGTGCGCGCCCCCAACGAGCGCACGTAAATAGTCATATCCGCTTCGCTCGGGATGATGGAAGGACGATCGCCACCGCCCATGATGGCGTGTACTCGATCCGATGGCGGCATTTGCTGCCGCATAAGCCCAATCCCCTGGTAAGCCAAGCTCGCAGCGTCAAGGGCGTTGCGCCCCATGAAGGGTTGAGAGCTGGCGTGCGCGGCCACACCACGATAAGTCACGCGTAGGATGCGCCGGCCCACCCAGGCATGCGCGCCAATGTCATAGCCAAAGCCATGGATCATCACCGCGGCATCCACGCCCTCAAGGCTTCCGCCGCGGATCATGTATTCCTTGCCGGAATGACCTTCCTCCGCCGGGGTTCCCTGGAGGAGAATGCGGCCAGACATGGGAGGGGCGGCGTCCAGCACGGCAGTAGCCGCCAAGAATCCAGTAACGCCCGCTGCGGCGATGACGTTATGCCCGCACGCGTGCCCAATCTGGGGCAGGGCATCGTATTCCGCCAGGATGGCCACAGTGGGATGTCGTTCAGGGTCGTAATCTGCACTCTGCCAGGAAGCTTCGAACGCGGTCTCCACGCCGTAGACCCCTCGGCGCGTGGAAAAGCCATGCTCTTCAACGATGTCCGCGAGGACCGCCATGGAGCGGTGTTCTTCGAAGGCCGTTTCAGGGTGAGCGTGTAGGTCCGCGACGATGTGCGCGGCCCTCTCCCGCAAGGCCTCAGCCCGTGCGGCCACCGCATCCCAGAGCTTCGCCTGGCCTGGGTAGTCCTCGCCCTGTTTTTCCGGTGGTGCTGCAGACGCCACGCGCTTGGCGACGCCCTCCTCCATCGCTTCCAAATACGCTGTCGATGGATTGTTGCGTTGATTCATGCGTTTAACCAATCATGACGTTGTTGCCCGGTCCCAACGGAAGGTCCACGTAGAACCAGATGGCCAGCAAGATCGCCCACGCGGTAAAGAATGGGACCACGAAGGGCACAAGGCGCGACATTAGCGTTCCCAGACCCGCCTCGCGTTCATAGCGCTGGAGGAAGCCAAGCATGACAATCATGTACGGGTTCAGCGGGGTGATGATCTGGGTTGCGGAATCACCCACACGGAATGCACCTTGAATGAAGGCCGGCTCGTAGCCCAGCAGGGCAAACATGGGCACGAAGACCGCGGCCATGAGCGTCCACATGGAGGAGCCAGAAATAATCAGCAGGTTCAGGCAGGACGCCAGGACGATGAAGGCAAAGATAGCCGGGAAGCCTGTCAACCCGATAGATTCCAGGAAGGCAGCACCCTTCACCGCAGTGAAGGTACCGATACCAGTCCAGGCGAAGAGAGCCACGAACTGGCCCAGGATGAACGCCAGAATAAGGAAGCTCATCATGTCCTTGAGCGCGCCAATCATCATGTTCACGACATCGGTAATCCCCTTGACCGTGCCGACAACCTTGCCGTAGACCACGCCGAGCACCAAGAAGTAGGCGAACACGATAAAGACGATGGAGTTCAGCAGCGGGGACTTGGGCAAGAAGCCGCCCTCCCCGTTACGCCAGGGCGACTCCGGCAGAAGAACTGCGAAGAGAATCATGGCGGTGAGGATCACCGTGGCCACACCGGACCAGATGAGGCCCTTGGATTCGGCCGGACGCAGTTCAGCGGTGAGCTCCTCGCCGTTCTCGTCGCGGTCGCCGCGCTCGGCGGCATCCTCGGGGTCAATGTCTTCTTCGGTGGGAACCTCCTGCTTCCACATGCGCGGCTCGATAACCTTGTCGATGATGAAGCCGGCAAGCACACCGAGCACGATGGAAGCGGCCACGTTGAAGTAGTAGTTCGACATCGCATTAACGGATGCGAACTCGGTATTTGGCAGGGTCTCCATGACCGCGGTCGTAATACCAGCAAAGAGCGCATCGAGGGAGGTAGGCACCAAGGCAGTGGAATAGCCAGCACCCACAGCGGCGAAGCCGCCGATCAGGCCGGCCACCGGGTGGCGGCCCGCAGCTTTGAAGACCATCGCGGCCAGCGGCGGAACAATAACGAAGGCTGCGTCTGCCATGACGGACGCCGTCACGCCGATAACGCCGACGGCGTACGGAAGCAGCCACGGCTTCGCGGAACCGAAAAGCTTGCGAATCAACGCAGAGAGCATGCCGGAGCGCTCCGCCACGCCCACGGCCAGCATGATGGGCAGCACCGTCACCAGCGGCGGGAAGTTGATGTAGTTCTCACCCATTGTCGTGGTGAACCACGTCAGCCCCTCACCGGTGAACAAGCCTTTAACCGGCTGGATTTCATCCGATCCGGGCACCTTAATCTCGACGCCCATCTTCGCCATGATCGTGGAGAGCACACCCGTAATCAGGAAGAGGATCAGGAAGATGGTGAAGGGCTCCGGCAGCTTGTTGCCGATGTACTCGACACCATTGAGGAATTTATCTAGCATTCCCCCGCTGGATTGTTGGCTCGACTTTTGCTCTTTCTTGGCGGGATTTACCTTTGGTTTCTCCGTGGTACCAGCGCCGCCTTGTGGCGCTGCATTGGATGGGCTGTTCATGGGTACTCCTGTCGTAGGGGTCAGTCCCAGTGCTCCACGTCACACTGTTGGGAAAAGGCTACCACGGGAATGTAACTCAGGTAACAAATATTTTTGCCCCGCGTCACATTTTCTTCGGCCAGACCTACTCCGCCTTTCTTCCCGCCCCTGCCCCATTACAAGCCTTCCCCCACTACATTCACGGTAGATAGCGACCGAAAATCGCCAGTTTTTAGTGCCTTATCTACCGTGAGCGTCGACAGGTTGGTCAAACGTAACGTCCCCACACTCAGTTTCGGCACCGCCCGACGGAACCAGCCCGTTGAGCCGTGCAAAAGGATCCCATCCACTGTCGCGGTGTGGCTCATATTCTGCAAAGTTGGCAGCATCGATGGCAACAACTTCAGAAGTGAGGTGCGCGATGAGCGCGACTGTCATGTCCATGCCCGCCGCAACACCTGAGGAGGTCCACCGATTACGGTCGTGCACCCACCTCGCCTGCGGCTGCCAGGTCACGGACTCCCCAAAGGAACTCGCCCACGCAAACGCACGCTTGTTGCTTGTTGCGGCGTAGCCTTCCAAGAGTCCCGCCGCCGCCAAGACCGCAGAACCCGTGCACACGGAGGCAACCCAAGGTGCCTGTGCACCCACCCCGCGAAGCCACGACAGGAAGGATTCATCCTCTACGAGCCGCCGGGTTCCTTTACCTCCGGGAATGAGGAGGGCGTCGGTCGGCTCAATCTGCACATAAGACATCGTCGGCACTACTTCCCCACCCTGAGAACTCGCGACTGGCTCGCCATCCAGACCCGCAAAGACAACCAAAACCTCGGGGACAGCTCGAAGCAGCTGGACGGGTCCAAAGACGTCGAGAAGCTCAAAGCCCTCAAACAGGACGACTGTGATGCAGAGAGATTCGGTATCCATGCGGCCGTCCTAAAGCAGGTCGCACGAATACCAACGAGCATATGGGACCCGGGTTCAATTCCCGGCGGCCCCACACACGAAGAGACGCCAGATAGAACGCTTTCTAATTGGGGTTTTGATGGAACCACCCTAGGCCGTGACAATCTGCGGGCGGAACACTACCCTGGTTGTTGATACGTCACCAATAGGAGTACTTAACCAATGAAAGCATTCGGATTCTTAAGCTTCGGACACTACGCATTCGGGGGCCAGCGCGGCCCGTCCGCGGAAACAGTCGCGAAGATCCACCTGGAAATCGCCCAGGCCGCAGATGAGATCGGCGTGAACAACGCGTCTTTCCGCGTCCACCACTTCGTACCGCAAGCCTCCGCCCCGATGCCGCTGCTCGGCGCAGTCGCCGCCACCACCAAGAACATCGAGGTGGGCACCGGCGTGATTGACATGCGCTACGAAAACCCGCTCTACCTCGCCGAAGAGGCTGCCTCCCTCTACCAGCTCTCCGGCGGCCGCGTTGCCTTGGGCGTCTCGCGCGGCGCCCCGGAGGTTGCCGAGCGCGGCTGGGAGGCTTTCGGCTACAAGGGCGAGGCCCCCAACGGCGCGGACGTGGCGCGCGACCACCTCGAGGCGTTCATGGCCGCGGTGGACGGCAACGGGTTTGCCACCGCCGCGCCCCTGGACCGCCAATACCCGAATATGTTCCAGCCCGGCTCCGCCCTCCCCGTCTTCCCCATGGCACCGGAGCTGCGCAAGCACATCTTCTACGGCTCCGGCACTCACACGTCGGCAGAGCAGACTGCTAAGGACGGGCTAAACCTGATGTCTTCCACCCTGGTTTCCGAGACCACCGCCGGGACCTTGGGAGAGATCCAAGCGGAGCAGATCAGCCGCTACCGGGCCGCGTGGAAGGAAGCGGGCCACGACTGGACCCCACGCGTGTCCATCTCCCGCTCCATCTTCCCCATCCTGGACGGCGCCGACATGCAACGCTTCGGCATGCAGGCTTCCGGCTCCGACCAGGTGGGCATGCTGCCCGACGCCGGTGCGTCCACCTTCGGCCGCACCTATGCCGCCGAGCCCGACAAGCTTATCGAGCAGCTCAAGGCCGACCCGGCGGTAATGTCCGCCGACACCCTACTAATCACCATCCCGACCGGCATGGGTGTGGACGTCAACGTGAAGATTCTGGATAACTTCGCCTCCCATGTCGCCCCTGCGTTGGGCTGGCAGCCGAACACCGAGGGCCCGGTCACCGGTTACCCGATCGACTAATCCGCCCCCTTCACACAAGAAACCCGCTGGCCGTTATGACCAGCGGGTTTCTTGCCATTCGGTGGAGCCGCCGGGAATTGAACCCGGGTCCTTCGTCACCTCGCCAGGGCTTCTCCGTGCGCAGTCTGCACAGGATCTCTACTCGGCCCTCCGGCTCGGGCAAACTCGCTCCGGATGATGGGCCCAGTTGCTCTAAAAGTCCCTAACCGGCCGAACAACAAACCGGTCAGGCAAGTTCCTTAGTCGATGCCAGGATCTAGGTAAGGAACCAAACCTAGGCTGACAGACACGCGTCGCTGTAATTAGGCAGCGAGGGCGTAGTCACGCTGAGAGTTCTTCTCTGCGTTTATTGGTTGCTACGACGCTTAACGGTGGTCTCTAGCCTGCACCGGCACGCTTCCCCTGGCTCAATGTACGAAGTCGAAACCATATCAACCCCATGCATTGCAGTAGAGCGGGATTGTGCGCTCTCTACAGTTCGTATAACGCTACCCCACGTAGGCCTATTCCAGCAACCAGCTTTCCGATGCCGCCTCTACCGCGCCGTCGATGTCGGCTAATGTTCGCGGGACGTCCTTGGCCACCCACCGAGCATCCCACCAGTAAATGACATCGGAGGAATCAAACGGGACAACACCAACGAATGAGTCACCTGCCATCTGGTCACCCCAAGCATGAACAGCGGTCTCTACTTCCGCCGAGACGTCCCTGTGGGCTCGCCCGAAGTCCACTTCGTAACCGATATATGTCGTCCCGCCTCGCTGTGCCTCGATGATGAGATAGACGAAGTCCTGGGTGTACCACGCCGCCCACACGCTGACGTCTTCGGGCGGCAGTCCCTGATCCGGCGCCACATAGCGGTTAATCAGCTCGTCCATCTTCGCGACGAACGCAGCGAGGTCAAAAGAGCGATCCATGAATGCCGCCTTTTACTGCAGGTAGTCCGCCAGCACCACCGCGTGGTTGACCTCGCGGTCCTTCGCGGCGAAGAGCAGCGTGACATCGCCGTCCTTGGCGAGTTGTCGCAGCTCGTCCATGTCCTCGGAGTCGTTTTCTTCGAGCTCGGCGCGATAGCGTTTCTTAAACTCGTCGAAAGAATCCTCGTCATGGTTCCACCATTTGCGCAGGCCGGGGCTGGGCGCGACCTCCTTGAACCAGTAATCCGGGGCCAGCTTGTCCTTGGAGATACCGCGCGGCCAGAGACGGTCGACGAGGACCGTCACACCGTGAGTCTTCTCTTCGCCTTTAATGACGTCGTGTGCCTTAGCCGTGTACATCATGGGCCCCAGGCTACGCGCGTTTTAGGCGTTGATGCCCTTGATGCGGCGTCCCAGCTCGCGGGTAATCTCGCGATCCTGGTCGCGGCGCTTGATGGCCTCGCGCTTGTCGTAGTCCTGCTTACCCTGCGCCAGGCCAAGCTCCAGCTTCGCGCGGCCGTCCTTCAAGTAGACGCGCAACGGGATGAGCGTCTTATTGCCGTCGCGGACCTGGCCCATGAGCTTGTCAATCTCCCTGCGGTGCAGCAGCAGCTTGCGGGTGCGCTTCGGCGAGTGGTTCGTCCACGAGCCATAGGAATACTCCGGGATGTGGAGGTTGCGCACGTAGACCTCGCCGTCATCGATGGTCGCGAACGCGTCAACGAGCGAGATTTTGCCCTCGCGCATGGACTTGATCTCGGTGCCGACAAGCACCATGCCGCACTCGTACGTGTCCAGGATTTTAAAGTCGTGGCGAGCGCGGCGGTTGGTCGCCAGGGTCGAGTTATTGTCGACCGCTTTCTTCTTTTTTGCTTTCTTCGCCATAATCCATCCTATTGTACCGGCGCGTGCACGCCAGCCCTAAAACCAACGAACCCCGCGGCGGGCAGCCGCGGGGTGCAAGGGGGCATCGGGAAGCTACTTGCGCACGTAGGCACGCAAGGTAACCCAGGCGGCAAGGGCGGCGAAGACGATGGCCACCGCGCCGATGAGGGGAATGGCGACCCAGATATCCGAGTCCCGGATGGGCGCCAGCAGCTGGGAGGAGTAGAGGTTCTTCAACGACGGGTCGAGGACAAAGTTCTTGCCCAGGTAGACGCCCACGCCAGCGAGGACGGTGCCGAAGAGCACGGCGAGGACGGCCTCGAAGACGAAGGGGGCGTTGGTAAACCAGCGGGTAGCGCCGAC
>DXEO01000069.1 GCA_019114925.1 Candidatus Corynebacterium faecipullorum | reverse complement strand
ACTGGAGGTAGAAGGCGTGCTCCCACATGTCCAGCATCAGAAGCGGGGTGAAGTTCACGGAGATGTTGCCCTGCTGATCGGTCAGCTGCTCAATAATCAGGCGGCCAGCAACGTGGTCGTAGCCCAGAACTGCCCAACCGGAGCCCTGCAGGCCGGTAGCAACGGCGGAGAAGTGAGCCTTGAACTTCTCGAAGGAACCGAAGTCGCGGTTAATAGCCTCAGCCAGCTCGCCGGTCGGCTCGCCGCCACCGTTCGGGGAGAGGTTCTTCCAGAAGATGGAGTGATTGGTGTGGCCGCCCAAGTTGAATGCAAGGTTCTTGGACAGAGCGCGGATAGCGTCAGCGTTAGCCTCGCCGTTGCGCTGCTCCTCCAGAGCCTCGAGCGCAGCGTTAGCGCCAGCAACGTAGCCAGCGTGGTGCTTGGAGTGGTGCAGCTCCATGATCTCGGCGGAGATGTGCGGCTCCAGAGCGTCGTATGCGTAGTCGAGTTCCGGAAGTTCGTAAACAGCCATTTGTGTCATCCTTTCTTTAGGGTACGAGACCCCATGGTAGGGCGCGGATGAGGATTTGGCCACAATATTTTTTCTATGGGAGAAGGCCGTGAACAAAAACCTGGATTGTGGGCAGCGCAGCGGAGTATAAGGGGAGGACAAGACTAAGAGAAGGAGAACCCAGCATGTTTCTTTTCGCACCAGAACCCAAGCTGGTGGCGGCGGAGGAGGCGCTTCCGGGGCGCCCCGAGCCCGTCCTGGATAACCCACAGCCCCACGCGGTGCTAGGCACTCCGATTACTGGACCATGGAAGGAAGGACAGAAGTCCCTCATCATCGCCATCGGTTGTTTCTGGGGCGCGGAGAAGATGTTCTGGGAAACTGAGGGCGTGGAATCCACGTCCGTGGGCTATGCGGGAGGTACCACCCCTAATCCGACGTACTACGAGGTCTGCCGCGGGCTGACCAACCACGCGGAGGCCGTGCAGATTACCTACGATCCACAGCGCGTGAGCCTGCGCGACCTTGTGGTCAAGGCCTTGGAAGCCCACGATCCGACCCAGGGCTTCCGCCAGGGCAACGACGTGGGCACGCAGTATCGCTCGGCGTTCTACCCAGAGACCGAGGAGGAACGCGAGGATATCCAGCAGCTTGTGGATTCCTACGCAGGCAGGCTTGCCGACGCCGGCTTCGGCGCCACCACCACCGAGGTCACCCTCCTCAGCGAGACAGACTCGGGCCAGTATTACCTGGCCGAGGACGAGCACCAGCAGTACCTGCACAAGGTGCCCAACGGTTACTGCCCGCACCACAGTACCAGCGTCAAGTGCGGCTAGCGTGGTGAGCGCGGGTGTGCAGCTAGAGCTGTTTGCGCACGTGCGTGCGGAAGTCAGAAGGTTTGTTGAGCTGGTCGCGCTCCACGAAGTCCCGCATGCGCTCAGCTAGCTCCGGAGTGAGCTGGGCACGGGTTTGGGATCCGAGGACGGAATCCCAGTACCAGAAGGTTTCCTCAAAGTAGTTATGCCCGTGGCCGCCCGGCACGTTGAGCGAGTTGATCTGGTCCAGTGCTACCTGCCAGAAGGTGATGAACGGATGCCAGCGCAGGTTTTTAAAAGTATCTGCGTACAAGGTTTGGGGGGTCGGCTCGTGGATCCAGTTGGGGCGGGCATAAATGAGCTTGCTATCCCACCACACGATGGCATCGGAGGCGTGCTGTCCTACCGCCACCCGAGGGCGCTCCCAGGTGCCATAGGGCTCGCCGAAGGCGTCGTGTTCCATGTGGGCGGGAACGGCGGCGAAGCGGAGGTGCCGGCCGCCGTCGATAAGCGGCAAGCGCTCCAAGGAGCCGCGTTCACGGTGCAGGCGCCGCATGAAACTGGTCATCCGGGGCGGCCCAGTGAATACCGCGCCATCGCACGCCGCCAGCAGCTCTTCGACCGTCTCGTAGTTTTCCACGATGGCATAGCAGCCCAGGGATTCGCCGCTGAAGTACAGCTTGGGGCGGTTGTCCTCGGGGAGGAGCTCGAGCCGGGCGTGAACGGCGCTGATGAGCTCGCGCGCGAAAGTGCGGGAAAGGTTCTTATCCACTAGGTAGGAAAACATGGAGGGCAGGTAGTCGAATTGCAAGGCCACGGTGGCGCAATTGCCGCGTGTGAGGAATTCATAGCCACTGACCGAATAATTATTGATCCAGCCTGAGCCGGAGGGCATCTGCAGCACGATGGTGTCGCGGTGGAAGGCCCCCGTGCGGGCCATCTCCGCCACCGCGTGGCGGGCGGCGGCTTGCGGACCACGGCCGCGGATGAGGCCGATGTAAATGCGTATTGGTTCGCGCGCCCGGTCAAAGTGCATGACCTCTTTGATGTCCTGGGCGCGGGGGCCGCGGTCGAGAAAAACGCGGCCTTGTGAGCCGACAGCCGTCCACTGCTCGTGGGACCATGGGCTGCCGGAGCGTTCCGGCTCCCACGGCATGACGGAGCCCGGATAGACGAGCTTGTTGAGGGCAAGGCCCTGGATAGTGGCCTTGCGGAGCAGCCGGCGCCAGACCATGCGGTCGCTGGCCACGGCTGCGGCGAAGCCCACCGCGCCGCCGGCTAGAGGCCAGGCAATCCACCGGGGCAGCCAACGCTGAACCTGGAGAGAAAGCTGGGTGACGGTGAGCTGGGCTGCCTCCCCTACGATGAGCAAGGCGCCGTAGCCTGCGGTGCCCGCCACCATGCCCAGTGCGGCGGATTGCGGGCCGCGGTCATTGAGCTTGCCCACGAGGCGGGCCTGCTCTGTTTGGTGGCGCAGGGAGCGTATGCCCGCGATGAAGGTTCCGAGTCCCAGCAGGTAGTAGGAAAAACGTCGAGCAGTGGGACCGACCCGATCCTGGGGGCGTCGGCCCGCGTGGCGCAGAGCGCGCTTGGCTGCGAAAGCCGCGGTGGTGGCGGCGAGGTGTCCCGCGCCTTGGCCGATGGCCACGTTGGCGGCCGTAACCCACCACGGGCGTGGCAAGAGCGACGGGGAAACAGCTGCCCAGGTTGCGACTTCGGCGCCGAAGAGCCCGGGCCACATATTTTGTGGCAGGCGTCGCCTGCCGGTCATGCGCATGCCGGGGGTGAGATCGCTGATGAGCTCCAGCGAAAAGATGGCAGCCTGAAGTCCCGTGCGGGCGGTCCTGAGGGCGATGCGGCGCGCAAGTTGACGCATGCTGGCCATTGAACCAGCTTTGGGGTAGGTGTGCAGGAATGTCGCTAATCAGACCCAATCGGACACAAAAATGTGAGATCGGACTACCGATCCTGTGAATTCGGGCGCATAACGAGCAAAACTCGGGCATTAGGGGCACAATAGGAGTCATGGGAAATCATGTTGGAAACAAAGTAGTACTCATCGGCGCGGGCGACGTTGGAATTGCTTACGCCTACGCTCTGGTCAACCAGGGCACTGTTGATCACCTGGCCATCATCGACATCGACGAAAAGAAGCTCGAAGGCAACGTCATGGACCTCAACCATGGCGTCGTCTGGGCCCCGTCCCGCACCCGCGTGACCAAGGGCACCTACGAAGACTGCGAGGACGCCTCCATGGTCGTCATCTGCGCCGGTGCCGCACAGAAGCCCGGCGAGACCCGCCTGCAGCTCGTGGACAAGAACGTCAAGATCATGAACTCCATCGTGGCGGACGTCATGAAGAATGACTTCGACGGCATCTTCCTGGTCGCCTCCAACCCGGTTGACCTGCTGACCTACGCGGTGTGGAAGGCCTCCGGCTTCCCGCACGAGCGCGTCATCGGCTCCGGTACCGTCCTGGACTCGGCCCGCTACCGCTACATGCTCTCTGAGATGGATAACGTGGCACCGACCTCCGTCCACGCCTACATCATCGGTGAGCACGGCGACTCCGAGCTGCCGGTTGTCTCCTCCGCCAACATCGCAGGTGTCTCCCTGTCCCACCGTTCTGAGAAGGATCCGGGCTACAACGAGCGCATCGAGAAGATCTTCGAGGACACCCGCGACGCCGCCTACCACATCATCGACGCCAAGGGCTCCACCTCCTACGGCATCGGCATGGCCCTGGCCCGCATCACCCGCGCGGTCATCCAGAACCAGGCCGTCGCCCTTCCTGTCTCTGCTTACCTGCAGGGTGAATACGGCCACGAGGATGTCTTCATCGGCACCCCGGCCATCGTTGACCGCTCCGGCGTCAACCGCGTTATCGAGCTGGCTCTCGATGACCACGAGAAGGAGCGCTTCGAGAATTCCTTCAATACTCTCAACACCATCAAGGAAGAAATCTTCGGCTAGTGAAGATTGTCGCCCACAGGGGATACTCCGGGAAATATCCGGAGCTATCCCCTCTTGCCTTTGAAAAAGCGCTCGAGCTTCCCATTCATGGCATCGAGTGCGATATCCGCCTGAGCAGCGACGGCAAGGTGGTGGTCCACCACGATCCCACACTGGACCGCACCACGAATGGCTCAGGCCGAGTGTCTCGGATGACATGGGAGGAGCTGCGTCGCCTGAAGATTGGCGGCGGCCAGCGCATGCTGCTTCTCGACGAACTCCTCGACATGCTCGGGGACAAGAAGCACCACCTCTACATTGAGACCAAGCATCCCTCGGGGCAGGGCGACATCCTCGAAGAACAGATGGTGCTGCGGCTGCGCTACGCAGGGCTTCTCGACGACCCCCGGATCCACATGATTTCCTTTTCCCACCGGGCCATCCGTCGTATGGCAGCGCTCGCCCCGCACGTCGACCGTATTTATCTGCGCCGCGATTGGGAGCGCCATTTCAACCGCCCAGATATCCTGTTATCACAGCCCACGGGCTTAGGTATGTCGCTGTTGCGCGGTAAGCTCCAACCTGGTGCCATCGGCGCGCATGGTCTGCCCACGTACATGTGGACTATCGATAAACCTGAGGACATGAAGTGGGCATGGGCTAATGGGGTGGATATTCTCGCCACGAACCAACCGGAAGTGGCCCTGCATGCCATTGAGCTGTAATGAACAGGTAAGTTGTTCAGTATGGCCAAGAAGAAAAAGAAGAACGAACAGCTGCCGGAGGGCATGTCCCGCCGCCAAGCTAAGCTCGCTGCCCGCGCCGCCGAGCGCGCCGCCCTGGAAAAGGACCCTCGCCCCTTCAGCGGGCTTGCTGCTGAGGCTAGCCTCGTTGCCTTGCAGGAATTCGTCCCTTCCGCAACGGCGAAGCTGTCCGTCAAGGGCTTTGACAAGGACGTCTACGTCGCCACCGTACTGCCCGGTGCTACCGCGGCTCTCATTCGTGATGAGGAATCAGGCGGTGAGGCCTTCGTGGGCCTGCAGGTACAGTCCCACACTCACAACCCGGGCCGCGACCTGGCTTTTGCCCTGAACTGGGTGAAGAACAACGCGCCGGGCTCCACCCTTGAGTCTACTGCTGCTGATGGCTCCCAGCCGGAGCTCAAGGAGCTGCTGGAAGAAGACGCCGAGCTGGAAATCAACGTCTACCAGGACTTCGCGTGGTGGATGCCGGAGGGCGCGCAGGTTCCTCCGCAGATGGCGCAGGCTCTGCAGCGCGCTAATGATTCCGTCATCGAGTCATACCAGGTGGGCCAGGAGGCCGAAGGCTTCGTCGGCACCGCCTTCTGGGCTAACGCCGGTGGCGGCAAGGCACACATCCGCTGGGTTCGCCCGTGCGATGACGAGAATGCTTTCCTTAACGCCCTCGCGCGCATTGCCGCTCGAGGTGAGCTCAACCTGGGCGAGAACACCAAGTTCGCCGGTGTCTTCCGCACCCACGGCCTGATCGCCCCGGTCTTCGACCTCGACCCGGAGGTTGCGCACGACTCCTATGAGGCCGAGCTGTCTCGCGTGAACAAGGCGCTGGAGGAGGAGATCTCCAACGACGCCAACCTCGACGCCGATGAGCGCAAGCAGCTGCAGAACATCAAGTCCCGTCAGGTGACGCTGCGCTAGTCTCCTCGGTGCTTCAGCCCCGAGGCGCGGGTACGAAACGATCAAATAAGGCTCCAAAACCACAAGGTTTTGGAGCCTTATTTGATCGAAACGACCGGCCAGAGCCTTAGCGCATGGAGTCCCAAAGCGCTTGGGCCTCAGCGTCATCCCAGAGGACAACATTGCCCACGACCGTGTCCTCGAAGCCGCCGACGGGAACCGTATTTGTCTCCACGCCTGAGGCCATGGATAGCGCCACGCGGGCTAGGTGCCAGACGTGGTCCTTCTCGTTGACGATGAAGGAATCCGCGGTGTGGTTGACCAGGGAGACAACCTTGAAGGGATTGCCAATGGTGGAGAAGGAGGTTGCCTTATTCAGCAACGCGGCGAAGAACTCGCGCTGGCGCTCGACGCGGTCCAAGTCACCCATCGCGGTAGCGCGGGTACGCACATAGCCGAGGGCATCTGGGCCGCGGAGCTTCTGGCAGCCCGCTTGAAGGTCGATGCCCGCGAGCGGATCGTTGATGGGCTCCTTGACGCAAATCTCTACGCCGCCCACGGAATCCACGACGTTTGCCAAACCGCCCATACCGATCTCCGCATAGTGATCGATGTGGAGGCCGGTGGCTTGTTCCACGGTTTGGGTCAGCAGCTGCGGCCCACCGTAGGTGAAGGCAGCGTTGACCTTGTCCATGCCGAAGCCGGGCACGTCGACGTAGCTATCGCGCGGAATGGAGACCAGCTGGGCCTTTCCAGATGCGGGAATGTGGAGCAGCATGATGGTATCGGTGCGGCCGACGCCTACATCGCCGCCAGTGCCTAGCTCCGCTTGCTGCTCTTCAGTGAGGCCCTGGCGCGAGTCCGAGCCCACCAACAGCCAGTTCGTCCCAGAGGTCTGTGCCACCTGCTCGGTGGGCAGGGCATCGATACGGGTGAGGCGTGAATCCGTCCACAGGGTGAAGGCCACCATGAAGACGAGGGCGATGACGACGAGCCAGCCCAGGCAACCGAAAACCTGCTTAGCCGGGTTGACCTTCTTGCGGCGGCTATGCGGGCGCCCCACGGGGCGCCCTCGGGACGGAGTCTGCGGGGAATAGCTGCGTGGCGGTGCGTCGGGGCTTCGCCGGTATGTGCTGGCGGCAGGTTCCCGGGTCGGCGTGCTCTGGCGGGGCGCTGGGCGCGCGGGGGAGTGCTGGGCCATGTAAGCGTCGACATCGAAGCGGGTTTCCTCCGGCCGTGAGCGACGCGGGCTGGGGCGTTGGGCGCGTGCGGAATTATGAGACGGCGTGCCGCGCTGTGCGGAGGGGCGGCGGCGCACTGGGCGGCCGTAGCGATCACGCAAGGGCTGTCCGTCGGCACCAAGGACAAATTCGCCGGCGTCCTGCCCGGCGGCATCCGCAGTGCGCGGACCAGCCGGGTTGTGGGGGCGGGAAGGGTTCGCTGAATCAGCGGAGCCCGCGCGGCGGGAATCGCCGTGGGGCGCGCCGGCACGGCGAGCTTCGCGCTCTGGGTCGCGTCCTTGGTAGGTCATGGGGAACACTGTACCGCGAAATCACTTTCGCCCCATCTATCACACAGGGTGAGGTCGTGGTCTGCGTGGTGGCACGAACTCTTGGCCCGTGCTTAAGCACCGAAGAGCAGGGCGTAGCCCACGAAAGCGACGGCGTCGATCAGAAAATGCGCGATGACCAGCGGCCACACCTTCCCCGTGCGGTGGAAGTACCAGCCATAGAGCACGCCCATGATGATATTGCCAAAGCCCGCGGAAACGCCCTGGTAGAGGTGATAAGAGCCACGCAGGATGGAGGAAGCAGCCAGTGTTGCTGGCAGGGCCCACCCTGACTGCTTGAGCCTGGTCATGAGCCAATACACCACCACCAGCTCCTCCGCCCAGGCGTTGGCAAAGGACTTGATGAGCAGCACGGGAATCTCAATCCACGTATCGAAAGCCCCTGGGACGACCTCCTTGGTCCAACCGAAATGCAACGCTACGTAATACAGCACCAATCCCGGAAGGCCAATGACTGCCGCTAGCGCTGCGCCGTGCAGGCCGTCCTGCCACTGTGGGCGGGGTGGAGAGGAAATCAAGTACAGGGCAAGCGCTCCCCACGCGAAGAGCACCGCGGCGCTGCAGAGCTGGAAGGCGAGGTCGAGCAGTGTGGTCGCCGACTGCGAGGCATTGATGGTGACCGATTGCTCGTTGAGCGGCGCCGGGTTGAGCAGGGAATCGGTCAGACGCAGCACGGCGCGCACACCCGAGATACCAAACGTGATGGTGAGGACGATGAGTATTTCCGCCCGCACGCGTGAGCGCGCGATCATGGGTGAAGCACCTGTGCGAGGCCGAGCAGGGAGGACTCGTCAAGCGTGAGCGAACCTAAGTGCACGCCCACGGGCGGATGATCGCGCACCGGCCACGGCACGCAGATGGCGGGCAGCTGCGCCACGTTGAACAGCGAGCCCCACGGTGACCACCGCGTTTGCTCATCGAAGTTGGCCTGGTGCTCCAGTGCCAGGAAGTGCCCGCGCCGGGGCGGATCGAAGGCTAGCATGGGGCTCAAGATGGCGTCGACTTCCCACTCTTGTGCCAGCATTTCCGGTAGCTGCGCGGCGTGGGCGCGGGCCGCGGCGAATTCAGAATCCGTGACGCGGCGGCCCTTCGCGCGGATCCATTCCGCGTAGCCTGCTGCGAAGTCAAGGCCGGCCAGCCGGCGACTAAAGATATGCTGGAAGGCCTCAAAGGTAGCCGCGGCCTGGGGATAGGGAGAAATGGCCACGGTTTCGAAACCCGCGCCTTCAAAGGTGGCGGTGGCCTCTGCGACCGCGCGCAGCATGTGCGGGGCCACCTCGGTTTGAGTGAAGAGGGGATCCGTCAGCACGCCGATGCGAGCGCGCCGGGCACGTGGGCGAAGGCCGTGCAGCGTTGCGGTATCGGCGATGCTGCGCGTGATGAAGCCCTGTACCGAGAGGTCCTCGCCGCCGGGCTTAAAACCGACGACGCCGCAGGCGGCAGCTGGCACGCGGATGGAACCGCCACCGTCGGAGGCATGCGCGGCGCGCAGCAGACCCCGCGCCACCTGGACCGCCGCTCCGCCGGAGGAACCGCCCGGAGTATGGCCCGGGTAGAGCGGATTATCCGGGTGCGGCAGGCCAACAGGTTCGGTGTCCACGCGCAGGCCCAGCTCGGGCGCGGTGGATTTGCCGACGACGAGCGCGCCGGCGTCAATCAGCTCCTGCACGAAAGGATCGGTCTCCTCCGCCACGTAGGCACGCTCGGCATGTCCGAGCGTGGTGGGCATGCCGGCGACATCATTGAGGTCCTTGACCGAGAGGATCCAGCCGCTCAAGCGCCCGTGCGTGTGCGGCCGGCGTTCGAGGTCGAGGTACGTGAAGCCGTGCTCCGCGGGGCTCAGACCAGACAGATCTTCGCGCAGCTTGTCCAGAGTGAACTCGGTGCTTTCCATGGCGGCTCAGTTTAGTAGTTGTGTGAGATAAAGTTGCTGTCATGAGCACCACCATCGCATTCCTCGGGCCGGCCGGAACCTTTACGGAAGCGGCGATGCAGCACTTCGCCGCAGACTTTGCTTCCCCCGAGGGGATGCCGGTGAGCTCCCCGGCCGAGGCGCTGGCTGCGGTGCGCACTGGTGCGGCGGATTATGCCTGCGTGGCTATCGAAAACTCCGTGGATGGGCCGGTGACTGCCACCTTTGACGCGCTTGCCGACGGCTCCCGGGTCCAGATCTACCGTGAGGTAGACCTGCCGGTGTCCTTTTCCATTCTGGTGCGCCCAGGCACCACCGCAGAGAATTTTCGCACCTTTTCCACGCATCCCGTGGCCTACCAGCAGGTGCGCGGTTGGTTGGAGCAGAACCTTCCGGACGTGGAGTATGTTCCGGCGGCGTCGAATGGCGCGGCGGCGCAAGCCGTGGCGCGCGGAGAGGTGGATGTCGCTGCCGCCCCTGCCCGCGCAGCGGAGGTCTTTGGGCTGGATACTCTTGCGGAGAATGTGGCAGATGTCGCGGGGGCCACGACTCGTTTCGTTCTCGTGGGACCGGCCGGAAAGCCGACCGAACGGACCGGCAACGACAGGACGTCCGTCATCTTCACCCTGCCCAACGAGCCGGGCTCCCTGGTGGGGGCCCTACAGGAATTCGCGCACCGCGGGGTGGACCTCTCCCGCATCGAATCCCGCCCGCTGCGCACCGTCTTTGGTAACTACCGCTTCCATGCTGACCTTATCGGGCACATTGAGGACCAGCCGGTGGCGGAGGCTCTGCGGGCACTATGGCTGCGGGCGGAGGACGTCGTGTTCGTTGGTTCCTGGCCTTCCGTAGTGGCGCAAGGGGAGGCGCCACGGAACTTGGCGCGGTTGCAAGAGGCCGATGAATGGGTAGCGCAGGCGCGCACCGGCCAATAGTGTGGTGAAGCATGACCGGAAGAATCATCCTGCTGCGCCACGGCCAGACCTTTTCCAATATTGACCGCGTTATGGATACCCGGCCCCCGGGCGCCGAGCTCACCGAGCGCGGACGCGGCCAGGCGGAAGATGTGGGACGTGAGCTAGCTGAGCTGTGCGCGGGGCGCCGCGTGCGTTTTGTGTGTTCTATTGCCCTGCGCGCCCAGCAGACCGCGATGCTGGCCGCCCGCACATACGGCGAGGCCGTCGATGAACGCAACGTTCCCGTGGAAGTGCGTACCGGCTTGCACGAGGTCTTCGCCGGTGAGCATGAAATGAGCGGCAGCGAGGACACCCACCGCGAATACATGGTGGCACTGCGCGGCTGGCTCGACGGTGATGAGAGCGCTCGGATGCCTGGTGGTGAGAGCTACGTGGATGTGCTCGAGCGCTACCAACCGGTGGTGGAGGATCTCGCTGCGGAGCTGGAGGATGATGAAGACATTGTCGTCGTCAGCCACGGTGCCGCCATTCGCGTGGTGACGAGACATGCCTGCGGCGTGGACCCCGACTTTGCTTATACCGGCTACATGCCGAACTGCCGCTTTACCCTCATGGAGCCGCAAGGCCAGCCTTTTGGCCAGTGGACGCTCAAGCGCTGGGCGGATACCGAAGTCTAGTTAGCTAGAGCTACGGTAGGTTTCGCTTCGGCTACGGTAGGCGTCGTTGTGGTCCCACGGTAGATACCTTAGGCACCTACCCCCAGCCGAGCTCATGGAGGCGCTCCTCCTCGAATCCGAAATAGTGCCCGACCTCGTGGAAGACAGTCACCATAACTTCGTGGGCGAGCTCTTCTTCCGAGTTGCTGATGGCCTGCAGAGGCTGCCGGTAAATGGAAATCGTATCCGGCAGATAGCCGGTGTGCGAGGCGGTGCGGTGCGTGAGCATGACGCCCTCATAAAGCCCCAACAATTCAGGGTTATCCGGGTGCTCTTCCTCGACGAGGATGACCAAGTTGCGCATCTGATCGACGAAGCGATCCGGAATTTTATCCAGGGCCTCGCCGACCAGTTCCTCAAAGCGTTCTTCGCTGACCTCGTACATGTGGCTACTTCCTCTTCAATGGCCCGGCTTAGAGGGCCGGTGC
>DXEO01000068.1 GCA_019114925.1 Candidatus Corynebacterium faecipullorum | reverse complement strand
AAGCAGGGGATACGTCGCATCAGAAGCCATGGTGGAGATTCTAGTAGAGGACTCCGACGCGCGCGGGACTCCTCGTAGACTGGTTGCCATGGATTTTCTCAGCCCCGCTGGGCGCTACGCCCCGAGCCCGTCCGGCGATTTGCATCTGGGTAACCTGCGCACGGCGTTGCTGGCTTGGCTCTACGCCCGAAGCAGTGGGCGCCGTTTCATAGTGCGCGTGGAAGACATTGACACGCAGCGCTCCTCCCGGGAGTCGGCACAGCGCCAGTTGGAGGACCTTGACGTGCTCGGCTTGGACTGGGATGGGGACGTTATTTGCCAGCAGGATCGCTATGCGGCTTATGAGGAGGCGCTGGCGCAGCTGCCTACCTTTGAGTGCTACTGCTCGCGCAAAGATATTCAGGAAGCTTCCCGTGCGCCGCATGCTATCCCTGGGCAGTATCCGGGGACGTGCCGTGCGCTTAGCGACGATGAACGGGCCGCCAAACGCGCCGAGCTCGCCGCCCAGAACCGCGTGCCCGCCATACGCTTGCTTGCTGACGTCTCCTCCTTCACCATCCACGATGCCCTCGCCGGCGAGTACACCGGGGAGGTGGATGACTTTATCCTGCGTCGCGGCGGGCAACCCCCGGCGGATCCGAGCCAGGGCATGGATTGGGCCTATAACCTGGCGGTTGTTGTTGACGATGCCTTCCAAGGCGTGGATCAGATCGTGCGCGGTGATGACTTGCTGTCTTCCGCCCCGCGCCAGGCATATCTCGCGCACAAGCTGGGCTATCCGGAGCCGGAGTTTGTCCACGTCCCGCTCGTGCTGAATTCGGACAACGTCCGCCTGTCCAAGCGCGATGGGGCGGTGACTCTGCGCCAGCTACTCGCCGAGCCGGGGAGAGAAGTGAGCGATGTGATCCGCCTGCTCGCCCGATCGCTGGGCTATGACGCCGAAGGGATTAGCACCGCAGCGGACCTCCTCGAACGCTTTATCCCCGATAAGCTTTCACGGGAGCCCTTTGTATGGGATGGAACGGTGTAGAACGGAGCAGCATGGAAGCCTTTGAGTACGCCCATCTGGAAGACGGCCTGAACTACCTCTATGACTTCTTCGAGGAGGACCTGGAGGAGCGCGTCCGCGCCGGGCGTGAGCTGCTGCCGGCGGGCATGGAGGACATCCTGGGGGATAGCACGCTGGATGACTACGTGTGGCTGTGGATCAAAGAACCGGGGCCCAACGGTTTCCGCCAGTACCTGCGCGATGGTGGCTACACGGAGGCCGAGGTGGGGGAGGCCTTCCTGTTTGCCCGCACCGAGTGGGGCATGAACACCCCTCCGCACGTGGAGTGGCTCAAGGAAGATGGCTTCGAGGCCCCCGCGTTCGATTAACAGCGTGTAGTTTGGATTGCACGGCTGGCAGCCGGGCTGCAAAGAAACCAAAGTACTGAAACCTTATGCGAAGTGTTGCATGTAACCACCTGGGGTTTTCCGTTTGGAGTCCCGCAAATGGTTCCTTTACTTTGGTTCCTTTGCTTGAAGGCTTCAAGTCATCGCATGAAGAATCCAATAGCCTCGATTTCTAAAACCGCACACGTGCAAAGGGGATTTGGAATAATCGCAACAAATCTTTGGCCCAGCGAGAAAGGTTATGCCAATCATGCGATTCGATCATTTGGCAACCTTGACCCGCAATATCGAAGCCTCATGGGAGTTCTACCATCGACTTCCAAACTCTGTAGTAAAGCCGTTGTCTGCTGAAGAAGGATATTTTGAAGTGTCGTTTGATGACAGCGTAATTGGCGTATTCGATTCTTCAGATTTTGCCTCAGCTACTAACGCTAGTCCGGCAGCCCCCGGCGGAGCAGTAATCCAATTTTCTGTCGAGGATGTCGACGAGGACTGGAGTCAACTTCCAGATTCCTATCGCGAGGCTTCTGCCTCACCCAAGAAAATGCCATGGGGTTCTTATTCCGCCTACGTTTCGGATCCAGACGGAAATATTCTGGAGTTCTATACGTGGTGAAATCAGTTTGCTGCTTCGAAGAGATCGGCTTCTGAGAATTCAGAATTCACCCCGACCTAAAAATTAAAGAGGAAGTCCCCTGGATGATGACATCCAGGGGACTTCCCAGTGGCGGAGGATAGGGGATTTGAACCCCTGAGGGATGTGACTCCCGCACGCGTTCCAGGCGTGTGACATAGGCCGCTAGTCGAATCCTCCGCTGAGAAACATTACATGAGCCCCCTAATGAAGCAAAATCGCCAGGTCAGCGCGAAGAACTTGAGCATTTAGGGGCCCGAAGTAAGGGGTGCGCCTGAAGGTGGGGGAGCGGTTTGGCGTCGGCACGCAAGGCGCGCTAGGCTAGACCACAGGATTCCGCGTGGCGTCCATCCTCTGAACTCCCCCAGGGCAGGAATGCAGCAAGGGTCAGGAGGCTCTGGCGGGTGCGCGGGGTCCCCTTTTTATTTGTGTGCTTTCATACGGGGGATGTGACGGGGCGTTAGTATGGTTGCCATATGTCCGCACTACGTCCCGGAAGGAAGACGGATGTCTCTTCTTAATCTTGAAAAGTCCGAGCTTGCTGAGCTCGCCGCGCAGGTGCGCAAGGACTATGAGGCCCTCAAGGCTGAGGGTTTGGATCTTGACTTGACCCGAGGAAAGCCGTCCAAGGCCCAGCTTGATCTGTCCAACGATCTGCTCGTTCTGCCGGGCCGCGGCCACTACACCGATGCCGCAGGCAATGACCTGCGCAACTACGGCAACCAGAAGGGCATCAAGGAGCTGCGTGAACTGTGGGGCAAGCTCACCAACATGGACCCAGAGCTCCTCATCGCGGCGGACTCTTCCTCCCTGAACATCATGTATGACCTCATCCTGTGGGCCTACACCTTTGGCACCAACAGCTCTGAGAAGCCGTGGTCCAAGGAAGAGACCATCAAGTGGATCTGCCCCACCCCGGGATATGACCGCCACTTCGCCATCACGGAGTCCTTCGGCTTCGAGCTGATTTCGGTGCCGATGGAAGAAGACGGCCCGGACATTGAAGCAGTCGAGGAGCTGGCCAAGGACCCGCAGGTGAAGGGCATGTGGGTAGTGCCGATGTTCTCCAACCCAACGGGTGCCGTCATTTCGGAAGAAAAGACCCGCCGCCTTGCCGCGATGGAGACTGGTGCGCCGGACTTCCGCATCGTGTGGGACAACGCTTATGCCGTGCACACGCTGACCGAGGACTTCCCGGAGGTTCTGCCGATTCTGGAAATCGCGGAACAGGAAGGAAACCCGGACCGCTTCTGGGCTATGTCCTCGTCATCGAAGATCACCTTCGCCGGTTCCGGTGTGAGCTTCTTCGGTTCCTCCGCGGACAACCTCAAGTGGTACCTGGAACACGCCGGTATCCGCGGCATCGGCCCGAACAAGATCAACCAGCTTGCGCACTATGAATTCTTTGGTTCCGCCGAGGGCGTGCGTGCAATCATGCGCCGCCACGCTGCGCTGCTGGCGCCGAAGTTCGAAGCGGTTCTGCGCATCCTGGATAAGAACCTCACCCATCACGAAATCGCTGATTGGACCCACCCGGAGGGCGGCTACTTCATCTCCCTCAACGTGATGGAGGGCACCGCGACCCGCGTGTGGGAGCTGGCCCGTGATGCCGGCATTCTCCTGACCAAGGCCGGCTCGGCCTTCCCCTACGGCAAGGACGAGAACGACCACAACATTCGCTTGGCTCCGTCCCTGCCGCCGCAGGAAGAAGTCGAGGCAGCTATGGACGGCGTGGCCACCTGTGTGCTGCTCGCCGCACTGGAGAAGCTGGGGGCATAAGGCAATCAACTCTGACGAGACGGCCTACTGGCTCGACCAGATCATTCCCGCTGACCTAGCGTTTAAGAATGTCGAGGGGCAGCGCTTGGGTTTAGCCTCGCTGGAGGGGGATCAGTCCCTCGCCGTCACGTGTGAGTTTGCCGCCGTCGACACCGGGCTAGCGCACGCCGAGCAAGGCATCGACGTGCGCTGTGAGCTCCTCACCGTCGCCCGCACCGGGCAGGCGGAGGTGGCTGCCGCGGTGTGCGCTGCGGCAGCGTTACTTACGGAAGCCGCAGGCTTATTGCCCGCGCAACCGGGCCTGCTCTTGCCCAAGCTCTTTGCCGAAGACGATGAGCGCTTCGCTCACTTGAACGTGCGCCACGGCATGCTCATTGCCCCGTACCTGTGGGGCGGCCAGACCCCGCAGGTGGCGGAAGAGGGCCGCCTGACGCTGGTGTGTCAGTTGCTCATGCTGAGCGACGCCGAGTACGCCTACGCTGTTGAGGAAGGCGTGCCGGCGCTACAGCAGGCGGTGGCGGAGCAAGGTATCGATCTGCTGGATTGGCAGCGCTCGGAGTGACGTGTCGGGATGAAACGCTACACTGACTAACCGTGGCTCTTTACCGGAAATATCGTCCAGCAACCTTCGCGGAAGTGGTAGGCCAAGAGCAGGTCACCACGCCTTTATCCGCTGCCCTTGATGCGGGGCGCATTAACCATGCGTACCTCTTTTCCGGCCCGCGTGGCTGCGGAAAGACGTCGTCCGCGCGCATCATGGCTCGCTCACTGAACTGTGAGCAGGGGCCAACGTCAACGCCGTGCGGGCAGTGTGACTCTTGCGTCTCGCTGGCCCCTGGCGGGCCGGGCAACCTCGACGTCACGGAGCTTGACGCCGCCTCTCACAATGGTGTCGAGGACATGCGTGAGCTGCGTGACCGCGCCTACTACGCGCCGGCGGAGTCGCGCTACCGCATCTTCATCATCGATGAGGCCCACATGATTTCCGCCTCGGGCGCGAATGCTTTGCTCAAGGTGGTGGAGGAGCCGCCGGAGCACGTGATCTTCATCTTCGCCACGACGGAGCCGGAGAAGATCATCGGCACCATCCGTTCGCGTACCCACCACTATCCCTTCCGCCTGCTAACCCCGCCGGCGATGAAGGGGCTGTTGGAGCGCACCGTGGCCTCGGAGAACGTCCACGTGGATGACACCGTATACCCCATGGTCATCCAGGCCGGCGGTGGTTCGCCGCGCGATACCTTGTCCATTCTGGATCAGCTGTTGGCGGGCGCGGGCCCCGATGGGCTGACCTACGATGTGGCCCGTCCGCTTCTGGGTGTCACGGACGTGGGCCTGCTGGATAACACGGTTGAATCCCTGGCGAACCAGGATAAGGCTGGGCTCTTCCGGCTTGTCGACGATGTCATTGAGGCCGGCCACGATCCACGCCGGTTTGCCATTGACCTATTGGATCGTTTGCGGGATTTGATGATCCTGCAGGCCGTCCCCTCTGCGCTGGAGGAAGGTTTGGTCTCGGCGCCGACTGACCGCGGGGAAGTGCTGACTGCCCAGGCGCAGCGTTTCTCTGGGCCGCAGCTGGCCTACCTGGCGGAAACCGTCAACGAGCGCGTGTCCTCCCTGCGGGGTGCGACGTCCCCCCGGCTACTTCTAGAAATTCTGTGTGCGCACCTCATCGTTGGCTCGGCTCCTGCAGCGGCAGCGGCCGGTCAGCTGCCCACCGCTGCCCCGCAAGGTGCGGGAGCGCAGCCTTCGGCACCCGCAGGGCAGCCCACCGCGCCTGCGCAGCGCCAGCAATCTGCGGTCGCCAGCGCCCAGGATCCCGCGGCTGCCGCTGCGGCTATCATCGCGCAGCGCCGCAGCCGTCAGGCAGCAAAGCAAGAGACCCAGCAGCAGCAACCACAGCAGCAACCGCAGCAGTCCGAAAGGGCTCAAGAAGCAGCCCAGCAGGTGCAGCAGCCCCCAGCCCCCGAGGCCTCGCAGCCCCAGGCACCGGAGCGTCCTGCACAGCCGGAAGCGCAGCCTGAGCCGCAGCCGGAACAACAAGAACGGCAAGAACAGGCTCAAGGACAGCCGCAAGACCAGCATCCTGAGCCCGAGCAGCCCCAGGACCCAGCCGCGGAGATTCGCGGGCGGTGGTCGGACCTGCGCGCCACCATTGGCCGTCGCAACAAGGTCGCTGAAATCATGCTCGCCGAGGCCCGTGTTCTCGGCGTGCGTGATGAGACCTTGGTTCTTGGGCACACCACCGGCGCGCTGGCGGAACGCATCAATTCGCCAGGCACCAACGAGGTCATCGTGACCGTCCTTCAGGAGGAGCTCAACCGCAACCTGAAGGTCACGTGTGTCATCGGCACCGACCCGAAGGCTCACGGTTTCACGGTGGCTGAGCCAGTTCAGCGTACCCAGTGGAATCCCAACCAACCACCACGTGAGGCCACTGAGCCCGACGAGGAGGCAGAGAGTCCGGAGACTCCGGACAACGCTACTGATTCGCTCTCTTCCGAAGCTCTTCCAGCTTCCGCGGAGGCAACAGAAGCTGAAAGAGGCGACAATTTCAGCGAGCCCGAAGCGAAGAAACGCGGCAACGTTAGCGATGACCCGTGGGGCGCGCCACGTCGGATCGGGCAGCAAGAGCCGTCGTCTGAAACGACGACGGATCAGCCCCAGTCCCAGCACAGTGTGCGCGAGGAGGCCGGTGCGCGACCGGAGACTGCTCCGCGCGGGGCAGCAGTGCCCCCAAAGAGAGAGGCCCGTGGCAGCCAATGGCGATCACGCATCGCGCAAGCGAGCCAAGTAGCGGCCCAGAGGGATGAAGAATTTTCCAAGGTTCCCAAGTTCGGCAACGGCGTTCCGCTGCCGCCGGAGCCGGGCCCGGACGAGGGTGAGTTCGAAGCACCGCCGGAGGAGTACGGTCCGCCGGCGGGGATGGGTGGGGCGTCGGAAAGCGCAGGCCAAGCGCCTGCTGCGCCGCAACAGCCTGCGCCTCAGCAAGCTCCCGCACCGCAGCCGGAGTACACCCGCGCGGATGAGGAACGCGAGATGATGGAGGCCGCGCAGAACGCCGGAGAGATGGACCACCGCAATGCCACGGAAGTCGCCATGGAGCTCCTCGCACAGGAGTTGGGAGCGCGGCGGCTCTAGCATGGCATCTGTACACTTGGCGCGTAGTAAAAATAACCGTGTGAAAGGATTTTTAGCATGACTGAGAACGACCCGATGCAGCAGGCAAATGACATGAACGAGATCCTGGCGCAGGCCGCCCGCGTCCAGGCTGAGCTGGAGAAGGCTCAGAAGGAAATCCTGGCCGCCACCGTTGAGGGTAGCGCTGGCAATGGCCTGGTGAAGGTCACCATGACCGGTGGCGCTGAGCTGCAGAGCGTTTCCATTGATAAGTCCGTCGTCGACCCAGAGGATATCGATACCCTCCAGGACCTCATCGTCGGAGCCTTCAAGGAGGCTCACGCTGCTGCTGGCCGCCTGGCCCAGGAAAAGATTGGCCCGCTGTCCCAGGGCATGGGTCAGTCCCAGCAGAACTACGATGGCCCGTCCATCCAGGATGTCTTCGGCGGTAACCAGTAAGCCGCGCGTTAGACTTAAAGGCCGTTGTTGCTCTCTTCGTCGAGGGCGGCGCGGCCTTTAGTTGTGTCTCCGGCCGTCAAGGTCTAGGAGATTGTTGAGTGAGGGGAGCATTGCGTGTTTGAAGGACCACTGCAGGATCTCATCGATGAGTTCTCGCGCCTGCCGGGTATTGGCCCGAAGTCAGCGCAACGCATCGCCTTCCACGTGCTGCATCAGGATCCAGAGGAGATTGACCGCCTCCAAAAGGCACTGGGGGCAGTGCGTGATGGCGTGACTTTCTGCCGCATCTGCTGCAATATTTCCCGCGAGGAAGTCTGTCGCATTTGTATCAATTCGCAGCGCGATGCTTCTACCATCTGCGTGGTGGAAGAACCCAAGGACATCCAGGTCATCGAGCGCACCGGCGAATATGACGGCCGTTACCATGTGCTGGGCGGCGCACTCGATCCGTTGGCGAACGTGGGCCCGAAGGATCTCAACATCTCGCAGCTGCTGCAGCGCCTCGGCGGCGTGCTACCGGACCGAGAGCTTGCTGATTCCACCCCGGAGGAGCCGCTTTACGACGACTCCCCGGACATCACCGAGGTCATCCTCGCCACCGATCCCAACACCGAGGGCGAAGCCACCGCGGCCTATCTTGTGCGCCTGCTACGAGACTTCCCGGGACTGAAGATCACCCGGTTGGCCTCCGGCATGCCGCTGGGCGGCGACCTTGAGTTTGTCGATGAGCTCACGCTCTCGCGTGCGTTGAGCGGGCGCCTGACGGTCTAGCGCGGTGCTTCCTAGCACCCCTAGCGCTGCAAGCGCGGCGGCTCCGAGGCGTTAAAGCGCTCGGTGCGCAGCTGATCAATAGCCGGGATGTCCAAGGGTTCGAGTTCGCTGAGTGCGACTCCCATGGCCTTGGCCAGGAGCAGGTCCGCTAGTTGCGGGTTGCGCGCCAAGACGGGGCCGTGCATGTAGGTGGCGATGACGCTGCCCTGTACTGCGCCCTCGGCATCGCGTTGGACGGCTTTGTCGGAGAGGTCCAGAATGGCGGCGGTATCCGCATTGCCGGTTCCGCGGGTCAGCGTGCCCAGTGGCTGGGCGGCAGGGCCCAGGATGGTGGCACCCATATGGTTTTCAAAACCGGTGAGCGGCTCGGTGAGCTCAGCGGTGATGCCGGCCTTGGTCGGCTCGGTGGCTACTTCGCCGATGGCGCGCTCGGTCATGGAGGCCGTGGTGGCGTCGATAAGCCCCACGCCATCCACTACGCGGCCGGAGGCACGGAAGGATTCGCCGAGCACCTGCAGGCCTGCGCAAATCGCCAGAATCGGGCGCTTCGCGGCCGCAGCACGGGTCAGGCCGCCGTCGGCGATGAGGTGCTCAGCGGCGAGAATCTGCGCGGTGTCCTCGCCGCCGCCAAGGGTGTAGACGTCGAGGGAATCCGGCACTGGCTCACCCAGCTTGATGGGCACGATCTCTGCCTCGTGGCCGCGCATGCGGGCGCGTTGGCGCAGGACCAGGGCGTTGCCGTCATCGCCGTAGGTGCCAAGGATGTCGGGAAGGATGAGGCCAATCTGCAGGCTAGTCATTCGAGTGCTCCTTTGCTGCTGCGGCGGTAAGTGCCTTCTTCAGATCACGGAAGGCGGTGTAGTTGGCCAAGACCTCGATGCGGCCCTCCGGGCAGGATCGAATAGCGGCGAGTGGGTCTGCGATGAGCTCGTGCGAGATATCCGCATAGACCAAACGCACTGCGAGGTCGGTGCCGCGCTCACCAGCAGCCTTGACGGGAATACCTTCAAAGTCTTCGAAGCGCACATCCCACAGCCAGGACATATCAATACCGTCAGCGACGTGGCCATTGGTGGCGATGACAAGGCCATCTGCCTCACGGTCCACCATGGACAGCGCCTCCTGCCAGCCGGCTGGGTTCTTGGCCAAGAGCAGGCGGACTTCACGCTTGCCCAGCGTGATGGTGGAGTAGCGTCCGGCTACATCGTCGACGCCTTCCGCAGCGGCGATGGCCTTGTGGCGGTCCACGCCGAAAGCTTCGACTGCGGCGGCGACGGCCTGGGCGGCATTGCCGCGGTTCGCCCGTCCCGGCAAAGCGAGCTTGAGCTTGTCGGTGCCCTCCGGGCTCACCAGCCCTTCTTCCGTCACTGCCCAGGTGGGGGTGGGGCGGCGGAACTCACGGCCGTCGGCAAGCAGCTTGACGGCGTGCCAGTCCTCACCGTCACGCACGATGTGGCCCCCGGTGCGCGGGCAGGTGACGGATTCACCCATCCAGCCAGCGCCTGCGGAGACCCAAATGACATTCTTCGCGTCATAGGCCACGGAGGTCATGAGGACGTCATCGCAGTTGGCGATGACCAGCATGTCCGGATGGGCCTCGACGGCGCCGCGCAGGGCGCGCTCAATCTTGTTGATCTCACCCACGCGGTCCAGCTGGTCGCGGGAAAGGTTCAGCAACACCAGCGCGGTGGGGTTGAGATTATCCGCGACGTGGGGAACGTGGAGCTCGTCCACCTCAAGGACTAGATGGCTGGCATCTTTGCCGGCCAAGAGCGCGGAGATGATTCCCGCATCCATGTTGTCGCCGCCATCGTTGGTGGCCACGGTGTGTTCGGTGCGCACCGCGGCGGCCAGCATGCGCGTGGTCGTGGACTTGCCGTTGGTTCCGGTAACCAGGATGGCCGGGCGCTGCTTGGCCAAGTTCTGCATGATGGTGGGGTCGATGGCATTGGCGATGAGCCCGCCAATCATGCCGCCCGCGCCGCGGCCCGTGGCGCGCGAGGCGGTGGTGGCCAGCGCCGCAGCGGTGGTAGCGACCGCAGTGCGCGCGGAAGAAAACGCGCTTCGGAAGTTAAAATTCATGTTCCCCAGAGTAGTCGGGGGAGCTTAGCTATCGGTGTTGTGCGAGCGGTTGTGTCCCGAGTTTTGCTGCTTCTGGTGCTTGCCACTACCGCGGCGGCCACGCCCACCGCGCCGGCGACGGCGGCGGCCTTTATTGCCGCCCCTGTTCCGGTTGTTCGAGTCGGAGTCCGACTGGGCGGGCTTGTCACTCGCAGATCCGTCGGACGAGGAGCCCTGGTGCTTCTTCTGCGCGTGTCCCTGCTTGGGGGAGTTCTGAGTGCTGGAGGACTTGCGGCGCGAGCGGCGACGGTTCTTGTTCGTGGAAAGGTTGCGGTTGGATTGTCCGCTGCTGTGGCGTCCACCCGAGTTGGCTGTCGACTTGGAACTGGTTTCTTTTTCTGGCTCCGTGGGCTCCTCGATGCGCTCGAGAGCAGCGAGGAAGGCAACATCGGACATCAGGGGGATGTCCTTGCGGTGAGCGTGCATGGGCTTGCCCACGAGGTTGGTGGTGATGTTGCAGACCACCAGGGACGTTTCGCGCGTGAGCTTCTCAGAGTAGTTGAGCTCCTCCCGGGCTAGGGCGGCGATGATGGTGTCGGGGTCTTCGGTGATTTCCGGGGCCACGACGATTTCCATGCCGCGGATGAGCTCCTTGCCGGGTACATAAGCGCCGGGGTTGTGGTGCTGGCGGGGAGCTTCAGCAGCGTCGACGCGGACGTGTGAACGCTGCAGCCCAAAACGATCAGCTCGCAGATCATCCGGTGCTGCGCTGCTGCGTGGGCCTGAAGCTTGCGCGCGATAAAGATCCACAAGCAGGCGGGTTGCTTCGCGGGAGGTCTCCTTCTCTGGCCTCTGCGCACGTTCGACGCTGGCCGTGGGGTCAGGCGCGGGAAGGCCCGTATCGCGAGCGACTGCTGCCAGACGAATATCAGTGCCCCATACGCTTTGGCGGCGTGCGGTGGCGAGAGTATCCACGATTGTCACTGGGGTGGGAACGTGTCCCACCTTGAAGCGGCGGCGCCAGCCTTTGCCGCGGTTGCGATTGCGCGCGCGGTTCTGGCGGGCGGCGGCGGTCATTGCGCGGCGCGCCTCTGAGACGATGAAACCCCAGGTGTAGGGGGCGTCGTGGACGATAAGAGTGCGGCCATCGATGAGCCGGTCCAGTGGTTTGAGGAGCATGGAAAAGGACTGTCCCGCCTGGACTTCCTCAGCGCTCAGACCGTGCAGGTGTTTAGGGCCTGGGTCCTCGCCCGGATTGATGACGGCGTGGAACTCTTGGCCGATTTCTCCTTCGGCGTTGAAGGTTAGGGCATCCACGGTGAGCAGCCTGCCGGTGGAGGGGTGGATGCCGGTGGTTTGGATGGTCAGCGCTACGAAGGGGAAAGCTGCGAGGGCTTCCTCGCGGGCGGAGGCCTTGTCCTTGTTGTCGTCCTTGTTTGGCTGGGCCGTCTGTTGCTCATTCCCGGTCTGCTTTTGGGAAGCCTGGTGTGGGCGTGGTCCTGGCTTCGGGGCGTTGGTGTTCGGTGACGCCGCGGCCGGCGTCCCTGCTGCGCCAGGCTGCGCTGCAGGCTTGGTGGGGCCGGGTGTCGTAGTCATTGTTCACAGTTTAGTACCCAACTGCGAGGAAGCTGGAAAGGGCACACGTGAGGCGGCTCTAACCACCTGAATGGAAGTAGGGGGCGCTGCGCGCTGAGGCGCCTAACCGAATTCAATGATGATGACCCAGCCGTCGCGGTTCCGCGGGGGCTCAGGCGTTGGTTCTGGGGTCGGGTCCGGTGTGCGGCTCGGTTCAGGAGTGCGATCTGTGCCCGGCTTTGGCTTGGGTGTTTCGCTGGTCTCGGAAGTTACCGGAGCAGCTGTGGTCGACGAAGTTGGCGAAGATGCACGTAGGGTAGTCGTCGGAATGATGTTCGGATCCGCCGAAGCTGACGTCGCTTTCTGTGTCGGCATGGAGCTGGGTGTGCTCGTCCGCGTAGAAGGAGTTACTTCCTCAGGCGCAGCCAGCTCTGAATGTTGAGTGGGCTCTGCTAGCGCAGTTGGCTCAAGCTGCTCGGTCAGCACAGTTGGCTCTGCTGCAGCGGAGGAAGCAGTGCGCTCGAGGGCGCGGGGTGCAGACGCAAGATTGTGGCGCTCAGGCCGGTGAACACTTGCGGCGGTGCCTTCGGTTTCCTCTTCTGTCGAGGTGGAAGGTTCGCCGCCAGCTTCTGCATCATTGGCCGGGTTCGGAGCCGGCAGCGACGCGGCGTATTCCTCTAAAGCCGAGTCAGTGATGTGGTCGTGCTCAGGATGCAGTGCTTGCACCGAGGAGACAAAGTGGGCTCTGCCGCCGATGAGCACAGCGACGCCTGCTGCGCCGGCCAACTTGAGTCCGGCGCTAGCAGCAGCGATCTGCGTTCCAGTCGTCGCGGCAGCCCCAACGGAATTCACGGAGAGAGCTGGTGCACCCTTCGTGGCAGCGGAACTGGTGGTCTGCACCGCAAAATTAGTGTCTGGTGTCCCGTCTTCGATGTAGAGATTGAGCGTTGGGGCGTCGGAGCCCGGAATGAAGTAGGCGCGGGCAATTGCGATGAGGCCCTCATGCTTGAATCCCGTGATGGTATCGCTCAACCGCGAGGCTTGATCGCGCGGAATGGTGGCGACAAGTTCATCATCCAAGTGAACCTCGATGGCGCGGCGGAAAAGTGCCGGCGGTTGGACAATCGCACGAGGAGATGAGCGGGGTGCTCCGGCAAAGATTGCGTGGTCGCCGAAAAATCAGTGATACGCAGTGCCCGGTCACCGTTGAGCATGCCCCAGCGCTGGGCCGGGGGAATATGAGGGGAACGCACAGGTCTGGTTCGGGGAGGAGGACCTCGAATACCGGGATGGATTCCTCCGCCGCATCTTCGCGGAGCGCGATCTCTGCGGTGGCCTGAGGAGTTAATCCCGCACCGATGATCGAGTCCAGCTCTGCATAACCGGCAGATTGGGAGGCGGGAATGACGCCGATGATGTCCTCTCCATGCGGACACGGAAACCGGAGCTGGAGTGTCCACACAAGGTAACGGGGAGATGGCTATCTTCTGCTAAAGAGAGCAGTTGCAGAAACATCTCTGGGTTGACGGTGTCAACCGTAAGGCGGCGAGGCTCACCAAAACCACGGTGGGGGACCACGTAGTTAGTGACCGTCATACTGTTAGCCTTCGTTACTCGCACCGCGACTAATACGCTCGGCACGAAACCGTGCGCAGCAGGGAATGTCGTAGTGCGGACTTAAGTCCGTCTAGCCGCACAAGAAGTTCACACTGTTCCTGTGAAAAATTATCTTCGTTGATTATATAACTCGCTGTGGTGGGCTACAACAGCGCATATCCAGCGCGATGTTACAAGGGGCGACATTGGCAAAGAGATTGTGCTGGGAAGTATGCACAAAGGAGGAGCTCGGGTGATGAGACCGAGCTCCTCCTTCTGTTTCTTCTGCTTGCTAGCCGACGGATGTACTCAGCGTTAGTCAGCGCGGTTGACGGCAGAGGTAATCGCGTTGATGGACGCGCGCGTCGTGGAGCCGGCGATGCCGGCACCCCATACCTGGGCGCCGTTGACTTCGGCGGCGATGTAGCAGGCCGCCTCCGCATCGTCACCGGCGGTGCGAGACTGCTGGGAGTAGTCGATGACCTCAAAGTCAATTCCGACATCCTCCAGGGCATTAGCGTATGCGGCGATAGGGCCGTTGCCTATGCCAGAGACGATGCGCTTCTCACCGTTGAAGACGATGGTTGCGGTCACCTTGGCATCCTCATCTTCCGTGGTGGAGTTGTCTACCTGGAAGGAGACCAGCTCCAGCGGGGAGGTGCGCTCCAGGAATTCGTTGGCAAAGATGTCCCACATGTTCTTGGAGTTGATCTCGCCGCCCTCGGCGTCAGTCACCGCTTGGACCACGGAGGAGAACTCCGCCTGCATGGCGCGCGGCATGTTGATGCCGTGATCGGTCTTCATGATGTAAGCAACGCCGCCCTTGCCGGACTGCGAGTTGACGCGAATGACCGCCTGGTAATCGCGGCCGACATCCTTCGGGTCGATGGGCAGGTAGGGGACTTCCCAGGTGGTTTCCTGCAGCTCTTCCCAAGAAACCTCGGTGTTGTTCGCGCCTGGGCGTACCTCCTGCGCCAGGGCGTCCAGGCCCTTGTTGATGGCGTCCTGGTGCGAGCCGGAGAAGGCCGTAAACACCAGTTCGCCGCCGTAGGGGTGGCGCTCCGGCACGCGCAGCTGGTTGCAGTATTCCACGGTCTCGCGGATCTTCGGCAGATCGGAGAAGTCGATCTGCGGGTCCACTCCCTGGGTCAGCATGTTCAGTCCCAGGGTGATGATGTCCACGTTGCCGGTGCGCTCACCGTTGCCGAACAGGCAGCCCTCGATGCGGTCCGCACCGGCCATGTAGCCCAGCTCAGCGGCGGCGATACCTTCGCCGCGGTCATTGTGTGGGTGCAGGGACATGATGATGGAATCACGCCGAGCAAAGTTGCGGTGCATCCACTCGATTTGGTCGGCGTAGACGTTAGGGCTGATCATCTCGACGGTAGAGGGCAGGTTGATGATCATGGGGTTTTCTGGAGTTGCCTCCATGATGTCGACAACGGCATCGCAGACCTCAACAGCAAAGTCCAGCTCGGTTCCTGTGAAGGACTCCGGTGAGTACTCCCAACGCCAGTTGGTGTCTGGGTAATCCTTGGCAATGCTCTTGATGAGCTCCGCAGCGTCCGTGGCCAGCTTCTTAATGGCCGGGCGGTCCTTGCGGAAGACCACGCGGCGCTGCAGCTTCGAGGTTGAGTTGTAAAAGTGCACAATGACGTTCTTTGCGCCCTGGCACGCCTCGAAGGTGCGGCGGATCAGGTGCTCGCGGGCCTGTACTAGGACCTGAATGGTGACGTCTTCCGGAATCTTGTTGCCCTCGATAATTTCGCGAACGAAGTCGAAGTCTGTCTGAGAGGCGGAAGGGAAGCCTACCTCGATTTCCTTGTAGCCCATCTTGACCAGCAGGTCGAACATGCGGTGCTTGCGCTCGGGGCTCATCGGATCAATGAGGGCCTGGTTGCCGTCGCGCAGGTCCACCGCGCACCACTGTGGGGCCACGGTGATTTTCTTATCCGGCCACGTGCGGTCAGGCAGGCTAACTGGCTCGACCTCTTCGGCGAAGCTCTGGTAGCGGTGAACCGGCATCGAGGAACCGCGCTGCTTATTCCATGCAGGTTGGTTGTCGTTACGTGGGCCAGCTGGGGTGGTGATTTCGCGGGGAGCGGAGATGAAAGAATCGTTCGGGGACATGGTGTTTGTTCTCTTCCTTATGCGAGGCGTGTGTTTCGCTGCGTCGTTGTGATGAGCAACTGCAGGGCGAATCGTGGGGAACGGCCAGCTGCGGTGTGTGTTGGCATCACCACGCTCCGCGACGGGGCGCTGGCCGTAAAGCTACAAACCTAAATCCCGCCGCGGCTACTAAGGAGAAGAGTGTGCCGCAAAGTCATGTGAGCCACAATACAACGTTTCTCATTCTGCGGCAACTAATTTCACATATTGGGACGTGGCGGGGTGCGGCTAGGATGTTCGGCGTGCACGAAGAGAATTCCCTGAAGACGAATCCGGGGCCTGGGGCGAACGCCGCGGTAGAAGGTGCCTCCTCAGCTCCTACCACCCCTGCAGGTATGCAGGGGGTGCTCTCGCTCCTGCCGCTGGCCGTGTTGGTCGCGGTTGTCGGCGCCGCAGTGCGCATCGCCGTTCTCAGCGTCATTGCCGGGGTTAATGAACAGGAATTGTGGGGTCGGCTCACAGCCTGGGATTCCAAGTACTACCTGGAAATCGCGCGTGCGGGCTATTTCGACGCAGACATCAACACGGATGGGCCAGTCCATGAAATCACTATGGCTTTCTTCCCGGGCTTTCCCATGTTGTTGCGGGTGCTGGGCTGGACTGGAATCAGTCTGGAATTAGCCGCGCTCATTGCGAACACTTTGCTTACCGCAGTCATGGCCGCCGGCGTCATGGTTTTGGCGCGACGTTTGGGGGCGGAGCGCCGTGGGCAATGCGCGGGAGCCCTCGTGGTGAGCAGCGCGCCGATGTCTATCGTGTTTTCGATGCCCTATACCGAGGCTCTCTTCGGGGCGCTGGTGGTGTGGGGGCTTATAGCCTTAGATGATCGCGCCTGGTGGCGTGCGGCGGCATTCGGTTTTGCCTTATCCTTCGTTCGGTTGACCTCCGTGGATTTTCTCGCCGTCTTTGGCCTGTGGGTACTCATTTATGGGCGGCGCTCCTGGCAGGCGTGGCTTGGCCTCGTCGTCGCAGCGCTGCCGCTGCCGGCATATTTGCTGTGGACGCAGCGCTATTTGGCAGATGCTGGCGGCTACTTCGGGATTCAAACTGAGCATTGGAATTCCACCTTTGATGGCGGTACGGCAACCGTGCAGTTCGTGTGGGAAACCCTGACTGAGAACAACGATGTGGGCTACCTGCTCACCACCCTGGTGATCGTGGGTACTCCTGTGCTGCTGGTGGCAGCATGGGGGAGGGTTGCCCCGGTGGCCTGGTGGTTTAGCGCCGCTCTCAGTGCGAATGTGCTGCTTTCCGACGGCATCATGCACTCGCGCCCGCGCCTTCTCCTGCCCGCCATTATCTTGGTCCTGCCTTGGGTCGTGCGTGCGGCTAGTGCCCTGCGGCCGCGTGTGCTGTGGGCTGCGTGTAGCGCGTGGGTTCTGTGGTCAGCGTGGTTCTCCGCGTATATGCTGGTGGTCTTTGAGTGGGCTATCTAGCGCGGGCTTTGCTCCGCGCGTCGAGTGCTTCCCGGGTTGACCGGAATGCGTGACAAGACGATCGTCGCCGCGATCATGATGATGAGTGAAGCGCCCATCACACACCACCCTGCGACGCTCTCGACCTGAAATTTTTCACCCAGGACCCAGTAACCCAAGCCGAAAGCCACGATGGGCTCCATGATGGTCATGGCGGGAAGGGAGTGCGCCAAAGCGCCGGCGTGGAAGGAATACTGCTGGATGACCGTGCCGGCAGCGGCCAGCCCGATGAGAGCATAGAACTCCCAGCTAGCCAGCAAAGCCGTAATACCTTGGTGTGAGAGGACATCCACCACCGCCTTGGCCACGAGTGCCACGTAGCCGTATAAAATACCGCACGCGCTGCCGAGTGCCAGTGCGGATTCCTCGGGCCGGTTATAGGCGGCCACGAAGAGTGCGGTGAGCGTGAGCGCGCCGAGGGCGAAGGCGGGCCACCATTGGGACCAGGTGGGAGTCGTCAAGCCTGCGGTGGGGCGCCCGTAGACCACCATGATGCTCACCACGATGGTCAGCGTCAGGCACCAGAAGACCTCCCGCGGCGGCATCGGCCGGCGGGAATACCACGCAGCAAGCGGTAGCGTGAACATGAGGGACAGGACGAGGATGGGCTGCACGATGAGCAGTGTGCCGAAGTGGAGAGCGATGAGCTGCAGGGCATAGGCGACAACGGCGGCACCGGTGCCAATCCACCACAGGGGCGTGCGAATTGCAGTGCGCATGACGCTGCGGGAGCTGGCGTCTAGCACGATGCGGTGGCGTATGACAGTTCCCCAGGCCACGACTAGTGCCGAAGCCAGTGCGAACGCAATGGCGACCAGGTTTGAAAACACTGTTTCTACCCTACCTGGAATTAATCCCCAGTACGTGTTTCGATGGTAGCCAAAGGGCGGTAGGCTGAAAGAGTTGACTGCCGGTCTATAGGTATTGGGTAGTGAACAGGTATTGGCCCTCACAAGCAGGAAAGGTGGGACCATCAGTGGCCCTAGTCGTACAGAAATACGGGGGATCCTCCCTCGAAAGCGCAGAGCGCATTCGCGCGGTGGCGGAGCGTATTGTGGCGACGAAGAAACAGGGCAACGACGTGGTTGTCGTGTGCTCCGCCATGGGGGATACCACCGATGAGCTCCTAGATCTCGCTGCCCAGGTCAATCCCGTCCCGCCGCAGCGCGAGATGGACATGCTGCTGACCGCTGGCGAGCGCATCTCCAATGCGCTCGTTGCCATGGCGGTGGAGTCCCTGGGTGCGCAGGCCCAATCCTTCACCGGCTCCCAGGCCGGCGTGCTCACCACTGAGCGTCACGGAAACGCCCGCATTGTCGACGTCACCCCGGGCCGCCTTACCGAAGCGCTGGACGAAGGCAAGATCTGCATCGTCGCGGGTTTCCAGGGTGTCAACAAGGAATCGCGTGACGTCACCACCCTCGGCCGCGGCGGTTCAGATACCACCGCGGTGGCGCTGGCGGCAGCGCTCAAGGCCGATGTGTGTGAGATTTACTCCGATGTCGACGGCGTCTACACCGCTGACCCCCGCATTGTCCATAACGCCAAGAAACTCGACCAGCTTTCCTTCGAGGAGACGCTGGAGCTGGCGGCTGTCGGCTCCAAGATTCTGGTCCTGCGCAGCGTCGAGTACGCTCGCGCGTTCAACGTTCCCCTTCGAGTTCGCTCGTCTTATTCAACCGACCCCGGCACCCTGATTGCCGGTTCAATGGAGGATATCCCCGTGGAAGAAGCAGTACTTACCGGTATCGCCACCGACCGTTCCGAGGCCAAGGTCACCGTTCTGGGTATTCCGGACCGCCCCGGCGAGGCAGCCAAGGTCTTCCGCGCCATCGCGGATGCTGAGATCAACATTGACATGGTTCTGCAAAACGTTTCCTCTCTGGAATCTGGTACCACCGACATCACCTTCACCTGCCCGCGCTCGGATGGCCCGAAGGCAATGGAGATCCTGGCCAAGCTCAAGGAGGAGGGCCACTGGGCCAACGTGCTATACGACGACCAGGTGGGCAAGGTCTCCCTCGTCGGTGCAGGCATGAAGTCCCACCCGGGTGTCACCGCCGACTTCACGGAGGCACTGCGTGATGCCGGGGTCAATATGGAGCTTATTTCCACCTCCGAGATCCGTATTTCGGTGCTGACCCGCGAGGCCGATCTGGATAAGGCGGCCGTTGCTTTGCACGAGAAGTTCCAGTTGGGTGGCGAGGAAGAGGCCACCGTTTATGCTGGTACCGGACGCTAAAATTTAAGGAGTTAAGGTCATGACCACTGTTGCAGTTGTAGGCGCCACCGGCCAGGTTGGCCGCGTGATGCGCACACTCTTGGAGGAGCGGAACTTCCCGGCCGATACGGTTCGTTTCTTTGCTTCCGCGCGCTCGGCGGGCCAGGAGCTCAGCTTCCGCGAGGAGAAGATCGTCGTGGAAGATCTGGCAGAGCAAACCGTCGAAAGCCTTGCTGGGATCGATGTCGCTGTGTTTTCCGCCGGCGGTGCTACCTCCAAGGAGTTCGCCCCACTCTTCGCCGAGGCCGGTGCCATCGTGGTGGATAATTCCTCCGCATGGCGCAAGGACCCGGACGTGCCGCTGATTGTCTCGGAAGTCAACCCGGAGGAGAAGAGCAACACCCCGAAGGGCATTATCGCGAACCCGAACTGCACGACCATGGCGATCATGCCGGTGACGAAGGCGCTTCACGACGCCGCCGGTCTCACCACCATGCGCGTCGCCTCCTACCAAGCCGTCTCCGGCTCTGGCCTGGCAGGCGTGGAAACCCTGGTTAAGCAGGTGGCGTCCATCGGTGACCGCAGTGTTGAGCTCGTGCACGATGGCTCTGCGCTGGAAGTCTCCGAGGAGGATCTGGGCCCCTATGTCGCCCCGATTGCATACAACGCGCTGCCGCTGGCAGGCAACCTCGTCGATGATGGCTCGGAAGAAACCGACGAGGAGCAGAAGCTGCGCAACGAGTCCCGCAAGATCCTGGGCATCCCGGAGCTGAAGGTTTCC
>DXEO01000067.1 GCA_019114925.1 Candidatus Corynebacterium faecipullorum | reverse complement strand
CCATGATTTCGGCGTAGCGCAGCACGTCATTGTTACCGCCGGAAATCACGCAGACCACCGTTGAGCCCGGCTGCAGGTTGAGCGCGCGCAGGCCGGTCACGCTCAGCGCGCCGGCGGGCTCGGCAATGATTCCTTCGTTCTGGTACAGCGCTAACTGCTCCGTGCACACGGCACCTTCGGAGACGATGTCAAAGTGCAGGCGGCCCTGGTTGGCTTCCAGAATCTGGAAGGGCAGCTCACCGATACGCTTGACGGCGGCGCCGTCGACGAAGGGATCAACGGTCTCTAGGGTCACCGGCTCACCGGCGGCAAACGCAGCGCTTAGCGACGCCGCCCCGGCCGGCTCAATGCCGACCACCGCGGTGCGTGGAGCCATGTCGGCGAGGTAGGAAGTGATGCCGGAGATGAGTCCGCCGCCGCCCACGGGGACCACCACGGTATCGAGGGATTTGCCCATCGAAGACAGCTGGGAGACGATTTCCGCGGCCACAGTTCCTTGGCCGGTGACGGTATCGCGCGAATCGAAAGGCTCGATGAAGAAGGCGCCGCGCTCCGCTGCATCCGCATGCGCGGCAGCAGCTGCCTCATCGAAATTGGCGCCGGTGACCACGAGTTCCACATGGTCGCCTCCGTGGACCAGGATGCGGTCACGTTTTTGTTTCGGGGTCGGTTCCGGCACGTAGATTTTTCCGTGGATTCCCATGGTGCGGCAGGCATAAGCCACGCCCTGGGCGTGGTTGCCCGCCGATGCCGTGACGATGCCTTGCTTCCGCTGCTCTTCATTGAGGTTGGACATACCGTAGATAGCCCCGCGGATTTTGTAGGACCGCACGTCTTGGAGGTCCTCGCGCTTTAAGTACACCTCATAGCCGGTTTCCTGGGACAGTCGCGGGCAATATTGCAGCGGAGTCGGGGCAATCTCCGAGCTAATTCGCGATTGGGCCAGTTGGACATCAGAGGCGTGGATTGGCTCGAAGTCTTGCGGGGTGCTTGTCATGGTGGCTTATTTTAGCGCCCCACTATTCTTTCGTCGCACATTACCTAGCATTCGACCGATTCACTGAACGTTTATCTAGATCTCGCTTGCTCGCAACGCTCTGTTCCCCGAAAGAGTCATGGGCGGCACGTACGGTGGTGCGGAATCTTTTTCGTCTCGCTTCAAGGAGTCTTTCTCAATGTCTCGCTCTATCTCCCGCCGTTCTCTCGCGCTCTACGTGGCGACCGCAACCTGCCTCAGCGTGGCCGTACCGGCCTCCTCGGCCGCGATTGTGAACAACGTCATCGAACACTCGGCGGCAGACGCCACCCTCAAGCTCACCCCGGTTGGAACCTACGAGTCCGGGGTATACGCGGAGTCGGCTGCGGAGATCGTGGCCTTCCACCCAGCCTCCAAGCGCATCCTTACGGTCAATGCGCACGCTGGTCAAATCGATGTCCTCGACGCTTCTGACCTGGCCAAGCCAACCTTGCTCGACTCTATCTCTGCTGGTGAAGGCAAGGAAATCAACTCCGTAGCTGTGCGCCCCGATGGCTTAGCTGTGGCCGCTGTCCAGCAGACAGACAAGACCGCGGAGGGCGAAGCACTGTTCTTCAACGCCGCGGCTGCGGATCTGGCTACCGCCGAATTGGGCCGCGTGGCGGTGGGCGCCTTGCCGGATAACGTTCACCTCACCGCCGATGGTGGCTACGCGCTGGTGGCCAACGAGGGGGAGCCCTCGAATGAACTCAACGCCGAGGGCACCGACTATGTCACGGACCCGGAAGGATCCGTCTCCGTTATCAAGCTCCCCGAGGCTGTTGAATCACCAACGCAGGCGGATGCCCGCATCGCGGGATTCACGGCTTTCGACGGCCAGGCTCTGCCGGAGGGCGTGCGAGTTTTCGGCCCCTCCGGCCATGACTCCAAGCCTTCTATCGACTTTGAGCCGGAGTACATCACCTCCCAGGATGGCAAGGCCTTCGTGACGCTGCAGGAGGCCAACGCCATCGGCGTCATCGATATTGAATCCGCCACGGTGGAGAACATCCTGCCCGCCCACATTGCGGATCACTCGCAGGTCCCGCTGGATCCCTCGAACAAGGATGAGGCGGCCGAGCTGCGCACTATCCCGGTCAAGGGCCTGTCCATGCCAGATTCCATCGGTGCCTTCACCGCTGGTGGCCAGACCTACTTTGCCACCGCGAACGAGGGTGATGCCCGCGAGTGGGGCATCAAGGAAAAGGACGGCGGCTCCGGTGTTTACACCGATGAGGTGGAGCTCAAGGATCTGGTCGAGGATGGCAAGGTATGTGAGGACGCGCTGGGGAAAGTCAACGTGGAGGAACTCGCCGACAAAAAGCAGGCCGGCAACCTGAAGCTGAGCAACGCCTCCGGCTGGAACGAAGAAAAGGGCTGCTTCGACGAGCTTTATGCCTTCGGCTCTCGTTCCTTCAGCATCTACGACTCGGAGGGCAGCGTCGTCTTCGATTCCGGCGCCGAGTTCGAAAAGATCACCGCTGAGCTCAATGAGCCGGGTGTCTTCCACCACAACGCTGACAACGAAGAAGCAGAGTTCGATGATCGCTCTGATAACAAGGGTCCAGAGCCAGAGGCCCTGACCATCGGCACCGTTGGGGAGCGTACTTATGCCTTCATCGGCGCCGAGCGCGTTGGCGGCATCTTCGTCTACGACGTCACCAACCCCGCCAACGCTTCCTTCGTCACCTATGTCAACAACCGCGACTTCTCCACTGATGAGTTCGCTGCTGCCGGCGACTTGGGGCCGGAGGGCTTTGCCTTCGTCGACAAGGCAGACTCCCCCAACGGTGAGCACCTGCTTATCGTGGGCAACGAGGTCTCCGGAACCACCACCGTCTACAACGTTGAGGACCTGCTCAATGCCGACGGGGACAACGAGGACGATGCCGACGACCATGACGGCGAAGACAAGAGCAGCCAGAGCTCCCACTCCTCCACCGCGTCCATCGCCGTCGGTTCAATCATCGGAGTCATAGCCGCGGTGGCTGCCGCGGTAGGCCTGCTGAATACCCCGGGTGTCCGCGAAACGGTTCTCAGCTTTGTCCCGGCACCGCTGCGCGAGCAGCTGGAGAAGTTCCTATAAAACCTATCTTCACTAAGGGGAGGGCTGCTACATTTAGATGGGCTTGTAACGAGCCGGACCTTTATGCAGCTCTCAAAATCGCCTTTCTAAGGAGAACTTCTCATCATGCGTCTTTCCGCCTCCCTCATCGCCGTATGCGCCACGACCATGGCCCTGGCAACTCCGCTTGCGGCAGCTAACGGCTCAACTGGAGGCCCCAATGGTAGCTCGCTGTCCGTAGGGCACCTCGATGTCTCTCAATCCTCCCAAGCAAAAGAAGACACGACGCCAGAGACGGACCCCCAAAAGCAAAAAGAAGCTGCGGCAGATGCTGCTTGGGAAAAGATGCCAGAGTTCTTGCAGTCCGCCCGCCCGAGTGACACAACCAAGGAAGTCTTCGCCTGGCTGACCACAATTTTTGGTTTGGTAGCCGCTGGGGTCAACGCGTTGGTCCTTGTCGCTAAGGCTAACCCTTCTATCCTTGACGGCCCACGAGATTTCCTCAAAAGCCACGGTATCACCGTGAACTAGCACTTTTCACTGCACGAAAAAGGCGGCTGCGACATTGCGTCACAGCCGCCTTTTTATTGGGCGGAATCAATCGCAGCCAAGCTGGAAAGACTTAAAACAGCTCCTCGGTAGCAATCTGGGCACCCTCCACGAGAGACTCCAGCTTGGCCCACGCGATCTGGCGGTGCAAACGGCCGCCGAGACCGCAGTCCGTCGATGCAATCACGTTTTCCGGGCCCACCAATTCAGCGAACTGAATGATGCGGTCCGCCACCAAGCGCGGATGCTCCACAGCATTCGTGGAGTGCGAAACCACGCCCGGGTAGATCACAGTGCCCTCCGGCAGCTTGTGGTCCTTCCACACACGCCACTCGTGCGCGTGACGCGGCGAGGCGCCCTCAAAGGAGAAGCCGCCGACCTTGGCCTGCAGAATCTCCTCAATGATGTCCTCGAAAGGAATATCCGTCACGTGCGGGCCATGCCAGGAGCCCCAGCAGATGTGCAGGCGGGTCTGCTCACGCGGGATATCCTTGATGGACTCGTTGAGAATTTCAATACGCTCGCGCAGGAAGGCCTGGAAATCCTCGACCGTCGGCTCCGGAACCACCGAGTCCCAGGCCTCAGCCAGGTCGGGAGCGTCGAATTGCACCGTCAAGCCGGCATCGGTGATGGCCTTGTACTCCACCTTGAGCGCCTCACCGCAGGCACGAACAAGGTCGGTTTCATCCTCGTAGTACTTATTAGGCAGACGTGCCGCGGCACCCGGGGACAGGGCAGCGACGAAGCCATCGGTACCTGCAGGGAGGGCGTCGGCAAGCAGCTTCACGTCCGCCTCGACCTGCTCCTGGCCGATGTAGGTAACCGGGCCGGTGAACTCCGGGTTGGCTACCTTCTTGCGGCCGGTAAAGATACCCGAATCCGGATCGTTATAAGCCTCGGCGAACAGGGCGCGGTCGCGGCGGTCCTTCATCGAGGAAAGGCGAATCTTGCCCGGCTCGGAGCGGATCTTCTCACCGATCTCCCAGCGGTCTTTGTCCGTCATGGTCAGACCACCCAGGCGGGTAAAGGAATAGTTCCACCAAGCGCCGTAATCCACGGCACCGGAGGTGATGTGGCCGTATTCGCCCTCGTTAATGATGTCGATGCCGAGATCAACCTGGCGCTTGACGACGTCTGCGACCGAGCGCTCCAAAATCTCGTGGAACTTCTCGTCCGAGATGGTGCCGGCGGAGCGCTCGAGGTTAGCGTCCAATAGCTCCTGCGTGCGCGGCAGCGAGCCGACGTGGGTGGTGCGGATCTTATTGACCATGAGGAAACGGTCTCCCTTTCAACTAGACTGTGCTGTCTAGCGTAACCCACGGGCGAAGCACAGCCCGCCTCATTCTGTACTTTTATTCAGCACGCGAACGGAGCGTGCCGCCTCAGCCGAGAATTCCGGCGCCCATCGTCGCCTTGAGATCACCCATGAGGTTGCTGGAGCGCTCCACGCGCAAATGCTCGCCAAGGACCATCATGGTGGACTCTTCGCCGTCGACAAGCGTGAGATACACGTCGGACTCACCCTTGTTGTTGACCAAAACCTGTTTGAGCCGCGCAATGTTGTCCATCGTGCACTGATCCGTGCGCATGGTCAGACGCAGCGGCAGACCGGCGCCGTTACCCGGCCCCAAATCAGGAACGCGGATATCGGAGCAGAACAGGGACATGCGCTCATCGCGGATCTTCACCTGGACTTTGGCCAAGATGATATTGTCTTCTGCAATCTGCGGAGCCACCAGCGAGTACACCTGATTGAACACGAGGATATCCACCTGGGCGCCGTTATGGTCTTCGATGCTGACGATGGCCCAGGGCGAGCCATCGCGCTTGGAAAAGCGCCTGTCAACGCCCGAGATAATGCCGCCAATCACGAGCTCCTGGCCATTGCCCACTTCACCGTTGAGGATCTTGGTGATCGGGGTATCGGTCTGCGCATTCAGTGCTTCCTCGAAGCCATCGAGCGGGTGTCCGGACACGTACAGGCCCAACATCTCCCTTTCCAGAGCCAGCTCGTGTTTGCGGTCCCAGTTCTCATCCGGAATATCGATGGCGAAGGCGGAGACAGAGTCGCCTTGTTCATCGCCTCCGAATCCAGCGAAGAGGTCGAATTGGCCCTTATCCGCCGCCT
>DXEO01000066.1 GCA_019114925.1 Candidatus Corynebacterium faecipullorum | reverse complement strand
GCTATACACCCAGGATGCGCGCTTCCGCAGCTTCGTCAACGTTCGCGCCCTGCTGCTGGTGTCTGCCCTGTCTACCTCCTTCATCGTGGTGCTTTCGCAGAGCATCGGCTCGCAGGCTTTGAGTGGGCTCGGTGGCTTCGTCTTGGCCTCGGGCTTGGCCAGCCTCGTGGGCGGCCGTGTATCCGGTGTGCTCTCGGATAAGTCTTCACGCTTAGTCATGTCGTGGGGCGCGGGTGTTGCAGCGATCATCCTGCTGGCCATCGTGACCTGTGCGGCGTGGGCACCTGCGACAGTGAGCATGTGGGCCCTTCCCCTCGGATTCTTCCTGGTCAACCTGGCGCACGCTGCCATTCGCGTAGCGCGCAAGACCTATGTGGTCGACATGGCGGGCGATGATAAGCGCACCCGCTATGTTGGCGCCGCAAACACCATGATGGGTGTCATCCTCCTCCTGATTGGCGGCATCTCCGCCGTGATCGCTCTGGCGGGCCCCTCAGCAGCCATTGTGTTCTTGGCCTGTATCGGATTACTCGGGGCATGGCATGCCCGCGCACTTCCGGAGGTATCACGCGGAAAATAGGAGGCACACGTTATGATGAAAAAAGTAAGTCCTGACATCCCCAATCACAGGAGAAGCACACACTCGTGGCTGAAGTAACTAACTGCGCCGCCATCGTCCTTGCAGCAGGCGCAGGTACTCGCATGAAATCCTCAACCCAGAAGACGTTGCATGAGATTGGCGGGAGGTCACTTCTCGGCCACGCCCTCCACGCCGCCGCTGGCCTGAACCCGGAGCACCTCGTGGTCGTCGTGGGCCACCAGCGCGATCAGGTCTCCCCTGCCGTCGATGCCATCGCTAAGGAACTGGACTGCGCGGTCTCCCAGGCCGTCCAGGAGGAGCAGAACGGTACCGGCCACGCCGTGCAGTGCGGTCTGAGTGCTGTGCCCGAGTTCGATGGCACCGTCATCGTGACCAACGGTGACGTTCCCCTCCTGCGCCCGGAGACGCTGCGTCAGCTGCATGAGGCCCACACCAGCGAAGCTAACGCCGTGACCGTGCTGTCCATGACTCTGGAGGATCCCACCGGTTACGGCCGCGTGCTACGCGCCGAGGATGGATCTGTCACCGCCATCGTGGAGCAGAAGGATGCCTCCGAGGAGCAGCGCACGGTGCGCGAGGTCAACTCCGGTGTCTTCGCATTCGATGGCGCTGTGCTTCGTGACGCTTTGACGAAGCTCAACTCCGATAACGCTCAGGGTGAGCTTTATATCACCGATGTGCTGGAGATCGCCCGCGAGGCTGGCCACCGCGTCGGTGCGCACGTCGCTGCCGATCCGGAGGAACTCTCCGGCGTCAACGACCGCGTGCAGTTAGCTCAAGCCGGCCGCCTGCTCAACCGCCGCGTGGTTGAGGAAGCCATGCGCGGCGGCGCCACCATCGTTGATCCCGACACCACCTGGATCGGCGTCAACGTGACCATTGGCCAGGATGTCACCATTCACCCCAACACCCAGCTGTGGGGTGCCACGACCATCGCCGATGGCGCCGAAATCGGCCCCGACACCACGCTGACCAATATGCAGGTTGGTGAAGGCGCACATGTGGTGCGCACGCACGGCTTTGACTCCGTCATTGGCGGCAACGCGCAGATCGGCCCGTTTACCTACATCCGCCCCGGCGTCATCGTGGGTGAAGAAGGCAAGCTGGGCGGCTTCGTCGAGGCGAAGAAGGCTCAGATTGGCCGCGGTACCAAGGTTCCCCACCTGACCTATATCGGCGATGCCACCGTGGGTGACTACTCCAACATTGGTGCTTCCTCCGTCTTCGTCAATTACGACGGCGTCAACAAGCACCACACCACCATCGGCAGCCACGTGCGCACCGGCTCTGACACCATGTTCATCGCACCCGTCACCGTCGGTGATGGCGCTTATTCCGGTGCGGGTACAGTGATTAAGGACGACGTTCCTGCGGGAGCGCTCGCGGTCTCCGGCGGCAAGCAGCGCAACATCGAAGGTTGGGTGCAAAAGAAGCGCCCGGGCACGCCGGCAGCGGAAGCAGCCGACAAGGCACTGGACGCCAAGGCTGACGATCAGACCACTAACTAACGACAAGTAAAGGGATATCTACTGATGACTGGCAAGGTTACCGGCAGCAGCAAGAACATGATGCTCTTCACCGGGCGTGCTCACCCGGCGTTGGCTGAGGCTGTGGCTAAGGAGCTCAAGACCGATCTGGTTCCGACCACCGCCCGCGATTTCGCCAACGGTGAGATCTTCATTCGCTTCGAGGAGTCCGTCCGTGGTGCAGACTGCTTCGTGATGCAGTCCCACACCCAGCCGCTCAACAAGTGGCTGGTAGAGCAGCTCATCATGATTGACGCGCTCAAGCGCGGCTCCGCCAAGCGAATTACCGCCATCCTGCCCTTCTACCCGTACGCACGCCAGGACAAGAAGCACCTAGGCCGCGAGCCTATTTCCGCCCGCTTGGTGGCGGACTTGCTGGCTGCTGCCGGGGCCGACCGCATTGTGTCCGTGGATCTGCACACCGACCAGATTCAGGGCTTCTTCGATGGCCCGGTCGACCACATGCACGCGATGCCGATCTTGACCGACTACATCAAGTCCAAGTACCCGATGGACAACCTGGCAGTGGTCTCCCCCGACGCCGGCCGCGTGAAGGTGGCGGAGAAGTGGGCACACGAATTGGGCGATGCCCCGCTCTCCTTCGTCCACAAGACTCGCTCTAGCACCGAGGCCAACAAGACTGTGTCTAACCGCGTCGTCGGTGACGTGGAGGGCAAGGACTGCATCCTGCTCGATGACATGATTGATACCGGCGGCACCATCGCGGGCGCAGTCCGCGTGCTCAAGGAAGCCGGCGCCAAGTCCGTGGTTATTGCGTGTACCCACGGTGTCTTCTCCGACCCGGCTCGCGAGCGCCTGTCCGAGTGCGGCGCTGAAGAGGTCATTACCACCGATACCCTGCCGCAGTCCACCGAAGGCTGGGAGAACCTCACGGTGCTGTCTATCGCGCCGCTGCTGGCCCGTACCATCCACGAGATTTTCGAGAACGGTTCTGTGACCACGCTGTTTGAGACTCACTAGATTTGGTTCTGCGACAACGCTGCTGCTAAAATCTTGTGCGTCTCGGCGAGGGAGAAATCCGTTATCGACGCGATAGCACAAGTTAAGCAGTGAATCTTGTATTTAAGCCTGCGATGACTCGTCCAAGACGTCCATCGGCAGGCTTTTGTCGTATCTACACGGTCCTTCATCAGCCCTTGCCGCACAACGATACTTTAAGGAGATTTACTTATGGCTTCTGAGCGCCCCGTAGTGAAGGCTGAAGTCCGTTCTGAGTTTGGCAAGGGCTTCGCACGCCGTCTGCGCGCTGCCGGCAAGATCCCGGGCGTTGTCTACGGCCACGCCGTCGACGTTCTGCACTTCGCCGTTGACCGTCTGGAAATGACCGCAGTCGTCCGTAACCAAGGTGTTAACGCCGTGTTCGAGCTGGAGCTCGAGGGCGAGCAGCACCTGGTCATGGTCAAGCACATCGACCAGAACGTCCTGACCTTCGACATCGACCACATCGACCTGCTCTCCATTAAGCGTGGCGAGAAGGTTGAGGTTGAGGTTCCGCTCGCTATCGAGGGCGAGCCGGCTCCGGGCCTCATGTTCATCCAGGATGCCGACGTCCTCCTGGTCGAGTCCGACGTACTCAACATTCCGGAAGAGATCGCCGTGTCCATCGAGGGTCTCGAGGATGGCACCGTGGTCACCGCTGGCGACATCACCCTGCCGGAGGGCACCACCCTCGTGGCCGAGGAAGACACCGTCATCGTCTCCATCTCCGAGCCGGAGGTTGATGAGGACGTCGAGGCTGCCGCTGAGGCTGCCGAGGAAGGCGGCGCTGAGGCTGGCGCCGAGTCCGCCGATGAGGGAGCTTCCGAGGTGAAGAAGGACGAGGAGTAAATCCTCCACCGCTGACCTATCTAGCGCACCGCGCCTGCTCCCCTACTTTCTGGGGCGGGCGCGGCTCGCCGTTTTCGCCCTCGCGCTGTTTAGAATGGACAGCGTGACTTCTTCTCCCTTTCTCGTCGTTGGTCTAGGAAACCCCGGACCGAAGTACGCCGGTACCCGCCACAACATCGGCTTTGACGTGGCTGATGAACTAGCCCGCGAGCTGCTGACTTCCTTTTCCGTTCATAGAAAAACAAACACGGATGTCGCCGAAGCGCGGCGTGGGGAGACCAAGGTGATCGTCGCCAAGCCCCGCAGCTTTATGAACCTGTCCGGCGGCCCCATCAAGGCCCTCGCCCAGTACTTCAACGTTCCTCATGATCACATCATCGTTGTCCACGATGAGCTGGAGCTTGACTTCGCCACCATCAAGAGACGCCTCGGCGGCGGAGACCACGGCCACAATGGCCTGCGATCCACCACGAAGTCTTTGGGCACCAAGGACTATCAGCGGCTTTCGGTGGGCATCGGCCGACCACCGGGACGCATGGACCCAGCCGCGTTTGTTCTCAAGCCATGGAGCAAACAGGAAGCCCAGGAGATTCCCATCATTTGTGCTGATGCGGTCGATGAGATTCTTCGCGCGTTAGACTAACCGACATGAAGCTCGCTACTCTCCGCACCACTTTTGGCACCTGCGCTATCCGGATCGATGGCCCCAACGTAGGCACCGAGCTGGATTATGAGGATGTCGGCGAATTGCTGGCCAGTCCAGACTGGCGCAAAGCCGCACAGCTCTCCGGCGAACCGGTGGTCTTTGACAACGCCGACCTAGCTCCTGTCCTCCCTAACCCAGGCAAGATTATCTGTGTCGGCGTCAACTATGCCAAGCATGCGCGGGAGATGGGGCGAGAACTTCCCACACAGCCCACGCTCTTCATCAAGTTCCCGGAGGCTCTGACCGGGCCCTTCGACGATGTCTATATTCCGGACTATGCCACGAAGAAACTGGACTATGAAGGAGAGCTCGCCGTAGTCATGGGCCGCCGCGCACACCGGGTGAGTGTGAAAGATGCGCTGGATTACGTGGCTGGCTATGCCATCATGAACGATTACACTCTGCGGGATTATCAGCGCGCCACCACGCAGTTTCATGCTGGCAAATCCTTCTTCCGCACCGCTGGCTTCGGACCATGGTTGACCACGGCCGATGAATGGGCCCCGGGCAAAGCCGCGCGGCTTACAACGACCGTCGACGGCGACGTGCGTCAAGATGATAACACCGATGATCTCATATTCTCCGTGGCCGAGCTCATCGCTTTCTGCTCCTCCCTCTACCCTCTCAATCCGGGCGATGTCATTGCCACCGGCACCCCGGAAGGCGTGGGCTTCGCACGCGGTGAGCACGCAATGCTTGGCGACGGCTCCCGCACCCGCATCAGCATCGAAGGTCTTGGGGCAATTGAGAACATCACGCGCTTCGGTCAGCCACCCGCTGCTGGTGGCTGCGGCGACGACTGCTCCTGTCACGGCCGTTAACATTCAGGCCATATACAAGATCTTCAACGAAGATAAGCTGGCTCTATTACGGTGGGAAACTACATTTCCCCCGATTAACCGAGAAGGATGAGCCTAATGACTCTTCGTTCCCGCTTTACCGCCGCCGGCATCGCGCTCTTCGCCAGCACCGCGCTCGTGGCGTGCTCTTCAGATAAAGAGGCTGATCCGGCCCCGACGCCGACTCCTGCGCCTGTGGAAACCGTGACGGAAACAGCCGCAGCCACGGACACGGATGCGGATGACCGTGATGACGGCCGCGACGATGATGACGCTCAGCAGCCTGCGGACACGGCTGGCGCTGGGGCCACTGGAAACACGGAGAACTCCGACATGCTGAGCGGTGATGAAGCATTCGAGAAAGCCTTAGCCCACGCCGGCGTTGATACCCAGGCCGTCACCGAAAAGGAAGTCGACTACGACGATGGTGACGATGGCAAGGGCCCACACTGGGAAATCGAGTTCAAGGCCAACGGCCAGGAGCACGAGCTCGATGTCGACGCCGCCAGCGGCGAGGTGATGCAACACGAGGTTGACTGATTGCCAGTCTGATCACCACCTCCATTCCACGCACATTTCTAACCCCACGGTTAGTCATTTCCCCAGCTAAGCAGTAAATTTAAAGGTATGAGTTCACAGTCTAAGAAGTCTGCCACCAAGCCGCCGAAGCTAGACAAGCAAGCTTATGAGGACGAGCTCAAGCGCCTCCAAGCAGAGCTCGTCGAGATGCAGCAGTGGGTCGTTGAGACCGGCGCCCGAGTGGTCATCATCATGGAAGGCCGCGACGCCGCCGGCAAGGGTTCCGCCATCAAGCGCATCACGCAGTACCTGAACCCGCGTACCTGCCGCATCGAAGCGCTGCCCAAGCCCACCGACCGCGAGGCGGGCCAGTGGTACTTCCAGCGCTATATTGAGAAGCTGCCCACCGCCGGTGAGATCGTCATCTTCGACCGCTCCTGGTACAACCGCGCCGGCGTGGAGCGCGTCATGGGCTTCTGTTCCCAGCAGGAATACGTGCGTTTCCTGCACCAGGCTCCCCTGCTGGAGCACATGCTCATCGAGGACGGCGTTATCCTTCTCAAGTACTGGTTCTCTGTATCTGATGAGGAGCAGCTCGCACGCTTTAAGTCCCGCCGCAACGATCCACTGCGTCGCTGGAAGCTCTCCCCCATGGACCTGCAGTCCATCACCCGTTGGGAAGACTACTCGCGCGCCAAGGACGAGATGTTCGTCCACACGGATACCCCATCCGCCCCGTGGTACACGGTGGAGTCCGAGGATAAGAAGCGTTCACGCATCAACGTGATCAACCACATTCTCAAGACGGTTCCCTACCAGCACGTGGATCAGGATGTACCGGAGATTCCGAGCCGCCCCGAGCTCGAGGAAGAATACGTCCGCCCGCCGCGCAATGACTTTGCCTATGTTCCGGATGTCGCGGCCGACTTGGAGCGTGCCAAGGTCAACGGCGAAGGCAAGAAGCAGGGCAAGAAAAAGAAGTCCAAGAAGGACAAAAAGAAGAAGTAGCTCCTCCGCAGACTTCTCCTAAATTTTCGGCAGGCAAAACCGCCCACGCTAAGCAGCAGCGCGGGCGGTGTTAGGTTTTCTAGCTCTTAGAGCTCAGAGACGTCAACGCGCTTCGGGTACACCACCGGGCGGGCTCCGGCGATGTCCTCGACGATGCGGATGACCTGGTTGGAGTAGCCGAACTCGTTGTCGTACCAGACGTAAAGCACGAGGTGCTTGCCGGAGGAGATGGTGGCGAGACCATCGACCACACCAGCGTGGGTAGAGCCCACGAAGTCAGAGGACACAACTTCCGGAGAAGCGATGTAGGAGATCTGCTGGCGCAGGTCGGAGTGCAGGGACACGTTGCGCAGGAAGTCATTGACCTCGTCGCGGTCAGCTTCCTTCTCCAGCTCGAGGTTGAGCACGGCCATGGAAACGTCCGGGGTGGGAACGCGGATAGCGTTACCGGTGAGCTTGCCCTCAAATTCCGGCAGGGCCTTGGACACAGCCTTGGCTGCACCGGTCTCCGTGAGCACCATATTCAGGCCAGCTGCGCGGCCGCGGCGGTCACCCTTGTGGAAGTTATCGATGAGGTTCTGGTCATTAGTGAAGGAGTGCGCGGTCTCCACGTGGCCGTGAACCACGCCGTAGCGGTCGTTGATGACCTTGAGCACCGGAGTAATACCGTTGGTGGTGCAGGATGCGGCGGAGAGGATCTGGTCGGAGTCCTCGATGTCGCCGTGGTTGATGCCGTATACGATGTTCTTCAGATCACCCTTGCCCGGAGCGGTGAGCAGCACGCGAGCCACACCCTTGGACTGTAGGTGCTGGGACAGGCCCTCGCGGTCGCGCCACACACCGGTGTTATCAACGACGATGGCGTTGTCGATGCCGTACTTGGTGTAGTCAATGTCCGCCGGGTCGTTGGCGTAAATCATCTGAATCTTGGTGCCGTTGGCCCAGATGACCTCGTTCTCCTCGTCAACAGCGATGGTGCCGTTGAAGGCACCGTGGACGGAGTCGCGGCGCAGGAGGGAGGCGCGCTTGAAGATGTCCATCTCGCCCTTCTTGCGCACGACGATGGCGCGCAGGCGCACGCCGCCGTAGGCAGCCTCGCGAGCAATGAGGATGCGGGCCAGCAGGCGGCCAATGCGGCCGAAGCCGTAGAGGACAACGTCGGTGGATTCCTTGTCCACGCCAGCGCCGACGAGATCCACGAGGGTCTCCTCGAGGTAGTTGCGCAGGTTATCGGAGCCGGATTCCTCGAAGCCAGTGACCAGGCGGCCCAAGTCAATGGAGGCGGTGCCCAGGTTCATCGAGCACAGTTCCTTGAGAATAGGCAGGGTCTCTGCGGTGGAAAGCTCGCGCTCAGCAATGCGGCGGGCGTAGCGGTGCGCCTTGATGATGTCGATATCGGTCACGCCGATGAGCAGGCGGCCATAGATCGAGGTGACAACGTTATTGTTGCGGTGCAGCTGGTGGATGAGCGGGATCATCTCTTGGGCCAGCTCCAGGCGCTCGTTCCAATCCTCGTGCCCAATGTGCGCGTTCGAAGTCACGTGCTTTGTATCCTTTACTCGTCAAAAAGGGTGTAAAACTCTGTCCATCCGTAAATATTAACCCTTATTCATGCCCGTTTGGGTGTAGTTGAGCGAGGATCCCCGCCACACTACCCCCGCGAAGTTTCATTAGATCGACACCTACGAGGCAATAGTCCACGTCGGCGTCGAGCTGGGCACGGCGCGGCTTCAGCAGTGCGTTGAGATAGGGGTAGACCAAAGGCAGGTTTGGGTGTGCCCGTGTGTAGTTGGTCTCCAGCCCGCGGGCGTAGCGCCCGGAGAACGCGCGGGTGGACACGGTCTTCCCGCCGCGGCGTAGAAGTCCCCGGTTGTGTTCACTCGTCCCCGCCTCCTCGGAGAGTAGGAAGGCGGAACCACAGCTGACTGCTTTTACCCCCGGCCAGGCCAGGGCCGTGGCAACGTCTTCCGCCGTGCGCAGACCACCCGCGGCAATGAGCGGAAGGTCCGTGACCTGGTGGACCGCCGCGACGAGTTCTTCAAGCGGGCGCTGATCGGGTTCCGCACTCGGGTCCCACACGCCGCGGTGCCCGCCCGCTTCAGGCCCCTGCACGCACAACACATTGACGCCGCGGGCGGTGGCAGCCTGCGCTTCCTCGGGGGTGGTGACCGTGGTCCACGCCTCTGCCCCAGCGGCATGGATGCGCGCGACCTCGTCCTCGCTAAAAACGCCGAACATCGACCAGAGCACCGCTGCCCCACCCTCCAGCGCGGCCTCGAGCTTGTCTTGCCAGCCGAAGTTGAGGGAGACGTCGCCAAGCACAGCGCCCTCTTCCGCAGCGAGGGACTGCGCAGCCGCGAGTTCCGTTTCGCTCAGCTTGCGCTGCGGGTGAAAGATATTGACCCCAAAGCGCGTGCCAGCACACGCAGCGATAGCCTCCCGCGCGGCGTCAACGGAGCAGGTTCCCAGCCCCAGCGCGCTGAAGGAACCGGCGGCGTCGGCGGCGGCCACCAAATCAGGTGTGGTAGGCCCGCCCGCCATCGGGGCAGGTAGAACGGGGCAAGTGATAATCTCAAGAAGTTGACTCATGGTTACCCAGCCTAAAGAAAACCATCAAGGGAGTAGTTGTGTCTGCCATCCGTGACTTTTTCACCCGCCTTTTTGGCCGCGCCGACGAAGCACCGAATAAGAAAGCAAGGCAGGCCGCCACCCCCGGATTAAACCCAGCGGATTTAAGCGCCGAGTGGCTCATCGTAGGTTTGGGTAATCCCGGCGCGAAATACGCCGCGACCCGCCACAATGTGGGATACATGGCGGTGGATGATCTCCTCGCCGAATCTGGTGACATGCTTGAGCCTGTCACCGGACACCAACTCAGCGCGGCGCAGCTCGAGCTCGACGGCACGAAGGTCGTAGCGCTGCGCTCACACACGTATATGAACCTCTCTGGCGATCCCATCGCCCCCTTGTCCACGCAGCTCGGGGTTGCGGCAGAGAACATCATCGTCATCCACGATGAGCTCGACCTGCCCGCCGGCAAGGTGCGCATTAAAAAGGGTGGTAACGAAAACGGCCACAACGGCCTGAAGTCCCTCAGCGAGCGCTTGGGCACGCGCGATTACCTGCGCGTGCGCATCGGTATCGGGCGCCCACCCAAGGGTGGTTCCATTCCGGACTGGGTGCTCGCGCCTGTCGACGCCAGCGCTGAGCTCGATTCCACCATCGCCACCGCCGCTGAGGCTGCACGCCTCATCGTGGCTGAGGGCCTCAACAAGGCCCAGCAGGAAATCCATTCCCGGTCGAAATAAACCCCGGCGCGCCCACGCTCAACGTCCTACACTGTCCAAGTATGAGCCGCACGAGCCACAGCCTGCCATCCGACCATGCCCCACGAACGGTCGTCATTACCGGCGCTTCTAGCGGCGTGGGCGCGGCCGCAGCCCGTATTCTCCACCAGCGCCGCCCGCAGGATTCACTCGTCCTGGTAGGCCGCAATCCAGAGAAGACGCGAGCCGTGGCCGAAGAGGTTAGCGCGCAGTACCATGTGGCCAATTACGAATCTTTGGGCCAGGTGCGCCGGCTCGCGAAGGAGCTGAGCCAATACCCGCAGATCGACGCCTTGGGCAATAACGCCGGCGGCATGTTCGACGGCCCTTTCGCCACCGCCGATGGCTTCGAGCGCACGTGGCAGATCAACGTGGTTGCGCCCTTCCTGCTGACCTCGTTGCTGCGCGATACGCTGCGGTCCAGCAACGCCACCGTGGTGCAGACCGCCTCTTTGGCCAACATGCTGTATTCCGCTTTCGATCCCGGTGACCCGAATACCTTTGAAAAGTTCAGCGCCGAGCGCGCCTATGGCAACGCCAAGTTAGGCGATATTCTGTTGACCCGTTACCTCGACTCCCACGGGCTTACCTCCGTGGCCTTTCACCCGGGCATTTTGAATACTGGCTTCGGGCATAACTCAACGAGTAGGACGAGCAAGCTCTATTCGACCGCTGCGGCTCACTACGTTTTGGGCAAGGCGGACAAGGGCGGTGAGAACTTGGCCTACTTCCTCAGCGGCACACCAGGCATCCATTTCGACTCCGGCGAGTATTACAACCAGAAGCGCAAGCCAGGCCTGCAGAGGCCGATTGCGAAGAAGCTCTCGGTGGCGCGGCGCGTCTTCGATGATTTGGGCCGCCAGCTCAATGTGGAGTGGTAACAGCCAGCGGCTAAACTAGCCCGCATGAGTATTGCCTCCGAAGCTTCCCGCCGCCGCACATTCGCCGTCATCGCCCACCCGGATGCTGGTAAGTCCACGCTGACGGAGGCGCTGGCTCTCCACGCGCACGTCATCAACGAAGCCGGCGCGGTGCATGGCAAGGGCAACCGCAAGTCCACGGTCTCTGACTGGATGGAGATGGAGAAGGAACGCGGCATTTCCGTGGCCTCCTCCGCCCTACAATTCGAGTACGCGCCTGAGGGCCATGAGGGCGAGCCCTACATGATCAACCTGGTGGATACCCCGGGTCACGCGGATTTCTCGGAGGATACGTACCGCGTGCTCACGGCGGTGGATGCTGCCGTGATGCTTATCGACGCCGCCAAGGGCCTCGAGCCCCAGACCCTCAAGCTCTTCCGCGTGTGTAAGGCCCGCGGCCTGCCGATCATCACGGTGATCAACAAGTGGGACCGCGTGGGGCGTGAGCCGCTGGAGCTTGTCGATGAAATCCTCAACGAAATCCAGCTGCAGCCCACCCCGCTGTACTGGCCCGTGGGTATCGCCGGCGACTTCCGCGGCCTGGCCCACATTAATGATGACGGTGAGGCCGACGAGTACGTGCACTTCCTGCGCACCGCCGGTGGTTCCACCATCGCCCCGGAGGAGCACTACTCCCCCGACGAGGCCGCCGCGAAGGAAGAGGACGCTTGGGAAACAGCCGTGGAGGAGGCAGAGCTGCTCGCCGCAGACGGCGCCGTTCATGACCAGGAGCTCTTCGAGCAGTGCGTGACTTCCCCGCTCATCTTCGCTTCCGCGATGCTGAACTTCGGCGTGCACCAGATTCTAGATACGCTGTGCGCCATCGCCCCGGCTCCGCGCTCCCGCGATTCGGATCCGCAGGCCATCGAGGCCGCTACCTCCGCCATCGATGAGGTCCGTGAAGTCACCGATGAGTTCTCGGGCGTCATCTTCAAGGTGCAGGCAGGCATGGACCGCAAACACCGCGATAACCTCGCCTTCATGCGCGTGGTCTCCGGTGAATTTGAGCGCGGCATGCAGGTCAACCATGCGCAGTCCGGCCGCAGCTTCTCCACCAAGTATGCGCTAACGGTCTTTGGCCGCACGCGTGACACCGTGGACACGGCTTATCCGGGTGATATTGTGGGCTTGGTCAACGCCGGTTCCTTAGCCCCTGGTGACACGATTTACACCGGCAAGAAGGTGCAGTTCAAGCCCATGCCGCAGTTCGCTCCGGAGTCCTTCCGCATCCTGCGCGCGAAGTCTTTGGGCGACTACAAGGCCTTCCGCAAGGGCTTGGACCAGCTGGCGGCAGAAGGCGTGGTCCAGATTCTGCGCAACGATACGCGTGGCTATGCCGCCCCCGTCATGGCCGCGGTCGGCCCCATGCAGTTCGAGGTCATGCAGGCCCGCATGGAGGTCGAATACAACGTGGAGACCATCACTGAGCCCATCCCCTACTCGGTGGCACGCCGCACCGACGCCGAGTCCGCACCCGAGCTGGGCCGCCAGCGCGGCGTGGAGATCTTCACCCGCACCGACGGCGAGCTCATCGCGCTCTTTGGTGATAAGTGGAAGCTGGCCTTCATTGAGAAGGAGCACCCGGAGCTGACCATCGAAACGCTTGTGGCGGATTAGGCACAGCGTTTCCCTTAACTGCTGAGGAATTCCTTCCACGCCGGCCACTCCGCATAGGTCTGCGCGCGCCCAGCTTCATAGTTCGCACGTAGCTTAGTCACCGAGCGCTCGGTCGAAGCCACCTGCATATCCTCCGGAAAGAAAAGCTGGGCTCGCCCTTCCTTTTCCAGCTCCAGAAGCCGGTCCTTGGAGGCGTTGTAGCGTGGCGGGCGCGCAATCATCGCCTCTGCCACAGCCGGGTACTTGCGGAAAACCCGCCGTAGCGCCGCCGGCCGCCCCACCTCAGGGCGCACGTAGCCACGCGGTTTCGAGCCGAGGAACAGGAACTTCTCAAACCCGGCCTTCTCCGCCTGCTCGATGAGAATGCCACCGGACTCGCCCATGGCGCCATCGACATAAGGCACACCATCGATAACCCGCATCGGCATGATCAGCGGCAACGTCGAAGAGGCCCGGACGCGCACCATCAGGTCCCCTTGGGACTTTATGTCTTCTCGCCCCCAGTACACACTTTCCCCGGTATCGGCACGGGTGGCGGAAATACACATCTGCGCCGGGTTGGCCTCGAAGGCTTCCCAGTCAAAAGGCATGTCTTGGTCCGCGGCTTTCTCGTAGATGAACTCAGCATTGAAGTAGCCGCTGCCACGCAGCAGCGAGCCCAGGCCACCGAAGCTGGGGTTCTTGGCAAAATCCACGAAGGATTCTTCCGAGCGGCTCACGTCGCGGGAGAGGAAGTTCACGGTGTGCGAGGCGCCCGCGGAAACACCTCCAACCCAGCCGAATTCCACCTCCTCTTTAAGAAGTTTGACGATGCACGCGGCGGTATAGGAATTGCGCATGCCGCCGCCTTCAATGACGAGTGCTGTATCTTTCGCGTCAATCACAGTGCCCGATGGTACCCCCGCGCTAGGATCGCACCATGGGTTTGTTTTCTGCGGTTAAGGATGTCATCGACAGGCTCGGCGGCTCCAGTACTGTCCGTTTGGCTTCCCCGGATCCCCACGCCGTCGAAGTCTCTTTAGAGCACTTGTCCGTGCACACTGCGAGCGGTCTCATCATCCTGGTTACCTCCCCTGCCGGCGCGCAGGTTCTTAGTGAGGTGGCACGTTCCGGTGAGCCCGCACAGTTACGCGGCCCGCAGACCACGGTGCATCTCTCCCCCACGACTAAAGAACAGCGTCCCGTCCATGACCCCAAGAAGGGATGGGCCATCCCGTTGTCACCCGCAGAAAGAGAAACGCTGTCCCAACTCAATGCCGAACCTGGCGATTATGAAGTCTCGGAGGCCCTCGCGGTCTCCATCGAAAACACCCCGAATGAAAGCTAACCGCCCATGCTCATCCTCCCTTTCCAAGGACACACGCCCCGCATCCACCGCAGCGCCTGGATTGCGCCGAATGCCACCATCATCGGTGACGTCACCATCGGTCCGGACTCCTCCGTGTTTTATGGCAGCGTGCTGCGCGGGGATGTTGGCGCCATCCGCCTCGGCGCCCGCGTCAACATCCAGGACAACTGCGTAATTCACGTCGAAGCCACTGAGCCGTG
>DXEO01000065.1 GCA_019114925.1 Candidatus Corynebacterium faecipullorum | reverse complement strand
AGAACACGTCCATGACCACCCCAACGATGACTGCTGCGGCTCGCGCCGTTGACCTATTCAAACAATACGGTCAGGGAGATACCGCAGTCACCGCGTTGGACCACGTCGATGTTGAGTTCGCGCGCAACACCTTCACCGCCATCATGGGCCCGTCGGGCTCCGGTAAATCCACCCTCATGCACACCATGGCGGGGCTTGATTCAGCGACGTCCGGCTCAGCCTTCATCGGCGACACTGATATGTCGCAGCTCAGTGACAAGGATATTACGGCCCTGCGCCGCGACCGCCTGGGCTTCATCTTTCAGTCCTTCAACCTAGTGCCCACGCTGACGGCGGCAGAAAACATCACGCTGCCCACCGATATCGCTGGCAACAAGGTGGATAAAGAGTGGTTCGATGAGGTTACTTCCCGCCTAGGCTTGTCCGAGCGCTTGAATCACCGCCCAGCAGAGCTCTCCGGCGGCCAGCAGCAGCGCGTGGCCTGCGCGCGCGCCCTGGTTTCGCGTCCTGAAATCATCTTCGGCGATGAGCCGACAGGCAACCTGGATTCGAACTCCTCCGCCGAGGTGCTCGACATTTTGCGCACCGCCGTGGACAAGGATGGTCAGACCGTCGTTATCGTCACGCACGATGCCAAGGCCGCCTCCTACGCAGACCGCGTGGTCTTTCTTGCCGATGGCCGCCTCGTGAATGAACTCGCCAACCCAACCATGGAGTCCATCCACGCCGTGATGGCAGAAATCGAGGGCTAAAGCATGGCCACAAAGAACACCATGCGCACGGTGTCCGTGCGCAATATTCTCGCGCATAAGCTGCGCCTTGCCCTGACCCTGCTGGCGGTGGTGCTCGGCACCGCGTTCATCTCGGGCTCCTTCATGTTCACCAACTCACTGTCGAGCACCTTCGACTCCGCGGTATCTACCGCATTTACCGGCGTGGACGCGGCCGTGAGCCAGAAAGAAGGCGGCCCCAACCTCGATCAGAAGATGCGCGATGACATCGCCGCCGACCCCGATGTGCGCGCGGTGAACATGCAAAGCAGCCAGACGGTCGTGGTGGCAAACAAGGACGCCGAGGCCTTTCAAACCGGTGGAGGCACCTCCAGCGTGCAGCCCTACTACCCGGAGGAGCAGGCCGTCGGTGAGCCCGCCACCCTTGTCGAAGGCTCCGAGCCGAACGGGACCGGTGAAGTCCTCATTAATGATTCCGCCGCCGAAGAGTTCGGCATCCACGTCGGCGATACCCTCCTCGTGGTCCACCCGGACCAGCGTGATGAGGTGAAGGTCGTGGGCGTCGTCAAGCCTGCGGTGGACCAAGGCCCCAGCCTGACCCTTCTGATGGGCCACAAGGCCTTCGTCGAACGCTATGGCAATTCTGCCCAGTTGAAGGTCGCTGCCGCCGAGGGAGTGAGTGCCGATGAGCTCGTGAACCACCTCAACGAGACCTTTGAGGTCAAGGCAGAATCTGGCGAGAAACTGGCGGAAGAGATTTCAGATCAGATTTCCTCTGCCCTGAAATTCGTCAACTACTTCCTTATCGCTTTCGGTCTCATCGCGCTGTTGGTGGGCACGTTTATTATTGCGAATACTTTCTCGATGATCGTGGCCCAGCGCACCAAGGAGTTCGCGCTCCTGCGTGCACTTGGTGCCTCGCGTGGTCAGATTACGCGCTCGGTGGTGACGGAGGCCTTCATCGTGGGCCTCGTGGGTTCTGCCGTGGGCGTGGCCGCCGGCATGGGCCTAGTGGCGCTCATCAAGGCCGTCTTTGAAGCCAAGGGCATGCCCATGGGCGGTGGTTTGGGCCTGAGCGTTAGCGCAGTGGTCGTGCCGTTGCTTTTGGGTGCCGTGGTCACCATCATTTCCGCGTGGGCGCCGGCGCGCCGGGCGGGCGCGGTGAAACCCGTGGAAGCCATGCGCACCACCGAGTCCGCGGCGGGTTCCTCATTGCTCGTGCGCAGCGTGCTGGGCGGGTTGCTGCTCGTTGTAGGCATCATCCTCGCGCTCGTCGGAGTGTTTGTCGACGCCTCGACAGGCATCCGCGCCTCCCTCGTGGGCCTCGGTGCGCTCAACCTAATCCTTGGCTTCTTCCTCGCCGGCCCGGCCATCTCCCTGCCTATCGTTCCGGGGATCGGCCGCGTGGTTGGCGCGCCCTTTGGTGCGGTGGGCAAGCTGGCATCGACGAACTCGGCGCGTAACCCGCGCCGAACCGCGGCTACCGCGTTCGCCCTCATGCTGGGCGTGGCATTGGTGACCTCGATCGGCATGCTGGGTGCGACGATGAAGGCTTCGGTTGCCGATGCTGTCGAGCAGGATGCCCGCGCGGACTTCTTACTGTCCGGTCCGACGTCCGGAAACTTCCCGACGCCGAACGAGACGGCGCAGCGTGCCCGCGATACCGAGGGAGCTGGCCAGGTCGTAGCGATGAGTACGGCGCCACTACAGGTGGATGGCCAGGCTTCGATGAATTATGGCCCGGAGATGTTGATTAGCCAGGTCATCGATGGCAACGCCGATGACATCCTCAACCTCACCGTGGTAGAAGGCGTCGTGAACACGGGCGACGAGCCTGGCTTCATCGCCGAGGCTGGCTTGGCTGCGGAGCAGGGTTGGGAAGTCGGTCAGTCCTATGAGCTGGCCGGCCCGGATCCCTCCCGCACCACGCAGGTGAAGCTCCTCGGCACGTATGAGCATTTTGAGATGCTTCCGGGTCTGGCCGTGTCCAAGTCCGCGGCGGAGGAAGTTATTGACCCCGGCAGCCTCGACGTCATGGTGGTCTCCGTGAACGCGGAAGAAGGCTATGACAAGGAGAAACTGCGCAGTAACCTGGAGAAGTCCGTCAAGGACCTCGTCGTGGTGCAGGTGCGCACCAGTGAGGAATACGCCGGCGAGGCTGCCGGCATGATTGACCAGATGCTCACGATTCTCTATGCGCTGCTGGCTTTGGCCGTGGTCATCGCGGTCTTGGGCATTGTCAATACCCTCACCTTGGGCGTGATCGAACGCCGACAAGAAATCGGCATGCTGCGCGCGGTGGGCACTCAGCGCCGCCAGATTCGCACGATGATCACCGTGGAATCAGTACAGATCGCCCTCTTCGGCGCGCTCATGGGAATCCTCATGGGACTGGGGATGGGGTGGTCCTTTATTTCCGTGCTTTCCGACGAAGGCCTCGATACCGCGACGGTGCCCTGGCTGATGCTCGCCGTCATGTTCGTGGGCTCCGGAATCGTCGGTGTGCTGGCAGCGCTGTGGCCGGCGCAGCGCGCGGCGAAGACCCCACCGTTGGCCGCCATCGCTGACTAGTGCAGACAAGGGCGTGCGAGGTAGGTTAGGCGAGAAGCGAGCCTACCCACGCTCCGCGCCAGGCCACCACGATTCCCAGGCCGATGGTCCAGAAGAGATAACGCGCCAAGCGCCACCAGCGCTTGGCCTTTATCATTTCTCCCAGTTCCTTGGCCAGCGTGGACCACGTGGACAGCCCGCCGGCGAGTCCGGCTGCGAGCAAGGGGAGAAAATACTCGGGGGTGTGGGCATGCGTGGCATAGCCGTAGGCCACGCCCGCCACGGCTGCGCCAATGAGGTTGGCGGCAAAGGTACACGTGGGGGAGGGCAGCACACGGGTGAGCAGGTAGCGCCCGCAGCCGCCCACAAAGCCACCGGCGAGTACAGCCAGGATGGAGAGGATCATGCATGCCTCCGATCCCGCAGGCGGTCACCGATGAGGTCGGCCGCGGTGCAGCCCAGGATCGTCGCCAGCACGTAGGCCCCCGCCTGTGCCGGGCCGAAGCCGGAGGTGAGGAAGGCAAATGCGGCAAAGCTAGTGAAGCCGCCTAAGAAACCTGTGCCCCAGAATGCCGGGGGCTTGGCATAGCCCATGACAGCGCTGCCGAGAACGTTGATGAGCAGCAGCGGCAGTGCGCCACCCCCGAGAAGTGAAGAAAGGCCGAAGCGGGCCAGCGCCCCAAGCGCCGTTCCGCAGCCCACAAGAAGAATCTGTGGCATAGGCACCATCCTAATTGGGATGCGAAACCAGCGTGAAGCAGGCAAGCTTAGGGTGTATCCACATCCCCCAAGGAGGAAACCACCATGGCACACGAGCGCGCCGGCCAGCTAGCCCAATCTTCCGATCTCATTGACATCGCAGAGTTAGTCACCGCGTATTACACCCGCACCCCCGACACTGATAACCCTGACCAGCAGGTTTCCTTCGGCACCTCCGGGCACCGCGGCTCCGCCTTGGATACCGCCTTCAACGAGGCCCACATTCTGGCGATTACCCAGGCCATCGTGGACTACCGCGCCGAGCAGGACACCACGGGCGCCATTTTCATCGGACGAGATACTCACGCATTGTCCGAACCCGCCATGGTCTCTGCTCTCGAGGTCCTCCTAGCTAATGAGCTGGAGGTCCGCGTGGATGACCGTGGCCGCTACACCCCGACCCCGGCCGTCTCCCACGCCATCCTGACCAACCCGGGAACCGATGGCATCGTGATTACCCCGTCTCATAACCCGCCGCGCGATGGCGGGTTCAAGTACAACCCGCCGACGGGTGGCCCGGCGGATACTGACGCCACCGACTGGATCGCCGCCAAGGCCAACGACTACCTGCGCGCCGGGCTCGAGGGCGTCAAGCGCGTGGCGGTTGACGGCGTGCTGGATGAGCGCTGCGTGAAGCACAACTACCTGGACAACTATGTTGCGGACCTAGCAAACGTCGTGGACATGAAAGCCATCAAGGACGCCGGCGTGCGCATCGGAGCGGACCCCATGGGTGGCGCCTCGGTGGACTACTGGGCGGCCATCGCCGAGTATTACGGACTCAACATGACGGTGGTGAACCCCGAGGTGGACGGTACCTTCCGCTTCATGACCTTGGATACCGACGGCAAGATCCGCATGGATTGTTCCTCCCCGGACGCCATGGCGTCACTGGTGGAGAAGCGCTCCAAGTATGACCTGGCTACGGGTAATGACGCCGACGCGGACCGCCACGGTATTGTCACCCCGGATGCGGGCCTGATGAACCCGAACCACTACCTGGCTGTGGCCATCGAGTACCTGTTTAGCCACCGCCCCCAGTGGGGCGACGCCGGGGTGGGCAAGACCTTGGTCTCCTCCTCCATGATTGATCGTGTCGTGACCAGCTTGGGCCGTGAGCTCGTAGAGGTGCCGGTGGGCTTTAAATGGTTTGTACCGGGACTTGTTGACGGCACTCTAGGCTTCGGCGGTGAAGAATCCGCCGGTGCTTCCTTCCTGCGTTTTGACGGTACGGTGTGGTCCACCGATAAGGATGGCATCATCATGGATCTTTTGGCCGCCGAGATCCTGGCGGTCACGGGCAAGACCCCGTCCCAGCGCTATGCGGAGCTGGCAGAGGAATATGGTGCGCCGGCCTACGCGCGTACCGACGCCCCAGCTAGCCGCGAGCAGAAGGCAATCCTGAAGAAGCTCTCCCCGGAGCAGGTCACGGCTACTGAACTGGCGGGTGAGGAGATCGTCGCCAAGCTCACCGAGGCGCCGGGCAACGGCGCAGCGATCGGTGGTCTCAAGGTGAAGACGGAAAACGCGTGGTTTGCCGCGCGCCCGTCCGGCACGGAGGACAAGTACAAGATTTATGCTGAGAGTTTCCGTGGCGAAGAACACCTCAAGCAGGTGCAACAGGAAGCGCAAGCGCTGGTGTCGCAGGTTCTCGGAGCTTAGGCTAATGGTTTATGACAACCACACAACGCACCTCGGTGCTTGACCTCGTCAGCGCACTCGCCCGATTCGGCATGGCCACCGTGTGGATTATCGCTGGCATACAGAAACTGGATGCCCGGATGGAGATGGCCCAGGCGATTGAGGCTTATGGCATCTTTACCCCGGAGTGGTCCGGGTACTTGGCCTACCTTATCGGGCCCCTGGAGCTCATGGGTGGGGTGCTGCTGTTATTGGGGCTGTTCTTGAGGGAGGCGTCGGCAGTCGCTGCGGTGGTCTTGGTCCTGTTCATGGTGGGCATCGCGCAGGCATGGGCGCGGGGGCTTGTCATTGATTGCGGGTGTTTTGGCTACGACCCCGCCGACGTAAGCCAAGGCATGAACTACGCACTGACGCTGCTTCGCGACGCCTTCTTCCTCATCCTCACCGCGTGGACGATCTGGCGCCCGTATCGTCGTTACGCTCTCCACCCGTAACTTGTTAGGCTAATCCCGTGTTTAAAAACAAGATCAGCGCAACGCTCGTGCTGGACGTTATCAGTGCGTTTGCGCGATTTTATATGGCCTATGTGTGGATTAAGGCGGGAGCGTCGAAGCTGTCGGACCAGCTCGCGGTGTCGCAAAGCATCAAGGCATATGAAATCTTTACCCCAGAGTGGTCCCACTATTTGTCCTACCTGATTGGCCCGCTGGAGATATGTGGCGGCCTGCTGCTTTTGCTGGGGCTGTTTTTGCGACAATCGGCATGGGTGGGGCAGATAGTTCTGGTGTTGTTCATGATCGGCATCGCGCAGGCATGGGCGCGGGGACTCGGAATTGATTGCGGCTGCTTCTCCGTTAGCCCTGATGAAGACGCGCAAGTGATGAACTACATGATGACACTGCTGCGAGATGTCTTCTATTCTGTCTTAATGGTGTGGACGATCAAGCGTCCATTCACCAAGTTTGCATTGCACCCTTAACAACGGTGTGTAGGCTTTTCATCTGTTCGAACTTAAGTCATAAAGGCAAGGTTGTTTAATGAGTACAGTCAAAGACCCCAACTCCAAAGGCAATAGTGGATTCGTCTGGGGCCTCGCTGTTCTGCTGGTTATTATTGCCGTGGTTATCGGATACATCGTCTACCAAGGACGAGGCGCACAGACCGATGCGCTGGGGGACTACGCCGCCGAGGATGTCTCCATGGAGATTTCCCTCGCGGACAATGCGGTAACCCTCAAGTCTGCGGATGCCGCAAAGGACGCAACCGAAGTAGACCTGTACGAGGACTACTCCTGCCCGCACTGTGGTGACCTGGCGAAGGAAACCGACGAGCAGATGAAGGATGCGATTGATGCGGGCGAGCTCATCGTGCACGTGCGCACCCTCAACTTCCTCGACGGCAGCCCGAACGGCTTGGAGAGCATCAAGTCCAACACGGGCCACTCCTCCAAGGCCGCTGCTGCGATGGAGCAGGTAGCAAAGACCGGTGATGCCAATCTCTACTGGAACCTGCGTAAGTACCTCATGGAGAACCAGTCCAAGGTGTACAACAAGTGGGAGATGGAAGACTTCGCTGCTGCCGCGAAGGAACTGGGCGCCGATGAAGCCACGGTGAAGGCCATTGAAGAAGCCCCGGTTGGTGAAGGAAACCCGCTGGTAACCTCGAACTACGAGAAACTTGAAAAGGAAACCGGCAGCGTGTCTTCGCCGCGCATTATCAAGGACGGCAAGGACATTCCGGAGGATGAGAACACCTCTATTATGGAATGGGTCGACCTCGTTACCGCTAAGTAAATAAGGTGCTCCAACTCGCGATTTGGTGAGTGAATAGGGAGAGGATATATTGATACGAGTTGCAATCACAAAGGTTGCACCTCGTATGAGGGGCTATGGCGCAGTTGGTAGCGCACCACACTGGCAGTGTGGGGGTCACGGGTTCGAATCCCGTTAGCTCCACTTTAAAATTCAATATTGCCTTGGGGCTATGGCGCAGTTGGTAGCGCACCACACT
>DXEO01000064.1 GCA_019114925.1 Candidatus Corynebacterium faecipullorum | reverse complement strand
TGACAGAATCGAACTGTCGACCTTTTCCTTACCATGGAAACGCTCTGCCGACTGAGCTAAGGGGGCACAGCCTCTTAGAGTCACGGATTATCTCCGCTGTGCTCTCGTTGAAGCCTTGAAAAGATTAACCCGAAACGCTTAAACAACACAAATCGCCAGTACACCATTGGTTTTTAACACCTTTTTAGACACGCCAATTCATCCCTAACAACCCCTTTGTCACACTCGCGACAATTCAGCTCTTGCCACCTGCGTGCCGAAACCAGCTATTGTTGACGTATCAAATACTTTGTCGACTACAGGGAGGAAACATGACCACTGGCACCCAGAAAGAACCATCGAAGGACTGGGCCGGGGACGCCCAGAACGCCTCGACGGATGGCGAATTCAAGCGGGATACCAACTACATCGGCGATCGCATTCTCGCCTCCATCACCAGCGAGGAGCCCCAGCCCGCCAATAACGACAGTGGAGAAGCCCTGCACTGGCCGGTGCAACCCCACCGCTACCGCCTGATCGCCGCGCGCGCTTGCCCATGGGCGCACCGCGCGGTGATCGTCCGGCGTTTGTTGGGACTGGAGGATGTCATCTCCTTAGGCTTGGCAGGCCCAACCCACGACAAGCGCTCCTGGACTTTCGATCTCGACCCGGGTGGGCTCGACCCCGTCCTCCAAATCCCCCGTCTGCAGGATGCGTATTTCGCGCGCTTCCCTGAGTACCCGCGGGGCATCACGGTGCCAGCCATTGTGGAAGAATCCAGCGGCAAGGTCGTCACCAATGATTTCAGTTCTATGGTGCGGGACTTTCAAACGGAATGGACCGAGTTCCAGCGAGAAGGCGCACCCAACCTGCTGCCGCCGTCTGAGCAGCAGCAGGAGATGGAAGAAATCAACGACTTCATCTTCAGGAAACTCAACAACGGCGTGTACCGCGCGGGATTCTCCGCATCTCAGGTGGCCTACGAGGAAGCCTATGCGGATGTCTTTGAGGTCCTCGATTGGCTGGAGGAGCGGCTAGCCCACCGCCGGTTCATCATGGGCGAGCACATCACGGAGACCGATATCCGGGCATACACCACCTTGATCCGCTTTGACGCTGTCTACCACGGCCATTTCAAGTGCAACCGGAACAAAATCAGCGAGATGCCGAACGTTTATGGCTACTTGCGCGAGCTATTCCAACTCCCCGGCTTCGGCGATACCACCGACTTCACCGAGATCAAGCAGCACTACTACATCGTCCACCGCGAAATTAATCCCGCTCAAGTGGTACCTGCCGGTCCGGATCTGTCCGGCTTGGCACAGCCCCACGGACGCGATCACCTGCCGGGCGCTCCCTTCGCCGAAGGCACTACCCTACCGGGGCCACTTCCTAAGGCTGAGCGGTTGAAGAACCCCACGGACTTCCAGCGAAAGCTGTTCAGCTTGGATTAGCCACCCTTAACCCCGCCGGGCCGCCCCCGCGATCGAAGAATCCCGCAGACGCATGTGATGTGTCTGCGGGATTGATTTTGTGCCAGGTAGAAGATTCGAACTTCTGAAGGCAATGCCGGCGGATTTACAGTCCGCTCCCTTTGGCCGCTCGGGCAACCTGGCAAGCACTCTTGAGTGCGGTTATGTACTTTACTATGAACTCCCACCTAACATGCAAATCGCCAGGCAGGAGGGGATTTTAACCCACGCGCTGAACGGTGTAGTCCGCCAGCTGACGTAGTGCTTCACTAGCCGTGCACTCCGGCAGCAGCGATAGCTGGTCTTCCACCACGCGGAGGTAGGCGTTGACGTCGGCCAGCGCCTTATCGCGGCCACCCGACTGCCACAGCAGCTCGATGGCGCGCTGCACGGAGGCGTCATCCTCAAGAGGGCCCGTCAGGAGTGCGCGCAACTCATCGCCGACCTCACCTTCCTCCTCCAAGGCATAGAGCACCGGCAAGGTGAACACACCCTCGCGCAGATCCGTGCCCGGGGTCTTCCCGGATTCTTCGGAGTCGGAGAAGATATCGATGATATCGTCGACGATCTGGAAGATCATGCCTACGGCCGCACCGATTTGACGCAGCGCCTCACACTGCTCCGGGCCCGCACCCGCGTGGTAAGCACCCAGGTAGCCGGCGGAGGCAATCAGCACCGCGGTCTTTTCCCGGATGACCGCCGTGTAATGCTCCACGGCATTGGCTTCGCCCGCACCAATGGTTTCCCGCATCTGGCCGGTGACGAGCTCCTCGAAGGTCTCCGCGAAATGCTCCACCGTGTGGGTGTCCAGCTGGCTCATCAGCCGCGAGGCGTGCGCGAGCAGCGCATCGCCCGCCAGAATGGCCACCGAGTTGGTCCACCGGAAGTTGGCGGAATCCACGCCGCGGCGGCGCTCCGCCTCATCCATGACATCGTCGTGGTAGAGCGTGGCTACGTGGACCATTTCCACCACGGTCGCCGCCTTCACTACCTCGGGGGACTGTGAGCGTTCACCGAACTCGGAAGCCAGCAAAGCCATCATCGGGCGAAAACGCTTGCCACCTGCCAGGGAGAGGTGGCGCACCTTGTCCTTGATGAAGTCCTGCCCGCGGTCGAGCTCCGTATTCAGCAGGCCCTCTACAGCAGCCATCCCGGCGTTGATACGCTCGGTGAGCTGCGCATCCCCCAAGTCCACGTGCTTGGCGTGAGTTTGGCCGTGTGACATTAAACGTGTTCCTTTAAGCTCAAAAATCCTAGTGTTTACTTACCGTAGCCCATGGCACGGCCCTCAACACACTTGTGGCCACTATCCCGTGCAATGATAGTCCCCATGTCGGAGCAGATCGATTCCACCCTTGTTGACATCGCCATCGTAGGCGCCGGGCCCGCCGGCGCTGCCGCCGCTATCCACGCCGCACGCGCCGGCCACGAGACGCTGCTTGTCGACGCCTCCCCCTTCCCCCGCGACAAGACCTGCGGCGATGGCCTGACCCCGCGGGCCATGCACCAGTTAGAGCTCCTCGGCATCGAGGTCAACGCCTCCTACCGCAACCGCGGTCTCAAACTGCACGGCTTCGGCGGTACCGTGACCGCCCCGTGGCCTGAAACCTACCCCTCGCACGAAGGCACGGCCTTGCCACGCTTCGAATTCGACGCGCTTCTGGTTGAGGCCGCGCAGGCAGCCGGCGCGCAACTTCTCACCGGGCCGGCAACGGCCCCGCAGCTGGAGGGCAACCGGCTGGTGGAGTTCGCCGTCGGCAAGCGCCGCGTGCGCGCGCGGTGGGTTATCGTGGCCGACGGTGTGCGCTCAACCTTTGGCAAACAGCTGGGCCGCACCTGGCACCGCGAGGAGGTCTATGGCATCGCCGCGCGCGCCTATGCCGATTCCCCACAGGACGGCGAGGAGTGGATGCACTCCCACGTCGAGCTCAAGGACCCCGAGGGCGTAGTGCAGCCAGGCTATGGCTGGATTTTCCCGCTAGGACAAGGAGTCAACATCGGCTTGGGCGCGCTCTCTACGGCCGCCCGCCCGGCCCGCCTCAACACGAAGAAAGCGCTGGATTTCTATGCTGAGCAGCAGCGTGCGGAGTGGGGCTTGGGTGAGCTGCGCAACGTCACCTCGGCGATGCTGCCCATGGGTGGTGCGGTCTCTGGAGTTGCCGGCGCCAATTGGATGCTCATCGGTGACGCCGCGGCTTGCGTTAACCCGCTCAACGGCGAGGGCATCGACTATGGCCTGGAAACGGCAGCACTCGCCGTGGAGATGCTCGGCACCAAGGACCTCACCTTGGCGTGGCCAGAGCGCCTGCGCGCCGAATATGGCGAGGCCTTCCTACTCGCCCGCACCGCAGCACGCCTGCTGACCTACCCACAATTCTTGCCGTTAGCCGGACCTGTAGCCATGCGCGGGCCGGTGGGCCGCATGCTCATGCCGGCCGCGGCACGCCTCATGGGCAATCTCATCACCGATGAGGACAAGGATCTGCTTGCCCGCGCCTGGCGGCTGGCCGGCGGGGCGGTCTCCGCGCTGCGGCGCGATACTCCCCTTTGGTCCTAAGCCCTTTGGGTCTTAGGCCTTTAGGCCTTCGGCGCCCTTAAGCGGGCTTCACAGCGGAGTGCAGCGCCACGATGCCGAAGGTCAGGTTGCGCCAGCCTGCTTGCTCCCAGCCGTTGCGGTTAATAGCGGCGGCCAGCTCGTGCTGCTCCGGCCACGCGCGGATGGATTCTGCTAGGTAGATATAGGCCTCCGGGTTGGAGGAGACCACCTTGGCAATCGGCGGCAGCAGGCGGGTCAGGTATTCCTTGTAGACGGTGCCAAAGACCGGGATGACCGGTTTGGAAAACTCCGCCACCGCTAGGCGCCCGCCGGGTTTGGTCACGCGCGCCATCTCCCGCAGGCCCAGCTCGAAGTCGTGGATATTGCGCAGACCGTAGGAGATGGTCACCGCATCAAAGGTGTTATCCGCAAAAGGCAGGCGCATTCCATCGCCGGCTACCTTGGGAACATCGCGCTCCGCGCCAGCTGCAAGCATGCCGAGGGAAAAGTCACAGGCCACGCACCACGCGCCGGACTTGGACAGCTCCTCCGTCGAGACGGCCGTTCCGGCAGCCAAGTCGAGGACCTTCTCCCCCGGCTGCAGGTTGAGCCGCTCGCGGGTCAGGCGGCGCCAGCGTGCGTCCTGACCAAAGGACAGCACCGTGTTGGTGATGTCGTATTTCTTGCCCACCGCGTCAAACATGCGCGCGACATCGAAGGGCTTCTTCTCCAGATCTGCCTTAGACACAAGCGCCTAGTTTAGGCGACGCGCGCTCCCAGGGCGCGAGCGGCCCAGCGCGGCAGCTCCGGGCGCTGGCCCAGAATGGTCAGCGGCACCTCGCGAACACCCTCCAGAACTTCCTCGTAGTAGCCCAGCAGCTGCTCGCAGAGAGCCGGCCAAGTCTTGGAGGCAATCGACTTCCGGGCGTTCTCCCGCAGTTCCTCGTGGATCTCCGGGTTGAGCAGCGCGTCGACGGCATTAGGGAGGTCCTCGACGAACGTGGGGACATCGAGAAGCAGCCCGTTGTAGCCCTCCACAATGAGATCCACCGGGCCACCCGCGCGCGGGCCGATGGTGGGCACGCCCGAGGCCTGCGCCTCCTGGATGGCCTGGCAGAAAGTCTCGAACTCGCCCGCGTGCACGAAGATGTCGAGGGAGGCATAGGCCGCCGCGAGCTCCTCGCCGCCCAGCGCCCCGGTAAAGACCGCACCCGGCAGCTGGGCCTCCAGCAGCGGGCGCTCCGGGCCATCGCCAACAATGACGAGCTGAATATCTTCGCGACCGTTAAGGGCCGACAGGCGGTGCACGCCCTTCTCCGCGGCCAGACGGCCGACGAAGCCGACGATCTTCTTGCTTCCTGTGGGATCCCACTCGCGGCGCAGTGCGGCCGAGCGCTTCGAGGGGTGGAAGCGCTCCGAATCCACGCCGCGGCCCCAGTGGCGCACATTCTTGATGTGGTGCTTCTCCAAGTCGGTGATGGTCAGCGAGGACGGCGCGAGAGTCATCTGGCACGCATTGTGGATGGTGCGCAGCCACTCCCACACCCCATAAGCCAGCGCGGAGGCGTGGTACTTGGTGGCAAAGCCCGCGACGTCCGTCTGGTACAGCGCCACTGCCGGAATGCGTAGCTGCCGTGCAGAGAATGCCCCCGCGGCCCCGAGGACGAAGGGGCTGGCTAGGTGGATGATGTCCGGCTTGAACTCGCGGAGCGCCTCATCCACAGCGGAGGTGGGTACACCGACCGGGAGCGAATCCACCAGCGGCACCCGCACGGTGGGCACGCGCACGATGGTGAAGCCAAGGTAATCGGGGATCTCCTCCTGCCCATCCCGGGCGCCGGGGGCGATGACGATGGCCTCATGGCCGTGCTCGTGGAGGTGTTCGAGGACACGCAGCACGGAGTTGGTCACTCCGTTGACGTTAGGCAAGAAGGATTCCGCAACGATGGCTACACGCATGCGCCCCATCATTCCTTTCCCGGGTGCTCAGCTGGTAAAGCACGCGCTAAATTCCGGTTAATTTTCCCGCTTGCCCACCACAACGCACCGGCGATCAGGGTAGCCACGGCCGCAGAGGACAGGGCCGGAATGATCGATAGCGTCCATTCTCGGCCTTCTACCTTGACCAGGTCCGGGTTGTTCTTGGCGTAGAGCACCCAAACCTGCTGGCCTTCTCCTAGCCCGGTGGGATAAAGCAGGCCAGTGGGCGGGGTGTGATAGATACCCTCGGAGTCCTGGAAATCCACGAAGGTACGCAAGGTGCCGACATCCGTCACCGTGGCCAGGGCGCGCCCGGGGTTGGCGGCGATGGTGCGGTCATTGAGAAAAGGACCGATGACCATCCCCGCTATGCCCACCAGTGCTGCGACATACAACACCAGGAGCAGCTGACGCACCCGGCGCCGCACCATTTACTGACCCACCTTGGCGTTCAGTGCTTCCTGCAACGCGCGGCGCGAGGACCTCGTGGTATGCGCCTCCACGACGGTGATGCCGGTGGAGTATTCCTTGAGCTCTGCGAGAACATCAAGCAGTTCCTGCGCCGAGCTGACCTCGCGGTGCTCAGCGCCGCAAGCTTCCGCCAGCTTGGCGACGCCCACCCCATGCGGCGTTCCAAATGCCTTCTCGAAGGAGTCGCGCAGGGGTTCGCGGCCTTGTTCCAGCACCTCGAAGATGCCGCCGCCGTCGTCATTTGAGACGACGATGGTGAGGTTCTCCGGACGCGGGTTGTCCTCGGGGAGGATGAGCGAGGTGGCGTCGTGGAGGAAGGTGACATCCCCCATGAGCGCCACGGTGCGCGGGGCGCGGGGCGCGTCGGCCTCGCGGGACTGGGTAGCCAGCGCGATACCGATGGCCTGAGCGACGGTGCCGTCGATGCCGGCAGCCCCGCGCGACGAGTAGGTCTCCACCCCGTCGAAGGGCAGGCCGATGAAGGAAGCATCCCGCACCGCGTTGGAGGCGCCCAGGACGAGGGTATCGCCGACGGCGAGGGTATCCCCCACCGCGGCGGCGACGTGAAGGCCGGTAAAGCCGATCTCGGGCTTGGTGGCGTCCTCGCCGGCGGTCTCCGCCAAAACCTCACGAACACCATCGGCCGCCATCTGTGCCGCGCCTTCGCAGATCTTCATCCACTCACGGGTGGGCTCACCGCTGGTCTTGACGGTGGTTCCCAGCTGCGCGGCCTCACCGCGCGGGTTGGTGAAATCCTCCGTGCGGGACAGGCAGACGAGGTCAATATCGGGATCACTCAGCAGTGCCAGGACACCGCGGTGCAGGGTGGGGTGGCCCACGACGATGACCTGATCGACCTTGGTGTTGACCACATAGTCATTGGCGGAGACTTGAGCGCGGCGGAAGAGGTGTGCTGCGGCCGGGTGCACAGGGTGATAAGGCGCAGGTGCCGTGGGCTCGGCAATGGTAGGGACATCCTCCAGCCCCTCGACTTCCCAGGCCTCATCGCCCGCGATGACGAGCGTGTTGCGGCTGAGATCAACGGCCACCTCACCGTGGTTGGACCACCGCGGGGTACGCGCGCGGTGCTGCGTGTAATCCGTCGGGGTACCGGGCAGCTCCTCCCCTACCAGCGGGGCATCGAGAGCCACGTTGATGTGCACCTGGCGGTCGTTCAAAAAGCGCTCCGCGATGAGCGGGATATCACTCGTGGTCTCCACCTGGGTGGTCTCTGCGTACACGCCGAAGATGCCGGGCTGCTCAATGGTCTGGGAGGCACCCGTGCCCACCAAGCGGGCGGGGCGGTCCGCGCTGATGACGGCCAGCGGGGTATGCGAGTAATGCGCCTCCACCATCGCGGGCAAAGCGTTAGCCACCGCGGTACCGGAGGTCATCACGATCCCGACGTGCCGGCGTTGGACGCGCGCCACACCTAAAGCAGCGAACGCGGCGGAGCGCTCATCCAGGCGGGTATGCACGCGAATATCGCTGCGCGCGAGAAGCGCCAGAGACAGCGGCGCGTTGCGCGAACCCGGGCAGATAACCACGTCAGTGAGGTGCCGCGAAAGCTGGGCCGCGAGTGCTTCGGCCAGCTGCATCGACTCCGGCTGCGCGGCGGCAGTCTTCTCGGAATGAGGTTCAGTATTAAGCATTGCCTGCATCACCCGCACCGAGTTCTTCCATGCCCGAATCGAATTGCTCGAAGAGGTCATTGATCAACCCATCGATGTCGTCTCCGCCCTGTTCCACTCGGTCCTGGATGTCCGGCGGCAGCTCCGTAGGCAGCTCCGTCGGAATATCGGTGGGGAGGTTATCCCGCGGCGGGCTCTTGGTGGTGGTCACCGTGGTGGGTACCTCAGTGGTCACGGTCTCGGTAACCGGCTCCGGAGCAGGCTTATCGGCATCCGCTGCCGCACCGCGCCACAGGAAGAACAGCACGCCGGCGATAACGACGGCGAGAGCAGCGATGGCCGCGAAGACATAGGACAGGGCTCCCCCGCCCTTCTTCGGCTGCTCTACCTGGTAGCTGGACGGCACCGGGTCGTACTGCGGCTGCTGATAATTCTGGTCATAGCCCTGCTGATAGGGCTGGCCATAGGCTTGCGTGTTCTGGGAGCCGGGCTCCGGGAAGTGTTGTTGGGGACGCTGTGGCGGCTGCTGTTGGGGCGCGCCGAACTGGCGGGTTTCGTTCTCACCGGTGACGCGGCCGAACTGCCGCGTCTCGTTGTCGCCGTTGTTGTTGGTCATGGGATTTACCTTATCGTGCACCCGCGCCACTTAGCACCCGCCCGGTGGGAGTCTCACCCGCCGCGACCTGACCCGGTGTGCCATCCGCCACGATCTGTCCGCCCTCCGACCCTGATCCTGGGCCCATCTCGATGACGCGGTCCGCGCCGGCGATGAGGTGGCGGTCGTGGTCCGCCACCACGACGGTATGGGAGGCATCCACCAGCGAGTGCAGCTCAGCAATGAGGAGGTCAATATCGGCCGGGTGCAGCCCGACGGTGGGCTCATCCAGCAGGTAGACGGTATGGCCCCGGCGCGAGTTGCGGGAGCGCTGCAGTTCCGTGGCCAGTTTGATGCGCTGGGCCTCACCGCCGGAAAGCTCCGGCGCGCCCTGGCCTAAGCGCAGGTAACCCAGCCCCACCGCCCCTAAGGTTTGCAGCGCGTGGAGGATAGGCACTTCATCTGCAAAGACTTCTAGGGCTTCTTCCACTGTGAGGTCGAGGATGTCCGCGATGGTCCGACCCTGCCAGCGGATGGACAAGGTGTCATCGTTATAGCGCTGCCCGTGGCAGTCCGGGCATTGGGTATAGGAGCCAGGCAGGAAGACCAGCTCGACCTCGATTTGACCGGCACCGCCGCAGGTATGGCACTGGCCCTGTTTGACGTTGTAGGAAAAGCGCGAGACCGTCCATTTCTTCTTCTTGGCCTCCGGCGTGGCGGCGAAGAGCTTGCGCACGTTGTCGAAGAGGTTGGTGTACGTCGCCACCGTGGAGCGCGGGGTTCGGCCGATTGGCTTTTGGGTAATGGAGACCACGCGCTTGACCTGCTCCGGGCACTCCGGCCCCGTCAGCGTGCCCTGGAGCGCGGCCAGCAACGTGGATTTGCCGGAACCCGACAGACCGGTAATAGCCGTGAACTGGCCCAGCCCAAAGTCCACGTCGAGGCCCTCAATGGTGTGCGAGTGCACTTGGCGCAGCGCGATAGCCCCGTGAGCTGGGCGCGCTTTGGCCTTGGGCGTGGGGCGCGGGCGTGCCAAGGCACGCGCGGTAGGAGTATCGGCGGAGTCCGCTGCCGCAATGTAGTCGGCAACAGGGCCTGAGTACACCACCTGGCCGCCGCGCTCACCGGCGAGCGGGCCGACGTCCACGATCCAATCGGCCTGCTTAACCAGTTCCATGTCGTGCTCCACCAGCAGCACCGAGTTGCCCTCCGCGATGAAGCAACGGCACATATCCAGCACCGCACCCCGCTCCATCGGATGCAGGCCCGCAGAGGGCTCATCCAGAACATAGGTCACGCCATAGAGCCCGGAGCGCAGCTGTGCGGCCAAGCGCAGGCGCTGCACCTCACCGCCCGAGAGCGTATCCGTAGGCCTATCCAGGCTGAGATGCCCGAGGCCCAGCTCCAGGGCCGACTCAAAAGCCGGCAGGAGGGCCTTAAGCAGCAGGTCTTCGGCATCATTCGGCTGTGGTTTTTGGCTGTTAAGCAGCTCATAGGCTTCGCTCAGCGGGAGGGCATTGAATTCATCGATAGGCAGACCGGCGTAGGTAACTTTGAGTGCCTTGACCGTCAGCCGGCGCCCCTGACAGGTATCGCAGCGGCGGGTTTCCATGAAGCTCAAGACGCGGGCACGCAGCGTGTCCGACTTCGTCTCCGCATAAGTCTTGGTCAGGTAGCTGGCCACGGAGCGCCACGTGCCCTCATAATTGCGCTGAATCTGATCCGCCCCGCGGCGCGGCTTGACCGTCACCACCGGGCGCTCTTCGGTGAAGAGGATCCACTCGCGGTCTTTCTTCGGCAAGTCTTCCCACGGCGAGTCAAGGTCATAGCCCAGTTCCTGGAGGATGTCGTGGAAGTTCTTGCCCGCCCAGGCTCCCGGCCACGCAGCAATCGCGCCATCCTCGATACTCAAGCTAGGGTCTGGCACCATGGAGGCCTCCGTGGGCTCGTGAACCACGCCGGTGCCCTGACACTCCGGGCACATGCCCTCCGGGGTATTCGGGGAGAAGGAATCGGAGTACAGGCCCTCCGGGTTATCACCGCAGCGCGAGTAGAGCAGACGCACGGAGTTCGACATGGCGGAAATCGTGCCCACCGTGGAGCGCGCGCTACTTGCCGACGCCGACTGCTGCAACGCCACCGTCGGCGGCAGCCCCTCGATGCGGCCGACCTGCGGGTCCACCGCGGAGGCAATGAGACGGCGGGCAAAGGGAGCGACGGACTCCAGGTAGCGGCGCTGGCCTTCGCCATGAATGGTGCCGAAGGCAAGAGAGGACTTACCGGAACCGGACACCCCGGTCACGGCCACGAGCTGGCCACGCGGAAGGTCCACGTCCACATTGCGAAGGTTGTGCAGGTGCGCATCTCTCACGGAAACCGTCATGCCCGCCAGCCTACGCGGAGCTCCGGACATGGACCGTGAGCTGTGCTTTTAAAGGTGTGGCCAGCACTGGCGGACGCGCTCGAACCACCACTCGTGGCGCTCGCCCGGCGCGGCGAGCGCGCTGAGGCGATCCGGGTCGGGGGCGAGGGATTCGGCGCGCAGGTGACCGTCGACAAGCTCGCGTGGTGCTGTCACATCCTCAAGGAACAGCGAGCCGGTGGCCAGGCCCGCGGCGGCCGGCGTGACATCGATGTCTTCGTCGTCATAGATCTGCGGCAAGGCGGCCACCGCGGCCAGCCCCATGGAAATTCCCACCGAGGTGTCCAGTGCGGAGGCCACCGTGATGTCCATGTGACGCTCGCGCAGGTGGGAGGCCACCTCGAGAACCTTGCGCACACCGCCCAGTGGCGCGGGCTTGACCACGGCGACGTCCGCCGCTTGCAATTCCGCCACCCGGTAAGGGTCGCTGGCCTTGCGGATGGACTCATCGGCCGCCACGCGCACGAAAATCCCGGCGCGCATGAGCTGGGTGCGCACCTCCTTGAGTTCCTCCACGGTCTGGCAGGGCTGCTCCATGTAATCCAGCGGCATCATCTCCTTTGCCGCGATAACAGCTTCTTCGACGCTCCAGCCGCAGTTGGCGTCGACGCGCAAGACCGGCACGCGGCCCTCGGCTTCGATGTGGGCGCGGACGGCGTGAACGCGGGCGATGTCATCCTCTAAGCTCTGTCCCTTCTCCGCCACCTTGATCTTGAAGGTGCGGCAGCCGGGATAGCGTTCCATGACCTCGGGCACCTGCTCGGCGGGGACCGCGGGGACGGTGCCGTTGACTTCTACCCATTCGCGCACGGGCTCTGGGAAGCCTTCGTAGGCTGCCTCCAGTCCGGCGGCGAGCCAGCGCGCGGATTCCTCCGCCCCGTACTCCAGGAAGGGGGCGAACTCACCCCAGCCAGCGGGGCCGTCGATAAGCAGTGCTTCCCGCGTAGTGATGCCGCGGAATTTCACGGCGAGGGGCAGGGATACCACGTGGGCGCGATCGAGGACGTCATCAATGTGCATGAGGTTCATCGTACGTGTGGGGGTTCAGCGCGACACCTGTCATAGCAGGTGTTAAATTAAAACAGTAAGTGGATATAACCAGAAGAAGGATCTTCAGATGCTCTACCTTCTCATCGCGCTGTTGGCCATCGCCGCGGTTGTCTATCTCATCTATAAGAAAGTCCACGCCGCGGCCTCCATCTTTGCCGTTGGCGTAATCCTCCTCATGCTCGCCGCTCTCACCGGGCGCGCAGACTTCCGCACCACCGAAATCGAAGCCAGCGGCAATGCCTTCTACGACCAGCTGCTGGTTGTGGATGCACTGTTCAAAGAGCGCTTCTCCGGCATCGGCATGGCAATCATGGTGCTCTTCGGCTTCGTGTCCTATATGCGGCACATTGGCGCCGATGCCAAGACGGTCGTGGTGCTCTCCTCACCGCTCAAGCGCTTCAAGGGCTCCTACTGGCTGGTTCCAGTGGGCTTCATCTTGGGCACGCTGCTCTCGCTGGTGATCCCCTCGGCCGCAGCGCTTTCCCTATTGCTCGTGGCCACTCTCCTGCCAGCACTCATCGCGGCGGGCCTGACACCGCTGACCGTGGGCGCCATCGTGGTGACCTCCTCCACCATCGTCCCCACGCCACTGGAGGCCGGCCTCATCCAGGGTGCTGATCTCACCAACATGACCCCGACAGAATTCGTCTACGGTGCCGTCGCCTACGCCACGGTTCCCACGCTGCTCATCACTGCTTTCGTCCACATGTGGTGGCAGCGCCACTGCGATAAGGTGGACGCCCGCAAGGCGCAAAGCTCCGGCGAGGTCACCGCCGACTCGATGAATGATAAAGCCACTGAGGAAGCCATTGCCCGCGCAGCCTCCCTGCCGGGTTACTACGCCGTGCTGCCGCTTCTGCCGCTGCTGCTCATCATCATCTCCGCTATCCTCAACCGCCTGGATGTTATCCCCTTTGAGGGCGGCATCCTCCCAGTGACCGTGGTCTCCCTGTTCATCGCGATGATCATCGAATCCATCCGCAAGCGCACCGTCACGAGTGCCGTGGATTCCATCTCCAGCTTCTTCAAGGGCATGGGCGAGGGTGCTGCGGGCGTCGTAGCCCTGCTGGTTGCCGCCGCCGTCCTCGTGGAGGGCATTACGCAGATGGGTGTCATCGACATGCTTATCGACGCCGCCGAAGGCTCCTCCGGCGCCGCCGTCATCATCGTCATCATCTTCGTCGCCGCCACCGCCGCGAT
>DXEO01000063.1 GCA_019114925.1 Candidatus Corynebacterium faecipullorum | reverse complement strand
GCGTGCCGGCCACGACCGAGAATCTGGCATGGCGAGCGGTGGAATTGGTGGCGCAAAACCTCATGCTGCCGGCTGCTGGAACGCTCACGATGGAAAAGAATATCCCCGCCGCCGGCGGGATGGCTGGCGGCTCCGCCGATGCCGCGGCCGCCTTGCTTTTGGCAAACCAAGCTTTGAGCAGCGAATTTGGCCGTGAAGCCCTCAGCATGGAGAAGCTCTACGAACTCGCCGCGGAGTTGGGCTCCGATGTTCCTTTTACTCTCATGGGTGGCACGGCCTTGGGGCGCGGGCGTGGCGAGCTCTTGACGCCGATGCTCTCGCGTGGGCGCTATATCTGGGCAATCATCACCAATGCGGAGGGCTTGTCGACGCCCTCTGTATTCCACAAGCTGGACGAATTGCGCGCTGCCGGCCGCGGAAGCACACCGCATTTGGACACGGAAGCCGTGGGCCAAGCCCTCGTGGGCGGCAACCCCCGTGAGCTCGCTGCGGTGATGCACAACGACCTCCAGCCGGCAGCACTCTCTTTGCGTCCGGACTTACGCAAGATTCTCGACACCGGTGAGGCTGCCGGCGCCCTCAAGGGCATTGTTTCCGGGTCTGGGCCTACCTGTGCTTTCCTCTGCGAAGATGAGGAGACCGCACAGGAAGTGGTGGCCCAGGTCTGCGCCGATAACCGTGGTACTCGTGGCCTGGTGACCCGCGGCCCGGCTACCGGCGCAGCGCTGGTCTAGCACCAAACACGGGTCTAGCGCCAGCGTTGCACTAGGTGGCGTTCCTTAGAGGACGGCCATCTCCACGGGCTTGAAGTCGAGCTTGTAGCGCTGTGGTTCCTGGTCACCGAGGAGGTCAAGGACCACCAGTTCCTGCTTGTTTGCATCGGTGACATAGGCATAGCCGTTTGCCGCCTTCAGGATCGGTCCCGGCTGTTGCCACTCCTCGTTTTCCTTCCACTGGGAGATAGCGTCAATCTGCTTTGTTACCTCGCCGGAGTCCGGGTCGATGATGTTGAGCTTGCCGTCGGTCGTGAGAACCAGTGCCTCGCCCAAGGGGCCGCGGGCTAGTGAACGGAACCAGTAGGACGAGCCCAGCTCGACCTTCTTGGCGGAGTAGTCTTCCGTATTGATTAAGGTGACCGAGGTTGGACGCTCGAATTCAGCATCCTTGTCGGTCTTGTTATCCGCCAGGATGATGTTGGATTCCTCCGAGCCTGCGGAGTTTCCGGAGCGCTGGTATCCGTCCTTGCCCGCATAAGCGGAGACATCAACCTTGTGGAAGTCGGTGCCATCGAAGACAACGGGCCCGTCTTCGCAGCCGAAGAAGAGAGTGCCATTGCCGGCGGCAGCTTCGCCGTGGACACCGGGGCACTCGGTGGTTTCCGCAAGGACCTTGCCGGAGGAGTCTAGGTGCTGAATGGTGTGGCGCTCGTCTTCCGTGCCCTTGGTGGTGACCACGGAGCCGTCTTTCAGCGGGACGGCCACGCCGTGATGGGCAGCGCCCGTCTCGACGGTGTTGACGGGCTTGGCATCTTCGTTGCCGATGTCCTCGGTCTTATAAATCCGTGCCACGCCATCGCCGTCGGAGAAGAGCGCGGTAAAGCCGTCGTGGTGAACTACGTGGCCGGCGTGCGGTGCATCAATGGCTGCGCTGAGAAGCTGCGGCTGTGCCGCGTAGTAGTGCTTGTGGTCGCCGTGGGGCTTGGTGATGCGGCCTGTGTCGAAGGTGAGGAAGCTATCGCCCTTGGTCACCATGATGTGGCGGTTATCGCCGGCATTGCTCAGCCGGAGGAATGCTTTCAGCTCTTCGCTGTCGATGACCTCACCGGTTTCGCCGTCGAGAGTGGTGAGACCATTCTTGTGCGATAGAAGGATGCGGGGAGGTAGTTCAGCTACTTCAGTCTCACCTTCAGCGGCTTCGAAGCCGTCATGGCTGTGCCCCTCGCCGTGCTCGGCATGCGCGTTGCTAGCTTCAGCGCTGGAGGGGGATGAGGTTTCTTCGCTGTCAGGGGAGGAACAAGAGGTAACGGTGAGGATGGTGGCGGATAGTGCGGCGCACAGGGCGAGACGTTCTTTTTTCATAGTGCGTCACAGTATTGGAAGTGAAAATCAATAGCAATAAAGGTGGTGGTGCGGGGGTAACCGCGCCGAGGCACTAAGATGAACTCTCAATATGGCGAACCTCATTAACTTGGAAAACGTAAGCAAGTCTTTCGGCCTCAAGACCCTGCTGGACGGGGTCTCCCTCGGCGTTCAAACCGGTGATCGCATCGGTATCGTCGGCGTCAACGGCGGCGGCAAAACCACTCTGCTAGAAGTTCTCACAGGCATCGAATCCCCGGACTCGGGCCGTGTATCCCACAACTCAGATTTGCGCATGGCAGTGGTGACCCAGCGCTTTGATTTAGAAGAATCGCTCACCATCGCCCAGGTCATCATTGAACCACTGGGCTTGGAAACCTTCGAGTGGGCTTCCAATGCCAAGGTGCGCGATGTCCTCGGCGGCCTCGGCATCGTTGACCTGGGGCTAGACACCCCTGTGGGCTCGCTCTCTGGTGGTGAGCGTCGCCGCGTCAACCTGGCCGCCGCACTCGTTCAAGACCTCGACATCGTGGTGCTCGATGAGCCGACCAACCACCTCGACGTCGAAGGCGTGCAATGGCTGGCCAGCCACCTGCTTTCGCGCAAGCTGGCAGTCGTCGTTGTCACGCACGATCGCTGGTTCCTCGACACCGTCGCCACCACGACCTGGGAGGTGCACGACGGTGTCGTCGATGCCTACGAAGGTGGCTATAACGACTGGACCTTTGCCCGCGCCGAGCGCGCCCGCCAAGCCGATGCCATCGAGCAGCGCCGGCAGAACTTGGCGCGCAAAGAGCTGGCATGGCTGCGCCGCGGGGCACCGGCACGTACCTCGAAGCCGCGCTACCGCATTGAGGCGGCCGAGGCGCTCATCGCGGATGTTCCTGCGCCGCGCGACAAGGTTGAGCTCATGGCCTTTTCCAAGCAGCGCCAGGGACGAGTTGTCATTGAGCTTGAGGACGCAAAAGTCACAACACCGGATGGTCGCACGCTGGTAGATCACCTCACCTGGCGCTTGGCGCCGGGCGAGCGCATCGGCCTCGTCGGCGTTAACGGTTCGGGCAAGACCACGCTGCTGCGCGCCCTTGCTGGTGAAGTAGAGCTCGCCGCCGGCAAGCGCATCGAGGGCAAGACCGTGCGCCTGGGCTGGCTGCGCCAAGAACTCGATGACCT
>DXEO01000062.1 GCA_019114925.1 Candidatus Corynebacterium faecipullorum | reverse complement strand
CGCCAGCCCCATGCGAGGAACTGCTCCGGTGTGAGGACGGCGGAGAGCACCAGCATGAAGATGGTGGCCAGGAACATGCCGAGGGGAACGCCTACCTGGGGGAACGCGCCAAACAGTCCGCGCTTTCCCTGGGGAGCGTGCTCAACGGCCAGCATCGCCGCGCCGCCCCATTCGCCGCCGGCCGAGAGGCCCTGAAGGATGCGCAAGACCACCAGCAAGATAGGTGCTGCCATGCCGATGGAGGCGTAGGTGGGCAGCACACCCATCAGCATGGTGGCCAGACCCATGCCAACCAGCGTGACTACGAGAACCGGCTTGCGGCCAAGCCTGTCACCCAAGTGACCGGCCAGGATGGCGCCGAGGGGGCGGAAAAGGAAGGAGATGCCCAGTGACGCCCAGGAAATGATCTGCGCGAGCGAAGCGCTTTCATTGGAGACCGGATCAAAGTACTGGGTGGCAAAGATCAGGCCGGCGGCCTGGGCGTAGATAAAGAAGTCGAACCACTCAATGGTGGTACCAACCATCGAGCCGGCGAGCACGCGCTTGTGCTCTGTGGTGATTCCCGGCCCTTGGGAAGGCTGTTGGGTGACTGGTGCAGACATAGTGGGAGTCTTTTCTCTATGGGTGCAGAAGCACGGTGGATACAGTTAAGCCAGTGAATGAAAGGGGCATGTGGTGAGCTGGGCGCGCCCAAGGAACCGGAAACGGTCTATTTATCGCGGTTGTCGACGATCCTCTTGGCCTTGCCCTCACCGCAATCAACGTGGTCAGTGATTTCGACGCTAACGGTGATGCCGATGCGCTCCTTGATCTGTTTCTTCAACCACTGGGCAGAAGTGTCGATCTGATCGGGGGTCGCGTCCGAGGAGTGCTCAACCACCAGGGTGAGGTGGTCCATGCGGCCACGCTTGCTCAGCACGCACTGGTAGCGCGGGCGAAGCAGGCGCTCCTCGGTAATAATCTCCTCGAACTGCGAAGGGAAGCAGTTCACGCCGCGCAGGATGATCATGTCATCGTTACGAGCGGAGATGCGGTCGATGCGGCGCATCGAGCGCGCGGTGCCTGGGAGCAGTCGGGTGATGTCGTGGGTGCGGTAGCGGATGATCGGGAAGGCTTCCTTGGTCAGGGAGGAGATAACCAGCTCACCGTACTCACCGTCCGGAACCGGCTGCATGGTCTCCGGATCGATGATCTCTGGGTAGAAGTGGTCCTCCCAGACGGTCAGGCCATCCTTGGTCTCCACGCATTCTTGGGCCACGCCCGGCCCCATCACCTCGGAGAGTCCGTAGATATCGGTGGCCGTAATGCCGAAGCCTTCTTCGAGTTCGCGGCGCATACCCTCGCTCCACGGCTCGGCACCAAAGACGCCGGCACGCAAGGAAGATTCGCGCGGATCCAGGCCTTCCTTGCGCATGCGGTCAAGGAGGTTGAGCACATAAGACGGTGTACCCAGGATTGCGTCCGGCTGGAAGTCCTGCATGATCTGAATCTGGCGCTCCGTCTGACCACCGGAGGTCGGAATCGCCGTGGCTCCTAGGGCCTCGACACCATAGTGGGCACCCAGGCCGCCGGTAAAAAGGCCATAGCCGAACGTAATCTGAACCTTATCGCTCTTGCGCAGGCCGCCTGCCCGCAGCGAACGGGCTACGAGCTCGGCCCAAATACGCACGTCATTCTCGGTGTATCCCACGACGGTCGGGCGACCCGTGGTGCCGGAAGAAGCGTGAATGCGGGAGATTTGGTTCTGACCTACGGCAAACATTCCGAAGGGGTACTCCGCACGAAGGGTTTCCTTGTCGGTGAACGGGAACAACGCAAAGTCCGGGAGTTCCTTGAAGTCATCCGGATGAACGCCCTTCTCATCAAACGCGCGGCGGTAGTGCGGGACGTTGTAGTACGCGTGGCGAAGCTCGTTCTTCGCGCGCGCGGTCTGCAGCGCGATGATTTCATCGCGGGAGGCGTACTCAATGCCCATCTGGGGGCCGTGGTGGTCAGAGAAGATGTCAAACGTTGCGGTCACGTCATTTGCCTTTCATTTCGAGGAGTGGGAAAAACCACACCCTTTTAAGCTCCCTCGAAAGTGCTGCAAGAAGTTGGTTATCTGGAACAACGCACAACACGTGCGATACTTACTTACCGTTCGGTTGGGCAAGTCTTGTGACGTACACTACAGACCGTAACGGTGATAGACAACACATTTGGGGCAAGTTTTTGAACCGCGACACATCTCCGCAGGCCACGGCGGTTTCGCAAGCAAACGAAGCCCCCACCCCCGAATTGAGCAATTACGCCAGAACGAAACACTCGTTCGGGCTACTGCTGCGCATGCGGCGCTAGACCACCAAAGATCACGCTCTCAAACGTGCCGGCCAGTTCCTCGGCATCAATTCGCCCCTCCGGTTCGTACCAATCGGACGTCGAGTTGATCATTCCGAAAATCATGCGGGTCAACAGCGGAGCTTCAATGTCAGAACGGATAGCGCCCTCCTCCTGAGCGGCCTCCACCAGCGGAATCACAGAACGCGTCAACGTGCGGCGACGCTCCAGCGCCGAACGTTCCACTTCGGAGTTTCCGCGCAAACGGAGCAAGAGCGCGACAGACTTCGGGTCGGAGCACAGCACCTCAATCGAGCCACGCAACAGCCCGCGTACCCTCTCCCCCGCTGACACATCGGCCGCGCTCATCTCTTCCGCGACCGCCTCCAAACGGCTAAGCGCCTGCACCACCGTGAGCTCCAAAATCTCTTCCTTGGACGAGATGTGGTGATAGAGCGCGGACTTAGAGATCCCCAATTCGCTCGCCACATTATCCATAGACGTGGCGTCATAACCGCGGGCAGTAAAAGCGCGGACAGCAGCACGGATGACATCTTCACGGGAGTAGCCGGGGCGGCCACGGGCCACACCCTGAGCGCCGGATTTCTCATTCTTCACGCAATCCATTCAAGCAGAGGGCCCGCAGCCCCGTTAGACTAGTGAGCCACCACACCCCTTTTTGCTCCCTCGGTAGCACTGCGGAAGACCCCACTTCAAGGAGGAATTCCCATGAGCACCGAGCACCCTATCCTCGCCCCCGGCGTCGCCGAAGGCCCCGAGTTCAGCCACGTGCGCACCATGTTCGATGATGACCGTGCCACCGCGGAAATCGGCGTGAAGATTACCGCACTAGACGTCGGCAGGTGCGAAGGCCACTTCACCGTCCGCCCAGAAATGTGCAATGGGCACGGCACAGCACAGGGCGGCTACCTGTACACGTTCGCCGATTCCATCTTCGCCGGCGCCTGTAATGCCGGTGGCGACTTAGCCGTGGCCGCACACAACTCAATCCATTACATTGCCCCCGCCTTCGAAGGGGATGTCGTCGAGGCAGTGGGGGTAACCCGCCAGGCCTGGGGGCGCAATGGCGTCGTCGACGTCACTCTCAGCATCAATGGAAAGCCCATCGCCGAATTCCGCGGCACGTTCCGCGTCTTGCCCACCAAGCCCGAAAATTGCAACAAGTAGGGCGCAGCTCACAAACTTGGTTGACATAGCTCACACATACCCCATATACTGACCAACCAGTCAGTAAGTATTACCGAGCCGACACTGAGCAGAGAGGGAACGATTCCTCCCATGACCCCATCAGAAAAAACACTCGCCGCCGTCCCGGCCGTGGATGAAGCACAAGCACAGCAGCGCTTCGACGAGCTCATCGCCGAAGATTCCCGCATCGAGCCCACCGACTGGATGCCAGCTGCCTACCGCAAGACCCTGACGCGTCAGATTTCCCAGCACGCGCACTCCGAGATCATCGGCATGCAGCCAGAGGCCAATTGGATCAGCCGCGCTCCTTCGCTCAAGCGCAAGGCGATCCTCATGGCCAAGGTGCAGGATGAGGCAGGCCACGGTCTTTACCTCTACTCCGCTGCGGAGACCTTGGGCACGTCACGCGACGAGCTGGTGCAGCAACTGCTCGACGGCACCGCGAAGTACTCTTCGATCTTCAACTACCCGGCGCGCACGTGGGCCGATATCGGAGCCATCGGCTGGTTGGTGGATGGCGCCGCCATCTGCAACCAAGTGCCGCTCTGCCGTGCCTCCTACGCTCCGTACGGCCGCGCCATGGTGCGTATTTGTAAGGAAGAGTCCTTCCACCAGCGCCAAGGTTGGGAGATCCTCTACGAGCTGTCCCACGGAACCCCCGAGCAGAAGCAGATGGCGCAGGAAGCCATCAACCGTTTCTACGGACCAGCACTGCAGATGTTCGGCCCGCCGGACGATGACTCCCCCAACTCCAAGCAGTCCATGGCATGGAACATCAAGCGCTTCTCCAACGATGAGCTGCGCCAGCGCTTCGTGGACATGATTGTTCCGCAGGCCGAGGCCCTTGGCCTGCACTTCGAGGACCCGGACCTGAAGTGGAACGAAGAGCGCGGCCACTATGACTTTGGCGAGCTCGACTGGTCCGAGTTCAAGGCCGTCATCAAGGGCGAGGGCCCCTGCAACGTGCAGAGGATGCAGCGCCGCCGCCAAGCGCATGCCGACGGCGCGTGGGTCCGTGAGGCTGCCGCAGCCTACGCCGAGAAGCACCACTCGGCTGATACCTCGCTCATCGCTTAACGCCTAAGCACACTGCCCAACCAGCTTCGAGTCCTTAAGGAAGATTCCATGTCTAGCTCTAACTGGCCCATGTGGGAGGTCTTCGTACGTTCCTCCCGCGGCCTTTCTCACGTCCACGCCGGCTCGCTCCACGCACCGGATGCCACGATGGCTCTCCGCAACGCCCGTGACCTTTACACCCGGCGCAACGAGGGAACCTCCGTCTGGGTCGTACCCAGCGAGGCCATTGCCTCTTCCGACCCTGATTCCAAGGGCGGATTCTTCGAATCCCCGCAGGGCAAGAGCTACCGTCACGCCACCTACTACGACAAGTCGGAAGGAGTGCCGCACCTGTGACCGGATTTGCAACCGCCGATTCTGCAACCAAGCAATCGCAGGGCAACGGCATCACCGCAGAAGACATCGCTGCCTCTGGCGCAGTGGCCCCCGAGGACACGGCTCGCTATGCGCTCATGTTGGGCGATGACGCCCTCATCCTGGCCCAGCGCCTGGGCTGGTGGATTTCACGGGCACCGGAGATGGAGGAGGATATCGCTCTAGGCAATATCGCTCTCGATCTCATTGGACATGCCCGCTTCCTCCTCACCTATGCCGGCACCGCATGGGGCAAGACCGAGGATGACTTGGCCTACTTCCGCAATGAGGAGGAGTTCCGCTCCGCGCGCCTGGTCGAGCAGGAAAACGGCGACTTCGGCTACACCATCGCCCGCCAGCTGCTCTTTTCCTACTACCAATATGGCCTATACACGGCCTTGCTGGAGTCGAAGGATGAAACCATTGCGGCTATCGCAGCCAAGGCCATCAAGGAAGTCGAGTACCACGTCGACCACGCCAACCAGTGGGTTCTGCGCCTGGGCCTCGGCACCGAGGAGTCTCACCGCCGTATCACCGAGGGCCTGATGTACATGTGGCCCTACCTTGACGAGCTCTTCGAGGATCTCCCGCTCCACGAGAAGCTGGCGGCAGAAGGCATCGCTGTTCTGCCCTCGAGCCTGCGCGCGCAGTTCGATGAGCGCATCGCCTACGTCCTAGACAAGGCAGGTCTGGCCATCCCAGACGTCAAGCAAGCCCGCTCCGGGCAGCGCACCGGACGCTTTTCCGAGCACCGCGGTTTCATCCTCGCGGAGATGCAGTCCTTGGCGCGCCAACACCCCGGCGCGACCTGGTAAAGGCAAGGAAAGGACCAAGGTTTCATCGTGTCCATCACAGATAAGTCCCACCCGCTGCGCCCCACGCAGCCTGACGACGCCCACGTGTGGGACGTCGCCGCCGAGGTGCCCGATCCGGAAATCCCCGTCATTTCCATCGCTGACCTTGGCATTCTCCGAGATGCACGCCTGGAAGGCGATACTGCGGTGGCCACGATTACCCCCACCTACTCCGGCTGCCCCGCCATGGAGCACATCACGACGGACATCACCACAGCGCTGACCGATGCCGGTTACGCCAAGGTGCGTGTCGACCTCGTTCTCCACCCGGCATGGACCACCGACTGGATGACGGAGACCGGCCGGCAAAACCTCAAGGACTACGGCATTGCCCCGCCCAGCGGTAAAACCCGGGCCACGCCTGAAGGTCCTATCCCGCTCACACTCGAACCGCCGCCGGCCATCGAATGCCCCCACTGTGGCTCCCGCCGCACACGTAAGCTTGCCCAATTCGGTTCCACCTCCTGCAAAGCTCTCTATAACTGCCAGGACTGCTTGGAGCCCTTCGACTACTTCAAGGTGCACTAATGACCACGACCCCGTCTTCCCCCTCAAAGAAGAAGGCCACGTTCAACACTCTGACCGTGTCCGAGGTGCGCGCCCTGACTTCAGACTCCGTGGAGGTTTCCTTCACTATTCCTCCGGAGCTCCAGGACGACTATGACTACATCCCCGGCCAGTACGTTGCGCTGCGGGCAACTATCGACGGTCAGGAAGTCCGCCGCTCCTATTCCATCTGCGATGTGCCTCGCGACGGCGTGCTGCGCGTCGCCATCAAGCGCGACCGCGGCGGCGTGTTCTCCACGTGGGCCAACGACACCCTGCAGCCCGGCGACACCATGGACGTGATGAACCCGCAGGGCGCGTTCACCTCGAAGACCCACCTGACCGGGCTTAATAACCCGGAAGCCGTGCGCGCGGAGCTGGAGAAGCTCGAGAATCCGCACCTCGTGGCCATCGCCGCGGGATCCGGCATCACGCCGATCATGGCGATCGCTCAGACCGTGCTCCACACCTCCCCCGACACCACTTTTGAGCTCATCTTTGCCAACAAGGGTGGTGGCGACGTCATGTTCGCCGAAGAGATCGGTGACCTCAAGGACAAGTTCCCCACGCGCTTTGCCGTGCACCACGTCCTCTCCCGTGAGCAGCGCGTCAACCCGCTGTTCTCCGGGCGCATCGATGCTGAAAAACTCCAAACCCTGCTGGATAACGTCGTGCGCACGGACGCTGTCGACGAGTGGTTCCTCTGCGGCCCCTTCGATTTGGTGCAGCTGGTGCGCGATGAGCTGGCCAGCCGTGATGTCGGTGAGAAGGACGTGCGCTACGAGCTGTTCACCACCGGTAAGCCCTCTGGGGATCAGAACCAGGCCGGGCGCCACGTTGAGGTGGATCCGGAAGGCGATAACGTCAGCATCAACTTCCAGCTCGATGGCCTCTCCGGCTCCGTTGAGTCCCCGGTTTCTGCCAACGAATCCTTGCTCAACGCCGCCCTGCGCGTGCGCTCCGACGTCCCCTTCGCCTGCGCCGGCGGCGTGTGCGGCACCTGCCGCGCCAAGCTGGTGGAGTGCGAAGTCGACATGGCAGAGAACTACGCGCTGGAGACCGACGAGGTCAAGGCCGGCTACATCCTCACCTGCCAGTCGCGCCCCACAACACCAAACATCGTCCTCGACTTCGACGCCTAGGAGAAACACACATGATCGACCTTCACCACAACGCCGAAGCCGGAGTCGTCGAGCTCGTACTCAACAACCCGAAGGCCCTGAACTCCCTCGCGGAAGACGACCTCGCCGAACTCTCCCGCACCCTCGATGAAGCCACGGAGATTAGGCCCCGCGCGCTCATCCTGCGCGGCGAGGGCAAAGGCTTTTGCGCAGGCCGCAACATCAAAGGCCTCAACCCGCGTGAAGACGATGCCACCGCCTACCTCGCGGACGTTGTCACCCCGGTGCTCAAGAAGATAGATAATTTCCCTGCGCCCACCTTCGCCGCCGTGCACGGTCCCTGCCTCGGCGTGGGCCTCGGCCTCGCCTTGGCCTGTGATGTCGTGTACGTCGCCGAGGATGCCAAGTTCGGCTCCCCGTTTGCCAACCTGGGCGCCACTCTCGATTCAGGCGGGCACTCCCTCTTCGTCGAGCGCCTAGGAACGCACCGCGCGATGGACCTCATCATCACTGGTGACCTCATCTCCGGAGCGGAAGCGGTGCGCGCTGGCCTCTTCTCCCGCGCGGTACCTGCAGAGGAGCTGCTGGAGTTCACCCGGGGCATCGCCCAGCGCGCCGCGCAAGGCGCCACGCAGGCCTTCCTCACCAGCCGCGCACTGGTCCAAGACATCCGTGATAACGGCACTGGCCTGTGGGCCAGCGTCGATGCCGAGAACTCCGCCCAAGGCAAACTCTGCGATACCGAGGACTATTACGAAGGCTTCGCCGCTTTCAATGAGAAGCGCCCGCCGGTCTTCCGCGGACGCTAAAACCTCAAGACCATTCACAACACACAACAGCTAACCCACACAGCTAAGGAATCACATGACTGCATACCTGGTATCCGGCTTCCGTACCCCCGTGGGCCGCTACGGCGGCGCACTATCCTCGGTTCGCCCAGATGACCTCATGGCCACCGCCATCAAAAAGACGGTACAGGAGGCTGGCCTCGACCCCTCCGCGGTGGATGAAGTCATCATCGGCAACGCCAACGGCGCCGGCGAGGAAAACCGCAACGTTGCCCGCATGTCCTGGCTGCTCGCCGGGTTCCCGGACACCGTTCCCGGGATTACGGTCAACCGCCTGTGCGCGTCGGGCATGTCCTCGATTGCTCTGGCCACCGCCCTCGTGGAATCCGGCCAGGCGGATATTGTCATCGCCGGCGGCGTCGAGTCCATGTCCCGCGCACCCTGGGTCATGGAGAAGCCGAACAAGCCTTTTGCCAAGCCAGGCCAGGTTTTTGATACCTCTATTGGCTGGCGCTTTGCCAACCCGAAGTTCGCGGAGCAGGAGAAGATGACCTACTCCATGCCGGAGACCGCCGAGGAAGTGGCCAATGTCTTCGGTATTAGCCGTGAGGACGCCGATGCCTTCGCCGTGCGTTCCCAGGAGCGCGCGCTCGCTGCTATCGAAGCCGGCAAGTTTGCCAGGGAAATCGTGCCCATCGAGGTCACCGACCGCAAGGGCAACGTCACCGTCGTCGACACCGATGAGGGACCCCGCCCCGGCACCACGATGGAGGTCCTAGCCAAGCTGCGCCCGGTGACCTCCCTGGGTGACGTCACCACGGCGGGCAACGCCTCCTCGCTTAACGACGGCGCCTCCTGCGTCATCGTTGCCTCCGACGAGGCCCTCAAGAAGCACAACCTGACCGCACGTGCCCGCGTAGTGGCCAACTCCGCGCGCGGTGTGCGCCCGGAGATCATGGGTACGGGCCCCATCCCTGCTACCCGCGACGTGCTGGAGCGCGCCGGCTGGGAGCTGGATAGCGTGGATGCCGTCGAACTCAACGAAGCTTTTGCCTCCCAGTCCCTAGCCTGCATCCGCGAGCTGGGCTTGGATGAGGACAAAGTTAATGCCTGGGGCGGCGCCATCGCGCTGGGCCACCCGCTGGGTTCCTCCGGTTCCCGCATCACGTTGACCCTGCTCAACCGCTTGGAAACGGATGGGCTCAGCCGCGGCATCGCCACCATGTGCGTGGGCGTGGGCCAGGGCACCGCGATTGCGATTGAGAGGGTGTAGATGACTACTGCTATCGAGATTTCAACGCGCGGTGAGAAGGACGAGATTGTCGTCGCCAAGCTCAACCGCCCCGCAGTCCGCAATGCCATCGATGAGCAGATGGTGGCAGAGTTCCACGAGCTCTGCGCGCAGCTCGAGTCCGATTCCCGCATCCTCATCATCACCGGCTGCACGGTGGATACCCCGAAGGGCCCCCGCGGGATCTTCGCCTCTGGGGCGGATATCGCACAGCTTCGTGAGCGCCGGCGCGAGGATGCACTCCGCGGCATCAATTCCACCATCTTCCACCGCATCGCCTCCCTGCCTGCCCCCGTCATCGCGGCGGTGGACGGCTACGCCCTCGGCGGCGGCTTGGAGCTGGCCTTGGCCGCGGACTTCCGCGTGTCCACTCCGTTTGCCAAGTTTGGGCAGCCCGAAGCCGGCCTAGGTATCGCTGCCGCCGCGGGTGCCACGTGGCGCCTCAAGGAGTGCGTGGGCACCCCGCTGGCGAAGGAGATTCTGCTGGCCGGGCGCATCCTCAACGGCGAGGAGGCACTGGCCAATCACCTGGTCAGCGAGCTGCACGAGCCGGAAGCGCTGGTCGACGGCGCCCTAGAACTAGCCGGGCGCATTGCCCAACAAGACCCGTTGGCCGTGCGCTTGACCAAGCAGCTCATCTCTATGCCGGATGCTGCGCACCCGGCAGTGGACAATATCGCCCAGGCCGTGCTTTTTGAGTCCCCCGCCAAGTTTGAGCGGATGCAGGCCTTCCTGGACCGCAAGAAATAAACCTTCCACTCACAAGGAGAGTCAACTCATGTCCTCAGTACTGCAGGTTCCTGCCAAGGTTGGTGTGCTCGGCGGCGGCCGCATGGGTGCCGGCATTGCTCACGCATTCCTAGCCTCCGGCGCGTCCGTGACCGTGGTGGATATCAACGAAGATGCCGTGGCGGCCGCCCGCGAGCGCGTACACAAGGCCATCCGCGGCTCCCTCGACCGCGGCGCGGAGGGCACCTTCGACTCCTGGGATGAGCGTCTCAGCTTTTCCACCGCCGCCTCCGCCTTTGCTGGCTTCAACCTCGTGGTTGAAGCGGTTCCGGAGTCGATGCATCTCAAGGTAGCCGCCTTCCGGGATATCGCCGAAGCGGCCCCGCAGGCCGTCGTCGCCACCAATACCTCCTCGCTGTCGGTATCCCAGCTGGCAGAGAGCATCCCCAACGACGTCATTGGCCTGCACTTTTTCAACCCGGTCCCGGCCTCCAAGCTGGTGGAAGTGGTTGTTGCCGAGTCCACGCCGGAGGCGCTTGTGGACACGGCCAAAGGTTGGGTCGAGGGCCTGGGCAAGACCGCAGTGGTGGTCAAGGACGCCCCCGGCTTCGCTTCCTCCCGCCTCGGCGTGGCCATTGCGCTTGAGGCCATCCGCATGGTGGAGGAAGGCGTGGCCTCGCCGCGCGATATCGACAACGCCATGGTGCTGGGCTACAAGTTCCCCATCGGCCCGCTGGAGCTGACCGATATCGTGGGTCTGGATGTGCGCCTCGGCATCGCTGAATACCTCGAGTCCCAGCTGGGTGAGCGTTTTAGCCCGCCGCAGCTGATGCGCGACATGGTCGCCCGCGGGGAGCTGGGCCGCAAGTCCGGTAAGGGCTTCTACGACTACTCCGAATAAGCCGCGCTCCCCCTCCCCTATTTCCTAGCGCTCCTCCCTCTTGTCCTTAGGCGCCACGAGCGCGTTGGTAATGCGCGCCGTGCACAGCCTCCTCCCCTCGTCATCTGTAATGACGATCTCGTGGGAGCACAGCGTCTTGCCTAGCTTGATGGCGGTGGCCCTCGCCGTGACCAGACCCGAACGCCCGGAAGCGTGGTGCGTCGCGTTGATGTCTACGCCGACGGCGACCTTGCCCAGCGTCGAGGCATGGATCACCGCCGCCCAGCTACCGACAGCCTCCGCTAGGCACGCCATGGCGCCGCCGTGGAGCAGCCCGAAGGATTGGGTATTGCCCTCGACCGGCATGGTGGCCACCACTCGCTCGGCCGACTCTTCCAGAATTTCTACCCCCATCTTTTTATCCAGCTCACCCAACTGAATCTTCCATACTTCTGCGGCCATGCAGTACTCCTTACTTACTCCTAGAAATGTGATGCAGACTATACTAGCCTGTATTTACTGACCAACCGTTCGGAAACTAATGGAAAGGCCAAACTTTTCGCTATGACTGAAGCCCTCGTCCCCAGCTACCTCTCCGGCCAGTGGCTCACCCCGGACAACCCCTCGCGCGTTGCGGAAGTGCACGACGCCTCCACTGGTGACGTCGTCGCCAGGGTTAGCGCCGAAGGCCTCGACATCGCCGGTGCCATCAATTATGCCCGCAGCACTGGGCGCGCCGGACTGCAGAAGCTCACCTTCCACGAGCGCGCCCTCAAGCTCAAGGAGCTGGCGATTTACCTCCAGGATCACCGCGAAGAGCTCTACGAACTGGCCAACAAGGCGGGCGCCAACAAGCGCGATAACTTCGTCGATATCGACGGCGGTATCTCCACCATGTTCACCTTCTCCTCGAAGGGCCGCCGCGAGATGCCCAACTCCACCGTCATGCCGGACGGCGAAGCGGAAGTCTTCTCCAAGGACGGCTCCTTTATTGGCCGCCACATCTACACCTCCATCCCTGGCGTCGCGGTGCAGATCAACGCCTTTAACTTCCCCGTCTGGGGCATGTTGGAGAAGTTCGCCCCAGCCTTCATCGCGGGCGTGCCCTCCATTGTCAAGCCCGCTACGCCCACCGGCTACATCACCGCGGCCTGCGTGCGCCTCATGATCGATTCCGGAATCCTTCCGGAAGGCAGCCTGCAGCTCATCTCCGGCTCCGCCCGCGACCTGCTGGATCACCTGGATTACCGCGACCACGTGGCCTTTACCGGCTCTGCCGATACCGCGAATACCTTGCGTGCGCACCGCAACGTCATCGAGGGCGGCATCCAGTTCAGCGCGGAGGCTGATTCCCTCAACGCTGCCATCCTGGGTACCGATGTCACGGCGGACTCCCCGGAGTTCGAGACCTTCGTCAAGGCAGTCTTCGGCGAGATGACCTCGAAGGCGGGCCAGAAGTGTACGGCTATCCGCCGCGCCATCGTTCCGCACGCGCTTGTCGACGCCACCATTGAAGCCCTCAGCGCACGCCTGCGCGACAAGGTCGTCGTGGGCGATCCGCGCGATGCCTCCGCCACCATGGGCCCGCTGGTCTCCGCAGATCAGAAGGCGGACGTCGCGGAGGCCGTCGAGAAGCTCAAGGCAGGCGGCGGTGAGGTTGTCTACGGCGGCGAGGAGGCCGAGGGCGCCTTCTTTAACCCCACCATCCTGCGCTTTACTGATAACCGCGCTCCGGCCGTGCACGACACCGAGGCCTTCGGCCCCGTCGTCTCCTTCCTGGGCTACGACTCTCCCGCCGAGGCCGTTGAGCTCGCCGCCCTGGGTGCCGGCTCCCTGGTCGCCTCCGTTATTACGCACGACCCGCAGCTCACCCGCGAGTATGCGCTCGGCATCGCCGCCCACCACGGCCGCCTGCATTTCCTCGATCGCGATGACGCGAAGACCTCCACCGGCCACGGCTCTCCCCTCCCGCACCTCGTCCACGGCGGCCCGGGTCGCGCCGGTGGCGGCGAAGAGCTGGGTGGCGTGCGCGGCATCCTGCACTACATGCAGCGCACCGCAGTTCAGGGCACCCCAGACCACCTCACCGCCATTACCGGCCAGTGGCACCGCGGCGCGGCCGTGCAACGCGTGACCCGCGCCGACGTGGAAAACGGCCAGGGCACCCACCCCTTCCGAAAAGACCTGGCCACGCTGCAGATTGGTGACCAGTTCGCCTCCGACCTGCGCCACGTCTCCCTCGAGGAAATCCTCGAGTTCGCGGAGAAGACCGGCGATACCTTCTACGCCCACACGGACGAAGAAGCCGCCACCGCCAACCCCTTCTTCCCACGCCGCGTGGCACACGGCTACCTCTTGGTCTCCTGGGCCGCGGGCCTCTTCGTGGAGCCGGCACCGGGTCCGGTTCTGGCCAACTACGGCCTGGAGAACCTGCGCTTCATCACGCCAGTGACCTACGACGATTCCATTCGCGTGGAGCTCACCGCCAAGCGCATCACCCCGCGCGTGACCGATGACTACGGCGAGGTGTGCTGGGACGCCGTGCTCTACAACCAGGAGGATGAGATTGTGGCGACCTACGATGTCCTCACCCTCGTGGAGAAGGTGAACACGACCTACGCCTAGGTCACACCTCGACACAAAGACGGTTTTGTGCGAGCCAAGTCACAGAATCGCCGTCGGTTTCTTTTATCATTACTGTCATGAAAGAAACTAACTCGGTCACGGGCTCCGTCATCATCGTCGGCAGCGGCGTGGCCGGCATGGTCGCCGGCTACGAGGCCCTCAAGGGCTGCGAGCACGTCATCTTCCTGGAACAGGAAAACCGGAATAACCTGGGCGGCCAGGCCTTCTGGTCCCTTGGCGGGCTGTTTTATGTCGACTCCCCCGAGCAGAAGATGATGCGGGTCAAGGACTCCGAAGAATTGGCCTGGCGCGACTGGGCCAATTCCGCAGACTACGACCCGGTGACCGAAGATGACCGGCACGATTTTTGGGGCGCGAAATGGGGCCGCGAGTACGTGCGTTTTGCCGCCAATGAAAAGCGCGACTACCTCAAGTCCTTGGG
>DXEO01000061.1 GCA_019114925.1 Candidatus Corynebacterium faecipullorum | reverse complement strand
ACGATCTGGGTGGTATTCTTCGCCCAAGACTTCCTCGGCCCGTTCCAGTCCTTCCTCATTACGCTGGGCGTGCCGCTTGCGAGCTGGGCCGGCATCCTCATCGCCGACATCTATTGCAGGTCGCAGGACTACGACGAGGCCGCGCTCTACGATCCTCAGGGGCGCTACGGTGGGGTGGACGTGGCGTCGATAAGCATTTTGGCGATCGCCTCACTGCTGGGCTGGGGGCTGGTGGCCAACATGTTCGCGGAGGAGGCGACGTGGAACAACTGGCAGGGCTACCTGCTGCCGCTGGTGGGCGAGCAGTGGGCCGACGCGAACCTGGGGGTGCTGGTTGCGCTGGTGTTCTCGCTGGTTGCAGCCTGGGTGGTGCGCCGCGGACGTGTACGCGCGCAAGAACTGTAGGAACGCAGCGCCCCGCAGGCCTAGCGACGGCGGACGAGGTCCATCGCGCGCGTCGCGTCGAGGACGTCGAGGTAGGGCAGGGGGTCGATGTCCATGTCCCCGACGTAGTCGGTGAGCATGGTGCGCACCACCTGGTGTAGCTCGTCGACGTCCCAGGGCTTGGCAATGTGGTGGTCCAGGTTGGCCTCGTTGAGCGCGCGCACCGTGTCGTGCAGCTGCGCCTGACCGGTGAGCAGGACTTTGCGGGTGGCGGGGGTGCGGTCGTCGTCCATCATCTGGACTAGGAATTCCACGCCGGTGGTGCCGGGCATGCGGTGGTCGCAGAGAACGAGGGCGAGCACGTTGCCGCCTTCGGTGAGCTCGTCGGGAAACCGCGCCACATCGTGGATTTGATCGGAAAGGTTGTCCGAATGGCGATGGAGACTAATCAAATTGTCTCTAGCCTCACGGAGGTGCACGCCTAGGGGAGGGCTTCATCTTCGTCCAATGGTGACCATGCGGATAAAGCAAGCGCCCAATTGTTCCGTACACTGGTGTGGCATGACCTCCCCCAAGCTGGACTCCTCTACGCCCTACGCCGCCGTTGAGATTCTTCCCTCCCGCGAGGTGCCTCTGGGCGGGCCGCGCGCCATGCCGGTGCGGCGGACGTTGCCGCTGCGGCAGCGAGCACTCATTGGAGCATGGTGCTTCGTGGACCATTACGGCCCTGATGACGTCGCCGCCACCGGAGGGATGGACGTGGCCCCACACCCGCACACCGGCTTGCAGACGGTGAGCTGGCTTTTCCAGGGCGAGGTCACCCACCACGATTCGGTTGGCAACGCCGCGCAGGTGCGCCCGGGCGAGCTCAACGTCATGACCGCAGGTCCGGGCATTTCCCATACGGAGGTCTCCACGCCAGAGACGAAGGTCCTGCATGGCGTGCAGCTTTGGCTCGCGCTTCCCGATGCCACCCGCCACACCGCCACCCCGGGCCTAACGCACTACGCGCCGCCGGTCACGCAGGTTCCGGGCGGATCGCTGCTCGTGTTTCTCGGCTCCTTGGCGGGCGCGGAAAGCCCCGTGGAGACGCACACTCCCCTGCTCGGCGCGGAGGCTCGCATCGATGCCGGTGCCGAGATCGCGTTGGAGGTGTCCCCGGAATTCGAGCACGGCCTGTTGGTGGACACCGGCGCCGTGGAACTCGAGGGGACGACGGTGGAGCGTGGTGCGGTTGGGTACGTGGGCATCGGCAAGCGGGTGCTGCGCGTGCGCAACGCCGGTGACGAGCCGGCCCGCGCGCTGCTCATTGGCGGCACCCCGTTCGGGGAAGAAATCCTCATGTGGTGGAACTTCGTGGCCCGGCGCGACGAGGAAATCCGGCAGTTCCGCCAACAGTGGCAGGAGCGTGGAGCGCGTTTCGGTTTCGTGGAGGGCTACGTGGGCCACGGTGGCCCGGGCAAGAATGCCGAGGGCATGGAGTGGCTGCCCGCGCCGGAGCTGCCGCCGGTAGCGCTGAAGCCACGGCACAACGCGCCGCCACACGCGCGAACGGACTAGCGAGCGCGCGGGGCTTGCGCGCAAGCGGGTTAGCGGAGGAGCGCCGGGAAGACGTGGTCTTTGAGCAGCGGTGCGGTGTCCGAGCCGGTATCGGCGGCGGAGCTGTCGGCAGCAGAAGGCGCAAGGAAGGGGCTTCGGCCCAGGGTAATTGGCGGAATGCCACTGCGTGCCGGCAAAGTCGCCTGGGATGAAGGGGAAGAAGGGCGCGGCCCACGTGCCGGTGGCCGCGACGACGTGGCGGGCGGTGAAGGTGCGTGCCTCGCCATTGTCGGTATTGCGTGTGTGGACGGTGAAGTGCGGCTGCGGGCCCTGGTGGTGGTTAATCGAGATGTGTACCGGAAAAATACGCAACATCACCAAAACGCTGACCTGGGACCAAGGTGTGGAACTAGCCCAAGTAGACAGGCTGAGCATCGCACGTGGGCTCGCAGTCTACTTCTGTGATCCGCACTCACCCTGGCAGAGGCCTACCAACGAAAACACCAACGGGCTAGTCCGAGACTTCCTGCCCAAAGGAAGCGACTTTAGTACCCTGACCGACAAGGGCGTCCAGCAGATTCAAGACCTACTCAACGGACGCCCCAGAAAAGTCCTCAACTGGTACACACCAGAAGAGAAAATCCAAGAACTATTCAAGTGATGCATCCACCACTTGAAACCGCCGGGGATTTTGGGGCCTTATTTACCGTGAACGTTCAGGTTCGACACGGGGCCTGGGAGACTTGGGGATAGAGTGGGTTCACATCTAAACCGGACGGTAATGGAGGATTGTCATGTCTGCTTCGGCTCCACGAGTGTTGCTCCTTGGTTTTGGCGCGATCGGGCGCCAATTGGTGTCACTTTTTGACCCATCTGAATTCGAAGTCAGTGCATTTGTTCGCGATGCTGCCGCGCACCGAGAACGCGGCACTCTGGGAGTATCACTGTGCGATGACAACCTTGCGGAGCTCATCGATGCCCACGATATCGTGGTTGAATGCGCGGGCGTTGCAGCGGCGAAAGAACACGGACCGGCAGTGATTTCCCGTGGCAAAGATTTGGTGCTGACCTCGGTAGGCGCTTTGGCTAATCCTGACGCGCGCCAAGCACTGTTGTCTGGGCCTGGGAAAGTACATGTCACCTCCGGTGCGATCGGCGGATTCGATTTGTGGGCGGCATTAGCAGAGTCAACTGCCGTGGATACCGTAAGGATTCGGACGACCAAGAATGCGGAGTCTCTCATTCAAGGCTGGATGAGTGGTGCTGAGCGTGCTCAATTAGAAAACGCAACAGCACCGTTTGTACTTTTCAGCGGCAGGCCTAGTGACGCGATTGCAAAATTTCCTGGCAATGTCAATGTTTCCGTCGCTCTTGCTTGGGCAACTCGCGGCAGAGGCTCCAGCGATGACGAGTTGCTTGCGCGATCGCTTGAGCGTGTATCGGTGGAACTAGTTGCTTCTCCGAATCTGATTAAAACACGTCATGACATCGAGGTTTCAGGCTCGGCCGGTACGTTCTCTCTGGTTAGCGAATCTTCTCCGCATCCCGTGAACCCTAAAACCTCTGCCATTACGGCCTTGTCGGTTGCGCACACTTTAAGACATGCGTTAGATCCGCTGCAATAGTAGCGCTTATGCTCCGGAACGGCGCGCTTCGATGAGCAAAGCAAGGTCAACCCGATGCTTCTGTTCCTCATCGTTGAAATACTGACTATCCATATAGATTAGGAAGTCGAGCCAATATGCCTTGTCGGCGCGATTTATCCAGTCGGACAGGCTAATGCGCGGCGGTAAGAAAAGCGTGTACGTATTGTCGGGGTGTGCGCCGACGGTAATTTCGACGGGCGGTTGGGTCCAGTCCTTACCGTCTAGCTGAGCTTGAATTTCGGAATAGTAGTTTGTGACATCGTCCGGGGGTGGATGCGGCTCCTGATCGGTCCCACGAGAAGCGCACTATGTCCAATTCCCCTTGTTCGTTGCGCCCTTCTTCGTTTGTGGACTTCGCGTCACTCGAATAGAACATGTCGGTTCCCTCCTTTAAGCACAGCAATAGTCGCCCGCGCGGTCTCCGCTAGGGGGTAGTTTAAAAGATGCAGTCACCGTAAATAAGCCCCGAAATCTTTGAAGATTCGGGGCACTATTTACCGTGAACGACATTCGTCGCTAGCGTGGCTAGCGGTTGAGGTTCCTGATGGCAACAACCAGAGCGATGATGAGGCCGATGAGGACTAGGAATCCGAGTCTTGCCAAAAGGAAGGGAAAGCCGGAGAAGAGCGAGGAGTCATCGTTGTCCTGCGCGCGGTTTTCGGTACCTTCCTTTTCTGCAGGCTCAGAAGGCTTCTCAGTCTCAAGCTTGACCGGTGCAAAAGTTGGCTCCGGAACGGGATCACCCACTGCGTCCGCAACCAAATCATAAGTAAGCACCGGCAGCTGGGTGTTTTCGTCGATTTCTTGTTCAGTCAGAAGCTTCTCGTAATTGACGGCAATGTATTGCTCGCCGCCCTGCCACACGTTCTCAATTCCTAAGCCTCCCGAACCATCGTTGTGGGATCCCCCATAGCGGTTGGCAAAGGGGATGGGCGCGGGGTAGCTGAAATCTGCTTTGACGTCTTTCCGAATGATCGTGCGGGACCCCTCCACGTCAATCTGTGCCCGGGCTTCGTTACACGCGGTAACGATCAAGGTGTCACCCGGTCCGTTGTTGTCAAAGTCATCAGCTTCTTCGACTATGGAGACCAAGCCAGCAACCTGTTGCCCGTGTTCAGCAGAAATGCGATAAAAGTGCGTTTCGCCAGGAACAATCTGCGCGCGCACTGGCTGCTGAGGGGTGAGCTCAGTAGCGTCGGTGAACCACGTTCCAGCAGTTACCTCGGCGGGGTCACCGGATACTGTAACTGGGTCTACTGGGGTCTTTTCTTCGACTGGATCTGGTTGGCCCTCCATATCCGGTTCGCCGAAGCGGGTGATGGTCACTTCCACACCGAGCTCTTCATCCTGCTTCCAGTCACCTCCCCGTCGGATGGAGAAAGCGAGCTCACAAGATAGCTCGGCTGCTTGAACTCTCAAGTACAGTATTCCACCTTTTCGGAAGTTGTTGATGCTGGGGGTTTGGGTGGTGGTAGCGCTGATGACCACACGTTCGCCTTCAGCAATCGGGGTGGTGAAGAAGGAGTTAGATTCAGCCGAGTGTCCTTTACCCCCTGCGGGGAGGAGCGTCGTGGAGAAAGCCTCTACCTCACGGCCTACCTTGGCCGCGGAACCTTCGGATTCGCCGCCTTCGATCTCCTCCAGGTTGGACTCGTAGGCGTTGAAGGTGCGGGGTGCTGCGCGGTTCAGCTCCTTGGCCAAGCTATCGGCGTCGGAGGCGTCGGCATAGGTTCCGCCGGTGGCGTCGGCAATGCACTGCAGTTCCTGTTGTGCCTCGGGCTCAACGTTGAAGCCGACGGTGTTGATGACTAGGTCGATGCCCTGTTCTTTGAGTTCCTTCGCTACATCGCAGACTGGTGGCGGGGTACAGGTGGCAACGCCATCCGAGACCAAGATGATGCTACGTTGGCCTTCCTTTGGTAGCTCGGCCGCGGCCTTGCGCAGAGATTCGCCGATGGGGGTGAAACCTTGTAGCTGCAAGCCATCCATATGGGAAATCATCTTGTCGGAATTGCCTGCCTCAGGTGGCGTTACCACGGTGATGTCCTGGCAACCGGCTGCCTCATCTTCGAAAGCCTCGCCGGTGTTGCCACCATAGGTGACAAGCCCCAGAGGGGCGTCATCCCCGGCTTCGGTGATGAAGGTGCGGGCGGCATCTTTGGTGGCGTCGATGCGGGTCTGGCCGCCGGCATCGTTGGTGATTATGGAACCGGAGGAATCGAAGACCACCATGGTGGGGGCCATGCTGCTGGACGTGGAGTTGGCCGATTCGGAAGGTTTGTCTTCCGCGGAGGCTAAGGGAAGCATCCCGGTTGCAGCTGCCGCGGCTAACACCGCGAGTATGGTCACTAAGGCTGTAAGTGGGGGCGGAAAGTATGGCGAGGGAAAGTGTGCATGTGAGTTAGGTTACATGTCTTGTGGGTGCCTCGCTAGGCGAGCGCAGAACTCAGGGGGAGTGGCCCCCCATTGACACCCCGCTGCTAGTCATCCAAAGCGTGCAGGTAGAAAAAGCGGATCAGCGCGCGCCGGGGAATATCGAGAAGTGGGCGTAGGAAGCTAAGGCGGGCGGGCTGGGAGGAGGCGTCGACAAGCAGCAGCGTGCGCCCATCCCGCAGGCGTTATAATGTGAAGGTCTCCTCGCCGCGCTCGATATGCCCGGGAAGGGTGCCGTAGGTAAAGCCGCAGCGGCCCTCCTCGCGGAATACATCCACCACTCGGCAGCGAAACTCCCACGGCCCCAATCCGAGGGAAACCTCCGCTCCTACTTTTACGATGGCGTGGCTGGGCTGCACCCGGAAGAGGCCGCTGCGCTGCAGGCCCCAGTGGAAAAGCTTGTCTGCGGCCTCATCGAATTCAGCGTCGATGGCGCGGGACATGTGCAGCTGCGGGAAGCCCTCGGTGGAGGAGTAGGAGAGTGGCTCGGGCATCGCTTAAGCCCTGTCGTCTGCACGGCGAAGCCAGGCGCAGAGTTCCTTCTGTGCGCGGTCCACGCCGCCGGGGTAGCTTTCCTCAAGCTCGAGTTTGACGTCATCGAAAATGCGCTCTGAGATGAGCTCGGCGCGCTCTCTACTCAGTTGTCCTTGTAGTTCATCGAGCGGCACCTTGAGCTCCGTATAGGGGCTCGGGCGGAAGTGCCATGAGCGCATGTCCTCCGAATAAACGACGATAGTTGTCTTCGTCATGTGCGATTCCAGCACAACGTTCCCAAACACCAGCGACGTCAGCTTCTTGGATTCCATGGCCGCGAGTGTAGACCGATGTGAACGCCTGCTGGTTTTAAGCGGGTTTAACCTGCGGTGACCGGCTGGACGGAAAGGTAGTTGGTATCGCCCGCGCAACCTTCTAAGCCGGCGACCCGGATGAAGGCACTGGCGGTTTCGCCGGGCGGGTAGACGCGCAGGCCATCGGCCGCCTGGGATTGGCAGGAAGCTGGATCGAGGACACCGATGTTGGTCATCTTGAGGCCGGCACGGGCGGAGTGGCCTGGCGCGAGCGTGACGGTTGTCGTCTCTTGGCCTGATTCACGTTCGGCGGCGGGGCCGAGCTGGGTGCCGTCGTCATTGGTGACGGCAGAAACACCGGGGAAGCCCTTCAACGTACACGGCGTGGAAGAAGTGTTGGTGAAGGTGATGTCAGCCAAGCGTGAGCCGGCGGCCCCCTGCTCGTTGGACAATCCGATATCGAGTTGCCGCGTGGCGCATGCGCCATCGGCTGTGGCTTGAGAAGTGTCGTGAGCGGCGTCAGTGCTGTCACCGGTCTCAGGTGGTATTTGCCCAGAATCTTGCGCATCAGCGTCAGGTGACTGCGGGTCTGCGGGTGCTGAAGCTCCGGATTCGGCGCTGGCGGCTTGAGTGGTTGGGGAGACCGAGGAAAGCGTGGCGTCAGTGCTGTCGTCGGTGGCGCAGCCGGCCAGCGCAAGGGCAAGGGAACCGGCGGCGAGAACGGGGAGTAGTCGCTGCGTAATCATGGTGGGGAGTCTAGACGTTATGGACCTAGAGTTCCTGCAGGGCGGGGAATACCCTCTCCCTAAGTAATGGCGCGATAGTGACGTCCGGGGCGGCGGGATCGACCCAGGCTAGCTCGGCAATTTCCTGGTCAGGATGGGCAACGGAGATTTCTTCTTCACAGACATAGACGTGAGCGTGGATGGTGTGTGGGGCGTCATTAGCTGCCGCTGAGACGTAGGTAGCCAAGCGGCGCAGCTTCGACACGTCAACCGCGGCCCGAATAGCCTCGTGGGCGATGAGCTGGGCAGCGTGGGCTGGGTTAATAGTGTCATTGATAGAGCCAAACGGCAGGACGAATTCAGGGGTTTCGGTGGCGCGGATGACCAGAACGCGACCATGGTTATCGCGCAAGATGACGGCGACTATTTCATCAATATCTGCAGGAGATGACGAAGAATTGGCAGTCTCAGACATGCCTCCATAGTAGGTCTGCGTGGGGTTCGAGAGACGGTGAAGGGAGAGAGGGGGCACCCGAAAGCTGTCAGTAGTGTAACGGCTTGGACACAGTCCCTCAGGTTAGAAAACGGCTACGCCAGTGCACGTGCCATCATGGAAGAAGGCTTATAGACCAATACGAGAAGTAGTGAAAAGAGGAATTGCTCAATGAGAAAAATTCCGCACCTTAAGAAAGCCATTGTGGGATCGGCTTTTGCAGGTGCGTTCTTCCTGGGTAACCCAGTGGCGGGTGCACAGGAGCTCCCCACCCTCCCAGAGATTGATTCAGCAGGTTTTGTCGACCAGGTACGCGCGGATCTGCAGTCTGTGGGCATTGAGACCAAGCCCGTGGACAAAGAGCTGACCGACGCCGTCGATACCGCCGTCAACGGAACAACCGCGGCGGCATCGAAGGATGCGGCCCAGGCTGTTGCTGGCGCTGTGAACTCGCCTGCGGCGCAGCAGCTCACGCAACAAGCGAACTTGAACACTTCGCTGCCGGATTTAGCTTCGGCGCAAGAATATGCTGATGCTAACGCCAACATGGGGCAACCGCTGACGAACCCGACACCCATCGGACTGTTGGAGGAAGCCACGCAGCCGGAATTTGTCCCCCAGGGCACGGACCCGAATTATGTGTGGAAGAACGACCTGTTCTCCAAGATCGCTGCTGGTAAACCGCACGCGGACTACATTCTGCACCGAGTTCCGGGTTCTTTCTACGATGCTCCCCAGATCCCCGAGGAATCCAATGTTGCGATGACAGACGGGAAGTCGCTGTACGGCCCGGGTACCCCGCTGTACATCCGCGAGGACACCATGTGCACGCTGACGGCAGCCGGCACTGATGCCGAAGGCCGTAAGGTTGGTATTACTGCTGGCCACTGCGGAAATGTTGGCGATCCAGTGTCTTCGGCGGACTCCTGGCAGGTAGGCCCCACCGGCACTGTGGTGGCGAAGAACGCGAACCTGGACTATTCGCTCATCGAGTTCGGCTCCCAGGCTGAGGTAACCCGCAGCTATAACGGTGTGACCGCCCAAGGGATCGGTGGCACCACCCAGCCGGGTGATATTACCTGCAAGAGCGGTGTGGCTACCGGCCGCACGTGTGGCATAACCCTACAGCGCACCGAGCGCATCACCATCAACCAGGTCTGCGCGATGGTCGGGGATTCCGGAGCTCCGGTTTTCCACAATGGCCGTATTGTCGGCTCGGTATCC
>DXEO01000060.1 GCA_019114925.1 Candidatus Corynebacterium faecipullorum | reverse complement strand
AGGAGAGCGTGTGCACGGAAACTGCCCCATTACGGAGAAGCTCAGAGGTGAGTTCCTCCATACCGTGCTCACCCCGCGCGGCAAGTACTACTGGGCGGCCTGCGCACAGACGGCGTGCAAGCTCGCCGCCGATATCGCTGCGCCCGCCAAGAATCAGCAACGCACCCATTAACGCAACTCCCTCGGGACCTGGTTCAGGGACTCATACCCGGATTGAGAGGTCACAACGATGTCCTCCAGACGCATGCCCCACTTTCCCGGCACGTAGATACCCGGCTCAATAGAAAAGGCCATGGACTGGGAAAGCTCCAGCTCATTTCCCTCCATGATGAAAGGCTCCTCGTGCGTGGACAAGCCAATGCCGTGCCCAGTGCGGTGCGTGAAATATTCACCCCAACCGGCTGCTTCGATCACGCTACGTGTGGCACGGTCTATTTCCTGAGCGGTTGTGCCCGGGCGTGCGGCAGCTCGTCCAGCAGCCTGGGCCTTTTCCAACACCGCATAGGCCTCCTGGAAATCGGCGGGCGCCGCAGAGGGGTCCGCTCCCACCACATAGGTGCGGGTGCAGTCAGAGTGATAACCAGAGGCCAGCGTTCCTCCGATATCCACCACGACGGGATCGCCCGCGCCAAGTTCTCTGTCCCCGTAGTCATAATGCGGGTTCGCTCCGTTTGGGCCGGAACCAACGATGATGAAGTCAACCGCGTCGTGCTCGCGCAAGATGAGCTCCCGCAAATCAGCGGCTACCTCGGCCTCAGTGCGCCCCGGCTTTAAGAGACGCGGCACCTCGGCGTGCACGGCATCGATAGCCGCCGCAGCAGCACGTAACTCCGCCACCTCATCTGGGTCCTTGCGACTAAAGAGTTCAGCCAGTGCCTCAGTAGCTAGAAGGTATTCCACTTGCGGTACATCCGTCGAGGACTGCGAAGATTGCGAGGACGGATCTAGCTGGCCGCGAATTGCGGACTGGAAACGCAATACGTGGTCGGCGGTCAGCGAAGACCCCAAGGCAACGGTGCTGGGGCGTACACCTTCCAAGGCCAGCGCATAGGGATCTTCGCCATCGCTCCACCCCACCAGCTGGGTGGCAACCCCCTGAAGCGACTCAATGTCGGTGCTCGGCGCGACGATGATCGGTTCGGCCTCGGGCCGGATAACCAAGCAGGTCAGGCGCTCATGGGAGGAAACCCAGGAACCCGTCAGATAAGCGAATTCGGGCCCGGTACCCACCAGCAACACATCGATGTTCTTGGCGGCGGCAATCGCGCGGGCACGACTCAGGCGGGATGCATAATCAGTCATGGCAGTTAGCCTACCGCCCGTGCCCGCCCCGTTAAGCTGGACGGTGTGAACTCTCATCCCGCTGCCGTCAAGATACGCACCCGCCGTAGCTATTGCTCGGGAGTACTCATCGATTCCTCCTTAAGGCCCTGCACCCAGCAGGCATCCCGGCTGGTACTGACCTGTGCGCACTTCTTCCGTGATGGTCTAGACAAAGGTGATCACTACAAGGTAAGTGGCGGGTTCAACCGGCGTGTGGTCGCCGCGCGTACGATTGACGGAACCGACATGGCCTTGTGTTTACTCGACAAACCAGCACCGCCCCGAAACCTACCGGGACTCGCGCAAAGTACTCCCTCCTTTCGTGCACCCGTGAGCACTTGGGGATACGGCGGAAGGGCCCGCCGTGCACAGCAGCGAACAGGGTTGTTTCTACTGCCCTTCATTCGCACGTGGTCCATCGACTTCCGCACCACCGTCTCCCCCGCCGGATTTGTCTTCAACACGATTCCGGCAGTCAAAGGTGACTCGGGCGGGCCAGCTCTAGTCGATGACGCCGTCATCGGTACGCAAGCTCTCATCCTTAACCCGTTGGGGCGCAACCTCAAGCTAGCCACCGTGGCACTCATCGCACCCCACCGCACAGCCATCGCGGCGGCAGCCACGGCACTGCTTCGCGGTGGCTCCGAAAACTAGGCGCTAAAACTAGGCGCCGATGGCGACGACGCCGCGCTGAATCGCGTCAATGGCGCGCCGGGCATTGCGACGAATCTCGTCCTCGTAGCCGGTCTTGCCTACCTGCTGGAGCAAGTCGATGACCTGGCGGCACCAGCGGACAAAGTCACCGGGGGTCAGCTCCGCACCTGACTCGTTAGCTGCGGCCATGCAATATGCCAAGGGTGCACCCGCGGTCCATTGGTGGATAGCGAGCGCAAAGGCTGGCTCCGGCTCGCGTGTTTGCGGCAGGTTATGGCGTTTCTCATCGGCGACGAGCTCGGTGTAAATACGCCAGGTTGCATCCATGGCGTCCGCCATGGCTTCGGAAGCCGCGCCGGGCTCGCCGCGAGTAGTTTTGCGGTTTTCGAAGACGCAGAGGGAGGCCACACCCGCGAGTTCGGCGGGGTCGAGGTCATTCCAGATACCGCGCTTAAGGCATTGCGCCACCAGCAGGTCCGATTCGGAGTGGATTTTGGCTAGACGCTCTCCCTCATCCGTAATGACCGGCTCGCGGTCTTCGCCATAGCCTTCGAACTCCACGTAGTTCATCTCCGCCAGGAGGTCGACGATGCGCTCGAAGGTACGGCCAAGGGTATCCGTGGCGCGCTCCACCTTGGCTTCTAGTCGGTGCAGTTCGCGTTCCCGGCGGGCCAGCTTTTGGGCGACCCCGGCCAACTGTTCACGGTCGGTCGCCGGCCAATGGTGCACCGAATGCTCGCGGAGGGCATCGCGCAATTCTGCAACCTTCTTGTTGGGCCGATTACGCGGCACGGTGCGCATCTTCTTCGGCCGCTTGTAGTAGTCGCGCTTAAAGGCCTCCTGGACAAATCGGGTATGACGGCGCGGGTTCTTCTGCGCTGCACGCGGGAGCTTCATGTGTCCTACCACGATCGGCGGATTATCGATACCGGAGGAATCGATGCGTCCAGACCACCCAGTTTCCGTGGTAACCCAGGGGCGTGGATCGGCAGTCTGGTTAGCCGGGGTAATAACGACAGCCAGCGTTGGACGTTTCTTGGTTGCAATGGCGATGACCTCACCTACTTGCAACCGAGCCAGTACAGCGGCAACTTCTTTGGTCCTCTCCTCCTTCTTGGAGGCACGGGCTGACTTTTCCTCCTCAGTAAGCGCGCGGCGCAGGCGCATATAGTCCATGAGGAGCTCAGCGGGGTCCTCGCCATCAGTTGCCGGCGGAGCCAAGTTATCCACGGCCTGATCCAACTGTGCGCGTAGTTCGCGGACGCGATGCTCAGCGCGCTCAATCTCGCGAGTCTCCTCGACGACGGAACCGTCCGCCTGGAACTGTGCAAAAGACTTCTCCAGCAAGCGCAGCGAATCATCGAAGCCGAGCATGCCCAGCAGATTGATAGCCATGTTGTAGCCAGGCTCGAAAGTGGAAATGAGCGGATAGGTACGAGTTGAGGCAAGCCCTGCCACCGCGGTGGGATCCATAGCGGGTGCCCACTGTACGACGGCATTTCCCAAGGTATCGATGCCACGCCTACCGGCGCGGCCGGTGAGCTGTGTGTACTGTCCGGGGGTGAGGTCCACGTGTGCCTCGCCGTTGAACTTCACCAACTTTTCCAGCACCACAGTGCGAGCTGGCATATTGATGCCTAGAGCAAGGGTTTCGGTGGCAAAGACCGCACGAACCAGGCCTTTAACGAAGAGTTCTTCCACGATGTGCCTAAAGGCCGGCAACATGCCCGCGTGGTGAGCGGCGAAGCCACGCGAGAGTGCTTCGCGCCAACGTTTGAAATCAAGGACCTTGAGATCTTCTTCCGGAATGCCTTCTACGCCCTTATCGACGATGGTCTTGATCTCGGTGGCCTCCTCCTGGGAGGTCAACACCATGCGGGAGCGCAAGCACTGATACAGCGCGCCATCGCAGCCCGCACGAGAAAAGATGAAGGTAATCGCCGGCAGCATCTCCATGGCCTGCAGCTCTTTGAGCACTTCTGGACGGCCTAGCGGACGGTAACGGTCCTGCACGCGGGGCGCGCCACTGCGCCGATCGCTGTGCCGGTCGTGGCGCCCGCCGCCTTCGTGCCGGACGCGGGCGCGGAAGCTCGCGCGGTTCTGGGCATAGTCTGCGCGGCCATTATCGGTACCGCCGGCCTCCAGGCGTTGAATGCGCCGCGCCAGTTCAGTGTTTACCTGGCCGCCTGAGTCCGGTTCAAAGAGCGGATAGATTTTGCGGCCGACCATCATCCACTGGTCCAGCGGTACGGGGCGCTTTTCGGTGACGATGACCTTGGTGTCACCACGTACGGTGGTCAGCCACCGGCCGAATTCCTCCGAGTTGGATACCGTTGCGGATAGACCAATGATGGAGACGTGCTCCTCCAGGTTGAGGATGACCTCTTCCCACACTGCACCACGCGAAGCATCCGCCAAGAAGTGGATCTCATCCATGACCACATGGGTCAAGCGATCCAATGCGCCTGAGCCGGCATAAATCATGTTGCGCAGTACCTCAGTGGTCATCACGAGGATGTCCGCGGAGGAGTTGATGGAGACGTCACCGGTCAGCAGTCCGACCGCATCCTCACCATGTGCGTCAACCAGATCGTGGTACTTCTGGTTACTCAGTGCCTTGATGGGTGTGGTGTAGAAACAGCGGGTCCCTTGGCGCAGCGCCAAGGACACCGCGAACTCTCCTACCACGGTTTTACCGGCACCGGTGGGTGCACAGACCAAAACGCCGTGGCCGTCTTCCACGGCTTGGCATCCTTGGATCTGGAAGTCATCCAGTGAGTACGGAAGTGCTTGGGTGAACTCGTCCAGATGCGTCATTGTCATAAGTCCCCAGGGTACCTGTCAGGGGCGGCGTACTAGCACGCCGGTACAAGTCCCTGAACAGAACTCTTGAGTAGAAGGCCGACAAGCCTACAGAACGTCGTCAAAGAAGCCGCTCTGCGGGGGCTGAGTGTTCTTCTGTTGAAGCTGCGCTCCCCGAGCTTCACCCGTCGAGGCCGGGGGCACAGGCCTGGAAGATACCGGCCGCGAAGACGCAGAAACGCTCGTGGATGCAGACACCGGAGTCGGTGCGCCTATGGCACCCGGGCCTTCATCCAGGGACGAGGCAGTTTCATCATCCAGGTCCATCCAGTCTGGGCGCTGGCGCTTCTGGCGCTTGTCGTTGATGCGGCAGAACTGGAAAGCTATCTCGACCAGAACTACGAGAGCACCGGCCAAAACCAACATTGAGAAGGGTTCTTGGCCCGGCGTGACAACCGCGGCGAAGATCATGATGACGACAATGATGATGCGGCGCTTGTCTTTGACGTGATCATATTCCAATAAACCAATCAGGTTAAGACAAACCACGAGTAGTGGGATCTCAAAGCTCACGCCGAAAATCAGGAGCAACGCCAGCAAGAAGTAGAAGTAGCGTTCACCCGTTAGCGCTGCAGTCTGGTACTCGGAGCCCATTCCCATGAGGAACTCCAGACCCACAGAAAGGATGACGTAGGCAAGAACCGCGCCGAGCACGAAGAGCAGAACCGCTGTTGAAACAAACAAAAAGGTAAAGCGGCGTTCGTTCTTGTGCAGGCCGGGCACGATGAAGGCCCAAATCTGGTAGAGCCAGACCGGTGAGGACAGCACAGTGCCAGCTAACGCGCCAACCTTGAGTCGGAGCATCAGCATTTCGAAGGGGCTGGTTGCGAGCAGCCGACATTCGCCGTCTGCGCTAAAGGAAACGCGGCTCTCCTCAGGCAGTGAACAATAGGGACCGCGCAAAATCTCACCTAGTGGCGCCATGCCAAACGGGGCGTGCTGGTACCAGATGAAGCCGATGATGGTGCCTACAACGAGGGCGAGAAGGGAAATGACGATGCGTCGGCGCAGCTCCTGGAGATGCTGAACTAGCGTCATCTCCCCCGTTGGGTTCTTGGGCTTGCGGCGTAACTTTGAGCCCCACTTTTGCTTCCGCGCATTAGAAGCAGAATTCGACGGTGTACTCGCGGTACTCAAAGCAAGACCTCCACAGAAAAGCCCACGGAGACAGGCAAGGCCTCAGCACCCCGAGGGGTCCAGAATGCGGCCTGCCTGCCGAGAAAGATTATTAGTTCTGGTTTCCGTCAACCGGCTTGGAAGTGCGCGGCTGCATTTTCGGGCTGTTCCAGAAGTCCTCATCGTTCTTCTTCGACGCAGCAATCTGGGCCTGCTGCTCGGGAGTGTTGTTCTCCTCCTTCATCTCCTTGACTTCGGACTTAAAGATGCGCATGGAGCGGCCCATCGAACGAGCCAGCTCCGGCAGCTTCTTTGCGCCGAACAACAGCACGATAACGAGAACGACAAGGCCGATTTCCAAAGGTCCCACGGTCATTGAGGGTGCCCCTTCTTTCTAGGTTGATGAAGCGTACGGTTCCATGCAGCAGCGCTGCACTGGGCGCACGCAGGAGAGCTCTTAGTCTGACAGTTGAGTATAACGCTCCAGCGCCCGATTTCTATGCTCCGAAATGGCCTCGACGAGCTTCTGCGGCCCCACGACCCGCAATCGGTCGGCTTGGCTGAGGGCGAAACGGCTAAACCATGCTTCAGATCCGACGGGCATCGTCGCAGCTATCAAGCCATTTTCCAGTGTGTCGCCGAGGGCGATGTCATAGTGCTCTGCCAGCCAGGTGAATTCTTGGTTAATCTCCAGCTGCGCAACGAGAGTGTGATCTAGACCAAAGGGGGAGTCGGGGTTGAAGTCCAGCTTGCGCACGTGCGGGGTTGCGGTTGCGTCAAGCACCTCAACATCTCTCATACGGTCCAAGCGGAACGTGCGGTGCTCCCCCACCAATTGATCCCAGGCCACCAAATAGGGCTCGCCGTCCACGATAAAGATGCGGGCCGGATGCACGGTGCGCTCACTGGTCCGGTTGGAGGACATACTCCAGTAGGTAAAACGCACTTGCCGGCGCTTGTCGACGGCCCCCGCCAACGCCGCTTGCACCTCGGACTCCTCGGGATCAGTTGTGGCCAGGGAGTCATAGATGGCGGCGGTCTTTTCATCCATAATCTCGCGCAGCTTGGCGGCGGCGGAGTGGACCGCGGAGACGTCGACAAGCCCGGGCATTGCTTCGAGGGACTCGAGCGTCAGCAGCAACGCGCCGGCCTCGGTTGGGGTCAGACGCAATGCCTGGGTCAAGCCCTGGTCGTTGTAAATCTCGATGCCATCGCGGTAACTAAAGCTTAAGTCAATGAGGTCCTCAGTATTGCGGCCTACACCGGAGCAGAAAAGTCGGTCGATAGCATCTTTAAGCTCAGCAGGAGTCATCCCCAAATCCTCAGCGGCCTCCATCGGAGTCAACCCCGGGTGGTTACGCAGGTAAGGGATGAGGTTAAGTGAGCGAACGAGGGACTGCAGCTTGCGGGGTTGATCAACCATGGCGGGCCTCCTCGCCAGACGCTGATGGAGGGACATCACCGACACTTAAGAGTGCGATGATTTCGGCACGAAGTTCAGGTGGTTCAATCACCACGACATCTGGTGCATAGCCAGCAGCGGTACGCACCAACCAATCGCGGTGTACGTTGGTGAGTTCTAGGAGTCCATCCTTGCGCCTGCGTCCGGCGTCGACAAGCTCGGCGGCCTGCCCCTGTGGTACCTCAAGGAGAGCATCGACGGTATCCCCGCGGTCTAGTGCCTCCACAACGAGTTCTTGCAGTGGTGCAGTGGGCTCGAGATGCGTGGCCGCAGCGCGCGAGCGCCTGACGTTGTCCACGCGGGTGGCACGAAAAGTTCGGGGTGCCTCGCGGTCTACATCCCACCCCACGAGATAGACGCGATCACGGTGGTTGACCAGCCCCCACGGGTCCATGTGGCGGCGAACCGCTTCGGCAGAGGGCGTAGCGTAATAATCAAAGGATATGCGCAGCCCTGCACGCACTGCAGTGATGACTCCAGTAACGAGCTCTGGGCTCAGCCTGGTTATATCGTTGACAGCGGTATAGACGGGAGCTCCGCTCAAGTCGCGGGAGGCGCCCGAGGCCGCGAGCTTGGTCCACGCGGAGAGACTGAAATCGCTCAAACCGCCCGGGGTGCCAATGCCGCCGGCTACGCCTAGGACCATGGCCTCCTCCGGCGTGAAATCGATGGGAGGTAGCTGGTAGCTTTCGGGATCGAGGCGGTACAACGACCCTTCTGCCCCGCTGCTGTGTACTACTGGCACACCGGCGCGCTGCAAGGTCAGGATGTCGCGGGAAAGCTGCTTGTGAAAGGCTTCGTCGCTGCGTGACTGGTAGCCCTCGACGTGGCTGCGGATCCACGCCGCGCTGCGGTCCGGAACCCCGCCTTGGTGCGCTGCGCCATGCAGCGCAAAGGTGAGGTTGGTGAGCCTTTCGATAGCGCGGTCTCTGACCGGCGTCCTGGCTGCGGTGCGATCTGCTGAGGGCATAATGCAGGTTCCTTGATCAGCTCTGGGGCTCTACGAGCCTGGGTGCGAACGCATGTAGTCTAACAACCCATTTAGGCGCGGGTCCTCGGATACAAAGGGGTCGGAGAACTCTTCGGTCATCGGTTCAGGCCGGTTGACCTTCATCCGCGTCCAATCCACCGTTACCGTGGCATCGAGCTCGCGGGCGACAGCGAGAAACTCCCCGCGCAGCTTGGCACGGGTGGTCTCCGGGGCGGTGTCGACGGCAGCATCGATTGCTGCATCGTCGATCCAGCGCTCCACCATGCCGCGCTGCTCCAGCACGCTGTAAAGGCCGCGGCCTGGGCGGATGTCGTGGTAGGTCAAATCGATCTGGGCCAGCCTGGGGTGTGCCCAATCCCCACCCAAGCGCTCGCGGTAGCGGTTCAACAGGCCGCGCTTGATGACCCAATCGATCTCGCGGTCAACACCGGAGAAATCCTGAGTCTCAATGGCCTGGAGGGTGCGCTTCCACAAGTCCACGACACGGGCCAACTCAGCCGTCGGAGTACCTGCGTCCTCGCGGTGCTCCAGCCAGCGCTTAGCGGCGGTGCAGAGCCCCTGTTGCACGGCGAGCGCGGTGGTGCTACCGCCTCCCTCGAGCGGAAGCTCGGTCCGGCCGGTCGGATCGAGCGCGATGGCGCGAATGTGCTGAATAGGTTCGAGCACCGAGTAGTTTGGCACCTCATATCCCGCCTCCAACATCTCCAGCATGAGCAGCGTGGAGCCAACTTTGAGGGCAATCGTGGGCTCAGCCATGTTGGAGTCGCCGACGATGACGTGCATGCGGCGGAAACGCTTGGAATCACCATGCGGTTCATCGCGTGTATTGATGATGGGGCGCGATCGAGTCGTCGCAGAGGACACACCCTCCCAGACTTGGTCGGCACGCTGGGAGAGCACGAAACGCGCCGGCTTCTCTCCCTTGGCAGGTCTAACCATCCCTGCGCCACAGATGAGCTGGCGAGTGATCATGAACGGCAGCAGAGCTTTGCCAAGGTCCTTGAGCACCACGTGTCGGCCAATAAGGTAGTTCTCGTGGCAGCCATAGGAATTGCCCGCAGAGTCCACATTGTTCTTGAACAAGTAAACCGCACGCTTCTCCCCCTCCGCCACCAGGGTTTCCTCTGCCTGGACGGCCATACGGTTGATCATGGCATCCCCGGCGCGCTCATAGGCAATGAGCTGGCTTAAGCTATCGCACTCGGCGGTAGCGATCTCCGGGTGGGAACCCACGTCGAGGTAGAGGCGGGAGGCGTTGGGGCTGAAGATATTTGAGGAGGAGTACTTCGACACGATGGGTCGAAAAAGCACGCGGGCGATCTCATCTGGGGACATCACCCGCTGCCCATTGTGCGCGCTCGCGGTAATGCCGTACTCGGTTTCGATGCCCATAATCCGCCGTGCGTAAACCGGGGCGCTATCGGAGGGCTGCTCCACCTTTATTCGCCGCCCTTTTGGACGTAGGAGCGCACGAACTCCTCGGCGTTGGACTCCAAAAGGCCGTCGATCTCATCGAGGAGGTCATCGGTACCCGCGCTGTTAATGCTGACTTGTCCGGCGTCGAACTCCGGAGTGTCGCCTCCTTGACCGTTGCCGCCACCGGCGTTGATCTGAGACTGCTGTCCGCCCATCTTCTAGAGCTCCTTTCGCGAGTGGAAAATGCTGCGCTAATACAGTGTAGGGTACTCGACTCGCACCCCGAGCTGGCGCAAACTATCAACGAAGTTGGCGGCGCTGTCCGCAGATTCCAGCAGAGCGCCCACCTCGTCCTGCCCGAGGCGTGTGGTGTCGTCAAGCGCAACGCAGGCGGTTCCGGAGTTAGCACCCTCGGCCTCACCGATGCGGAAGGTCAGCGACTGCCAGGACGCCGCCAAGACATCCTCCCCGAATTTCCGCATGGCGTGGCCGCGCAGGTAAGCGCGGGTATCCGCAGGAGGAGTGTCGGCCGCCGCGGCGATCTCTTCCTCGCTGACCAAGGTGCGCATCCGTCCCTTTCGAACGAGCGCATGATAGAGGGACTTTGCTGGATCGATATCGGTGTACTGCAGGTCGATGAGCGTCATTTTCGGGTCATCGGCAGGCACGCCGCGGCCGAGGTAGCCCTTAATCAAGCGGTATTTTGCTACCCAATCCAGCAGGTGGGCGGCCCTGAGCGGGTTATCGGCCAGGAGCTCGACAACCTCGTCCCAGGCCGCAAGTACCTTTTCATCCGCCTCGGAGACCGCGGTGACCCTCTCCCGGTAGACGGCGAGGATGTCGAGGGCGGTGAGTCGGCGACCGTCGCGAAGCGCCAGCTGGTGTGTCAAGGTGAGATCGCGGCTCACCCTCTGCACCTCCCCCACCGGCTCTGCTAGGCGCAGATCACTAAAGTCCACGCCGCTCTCGATGGCATCGAGCACCAGCGAGGTCATGCCCAGCTTGAGCAGCGTCGAGGTGTGGGACATCGTGGCATCACCGATAATGACGTGTAAGCGGCCGAAATCTTCGGCCACCGCATGTGGTTCATCACGGGTATTGATGATGCCGCGGTTGAGGGTGGTTTCCAGGGAAATCTCTTGCTCGATATAGTCTGCGCGTTGCGAGATCTGGAAGCCTGGCTCCTCACCGTCAGCGCCCAAGCCCATACGGCCGGCACCTGTGATTACCTGGCGAGCAACAAAGAAGGGAATCAGCCCCTGGGCAATATCCTCGAAGGCAGTATCCCTGGAGTACTGGTAGTTCTCGTGGCTGCCATAGGAAGCGCCCTTGCCGTCCACATTGTTCTTGTAGAACTTCAGCGGCGGGCAAGGATCGTGTGTGGCCAACACGGACGTGCCCTGCGCGGTCAGCGATGCTACGGCCTCCCCTGCACGGCGCAGGATGAGGTCGCCGGCGGCGTCGTAAAGCATCGCATCCCAAGCATTCGTACACTCCGGTGAGGAGTACTCAGGGTGGGCGTGATCGACGTAGAAACGCGCACCGTTGGCGGTCACCACGTTGGCCACGCCCAGCGCGTTCGGGTCCACCACGGGCACGGTGTGATAGCGCTTGAGATCGAAGCCGCGGCTATCGCGCAGTGGGTGCTCCTCCCGAAAATCCCAGCGGGAGCGGGCACCAGTATGCAGGGCGGCATAAGCCACAACAGCATGGGTGGAGGTCACGATCGGTGACAGCGCTGGGTTGGACGGCGTGGAGATTCCATATTCAGTTTCGGTTCCTAGAACACGGCTCAAGGTTGTACTCCCATCAATTCGACCCCAGTGACATGCGCGCCAGCAGAGGTACCGGCGACGATCTTCGCCCATTCTTCCGGGTTAGCGGACGTCGGTACATACTCAGATTCTGCTTGCTCGGCAGCGATGGCCTGGTGCAGGTGCGCAGCGGTGATGCCTGCGGGCTGCGCCCCTTCGCGGTTAGTGGCTGCGTCTAACGCCTCCTTGATAGCCAGCTTCTTCGCGCGAGAGACGATATTGGCAATCATCGCGCCGGAGACGAAGTCCCGGTAATGCAGCACGCGGGGATCAGCGTTGGCGAAGTGCAGAGTGACGAAGGGCCGCTCGGCGTAGAGATCTTCGACCGCGGTATCGATGAGCTGGGAAAGGTCGCCTTCGTGCGGGACAGTGTCCGGGAAGTGGCGCGCAAAGATTTCCCGCGCACCCTGCTTGGTCGGGCGGTTGACGCGGATCTTGATGTCGAGGCGCCCCGGGCGCATGATGGCGGGGTCGATGAGTTCCTCGCGGTTAGTAGCACCGATGACGATGACG
>DXEO01000059.1 GCA_019114925.1 Candidatus Corynebacterium faecipullorum | reverse complement strand
GCATTACGCTGCCGCCCCACAAGGGGAATGGGGAACCCAGCCACAACCGCCGGTTCCCGCATCCGCCCCCGCAGAAGACTCCTCTCAGCGCGGGTCGACCTCGAAGAGCAAGGTCTTTGCTGGCCTTGGGGTGGGCCTTTTCCTTTTAGCCCTCATCGGCGGCCTGCTGTGGTTCTTCTTTGGCCGTCCGGCGTGGTCTGAGGAGGAACAGGCGCTGGTCGACGACCACCCAGGCCTCATCAGCTCCCGTCCCGGTGGGGAGGGCTTCGACGGTGCCACCTGCGAGTCCCGCGAGCCGGAGGATGGTCAAGATGCAAAGATCACCTGCGTTGGCGACGGTGTGGGTTACTCGGTGGCGAGGTACGGGGACGTCGCCAAGCGCGACGCAGCTGCCCCAACGCAGGATGCGCAGGAACTATCCAATGGGCAGTGCACCGTGCACAGTTATGACGTTTCCGATTCCGAGCCGGTGTTCTACATGAGCACCGAGGACTCCGCGGACGCCGTCCTCGTGTGGGGTGAGGACGCCGAAGAACTTCGCCTGAACATGCCGCTGTGCTAAGCCGCACGCTCACTCGGCGCAGCTAGTCTGCACCGTTAATCCACGCGCTTAAGCAGCGGTGCAATCACCGCAATGGCGATACCGGCCACGCCGGCAAAGAGGAAAGCCCAGTGCGTTCCCTGTGCCGTCGCTGCGGCGGGCCCCATCCCCGCGGCGGCGCCGGCCTGGGTACCGCGTGTGAGGAAGACAACGAGCAAGGCCGTTCCCGTCGCACCAGCCAACTGCTGGAAGGTGTTCATGATGGCCGAGCCGTGCGAGTAAAGCTTCTCCGGAAGCGAGGACAGCGCTGTGGTCATCAGCGGCGTCATCATCAAGCACATGCCGAGGGAGAAGATCACGTGCATGCCTACGACCATCCACAGGGCTGAGTTCTCACCCAAGGTGACCATCAGCCACAGGCTGGCCACCATGAACAGTGAGCCCGGAATCATGAGTGGACGCGGGCCATAGGAATCGAAGAGCCGGCCCACGATCGGGGAAAGGAAAGCCTGGAGGATGCCGCCTGGCATCACCGCCAATCCCGTGGCAAAGGCGGTGACACCCAAGGTCGTTTGCAGGTAGATGGGCAAGACCGTGACCATTCCCAGCATGAGCCCAAAGGACAGGAGGAGGATGATCACCGCGAGGGTGAAATTGCGGACGCGGAAGGGACGCAGGTCCATCAGGGCGCGGTCCTCCAGCGCCAAGCGCTGCTGGCGACGGATAAATACGACGAGTGCGATGACGCCGACCACGGTGACGGCGATATCCATCCAGGCACCGCCCTCCAGCATCTTTTCCATCGAGGACAGACCATAAATCAACCCGCCAAACGCGAAGGCGGAAAGGACGACGGAGAGGCCATCGAGCGGGGTATCGCGGTTCTCACCCACATTGCCCAATCGCCAGAGCCCGAAGATGAGAATGAGGGCGACGAGCGGCACCATGGTCCAGAAGATGACGTGCCAGGTGAAGCGGTTCAGAATAGCCCCGCCAACTGTGGGGCCCAATGCCGGGGCAACGGAGATAACCACGGAGATGATGCCCATTACCGTGCCGCGGCGCTGCGCTGGGACCAGCGTCATGGCCACGGTCATCAGCGTGGGAATCATCAGCGCGGTTCCGCCGGCTTGCAAGATGCGGCCTAGGAGCAGAATGAAAAAGCTCGGGGCGAGAGCCGCCACCACGGTGCCAACCAGGAAGAGTCCTGCGGATGCGGAGAAAATCTGCCGCGTGGTGAGCCTTTCCAGCAAGAAGCCGGTAGTCGGAATGACAACGGCCATGGTGAGCATGAATCCCGTCAACAGCCACTGGGCGCTCGTCGCGGGAATGGAGAAGTCCGCCATAATAGCTGGTAGCGCAACGGAGAGCGAGGTCTCATTGAGAATCATGACCATCGCTCCCAGCACGAGAATGCTGAGGTTAATTATCACCTTCGAGGGAATATCAGCGGACATGCGGCCAGCCACACCTTTCAACTACTCAACTCTGTGAACCTCGCGCGCAAGCTGTAAAAGTCAGCGCGCAAAGATTTTAGAGTACTCCCGGGGTGACTAGACATGCCACATGAGCCAAGCCGCGGGCCTTGTTGGGCTGCGGCGGCTGGCGATGGCTTCTTGATACGCCTTAGGGCATGGTCTCCATGTTGCGGGACGTGATGACCACGACGCTGCCACCGCTGTCCAAGCTACAGCCCAACAAACGGTTTTCTGGGGTATCCTCCCACAGTTTCGGCGCGCCGTAAGCACAGTGCCCCAGGTCCGTGGTGAGGTGGCCACGGTTTCCGCCCTCGCCAGCCTGCCAATCATGGTTGGCGTATTCATCCAACAATTCCATGGCGTCAGTGCAGTTGGTGCCGTCCTCTTGTACGTACACCAAACCGGTGTCATCTCCGCGTGTGCCGCTCTCACCACACACCGCTCCGGTGTTGGCGATGCCATTCGCATCCGGCTTCGCTGGGAAGGTATCGGAGTAATACTGGCCATCCTCCTTGACTGTGAAGTGGTGCCCGTTCGCCTTGACCACAAATTCGTTGCCGCTGAGTGCTTCAAAGGTTCCACCGTCAAAGCTCACGGTCTCGCCCTCGTTGAGCGTTGCAACCTCGGTCGGTGTATAGAACTCAATGGCCCACACGGGGAAGAAGCCGCGGTCGCCGAGGTAGCTCACCGCATTTGACCTCCAGCTCTGCATGACCGGCCCAGGGTAAATTGGCGGATCGGCAAATTCCACCTTGCAGTTTGGGGCATCAGCCTCTTCGTAAATGAGGCAGAGGACGCGCCCATCCGGGCTCTTGACCGCTGGGATTGGGTTAGGAATGGTAGCCAGGTTGCCACCTGCAATAAAGTCCTGCGGATCGCGTTCCTTCAAGCCGCCGGGTTTGTCTTTATCGGGCTTGGTACTGCTCGATGCCGCGGCCTCGAAAGAGTCCTCGGAGGCAGACTCAGAGCTAGTGGAGCCGGCTGAGTTCTGTTGAAACTGTGGCTCATCGCTGGCCGGCTCGCTCGTCGAAGAACACGAAGCCACGGCGCAGGCCATGAGGGAGGCAGAAAAGATAGAGAGAAGCTTCTTCATGTTTTGCATTGTTCCACGCAGGCAGGCTTCACGCTGAGTGTTTCCTTACTGCGGCAACCTGAAAGCTCCTAAAACAACAACGCACAAGCCTTCGGCTGCGGGGCCGGTGGCTTGTGCGTTGAGGCGAAGAGCTAGCGCCGAGACTAGTGCTCAGGCTTCACGATTGGGAAGAGTACGGTCTCACGGATGCCCAGGCCGGTCAGGGCCATGAGCAGGCGGTCCATCCCCATACCAGCGCCAGCTGTCGGCGGCATGCCCTGCTCCATGGCGGCGAGGAAGTCCTCATCCAAAACCATGGCTTCTTCATCGCCGCCAGCAGCCAAGCGGGCCTGGTCCTCGAAGCGCTCACGCTGGATTACGGGATCCACCAGCTCCGAGTAGCCGGTGGCCAGCTCGAAGCCGCGCACGTAAAGGTCCCACTTCTCCGTCACACCCGGCTGGGAGCGGTGCTGGCGGGTCAGCGGGGAGGTCTCAAGGGGGAAGTTCTTCACAAAGATCGGGCCCTCAAGCTGGTCCTCGCAGAGCACCTCCCAGATTTCCTCCACCAGCTTGCCGTGGCCCCAGCCGCCGTTCTTCGGGACGTCGAGCCCGATAACGTCAGCAATCGCCTTGAGCTCCTCGACGGTGGAGTCGATGGTGACCTCCGGCTGGCCGGGGAACTTGCGCTGCAGAGCCTCGTTGAGGGAGGGGTACATTTCAATCTCCGGCCACTCTTCGCCACCGAAGTCATACTCGGTGCCATCCGCCAGGGTGACGGTGGTGGAACCGAAGACCGCGCGGGCCACAGACTGGATGGACTCGCGGATAGTGCGGGCACAGTCGTTGTAATCGCCCCATGCCTCGTAGGTCTCCAGCATGGCGAACTCCGGGGAGTGGGAGCGGTCAACGCCCTCGTTGCGGAAGTTGCGGTTGATCTCAAAGACGCGATCAATGCCGCCGACCACAGCGCGCTTAAGGAAGAGCTCCGGAGCGATGCGCAGGTAGAGGTCGATGTCCAGGGCATTGGAGTGGGTCACGAACGGGCGGGCCGCCGCACCACCGTGGAGGGTCTGCAGCATCGGGGTTTCGATCTCCACGAAGCCCTGATCCTCCAGGTAGTTGCGTAGCGCACGCATTACCTTCACGCGGGTCATGGCATTCTTGCGGGCCTCTTCGCGCACGATGAGGTCGTTATAGCGCTGACGCACGCGAGTTTCCTCGTTCATGTCCGCGAAGGAAACCGGAAGCGGGCGCAGGGACTTAGCCGCCATGGTCCACTGGGAAGCCATAACGGAGAGCTCACCACGACGCGAGGAAATAACGCGACCCCGCACGGAGATGAAATCACCCAAGTCAACATCAGACTTCCACGCAGCGAGGCGCTCCTCCCCTACCTCTGCCAGCGACAGCATGGCCTGCACCTGGGTGCCATCGCCATCCTGCAAGGTGGCAAAGCACAGCTTGCCGGTATTGCGCATGAAGATAAGGCGGCCGGCGATGGCTACCTCGACGTCAGTTTCCTCACCCACGCTGAGGTAGGTGACACCCTCTTCCGCGGCCGGCTCTTCACCCTCGGCAACGACCTGGAACTGCTGGCGGAGATCCCGCAAGGAGATCGTGCGGTCCACGGTCACCGGATAAGGCTCGGTGCCGGACTCCAACAGTCGGGCGCGCTTCTCGCGGCGAATGCGCAGCTGCTCAGGGACGTCAGTAACTTCAGTATTCTTCTTCTCGCTCACGGTTGTCTAGGGTAGTCGATCCCCATACGCTGGCGCGATCCCGGTTCACAGAGTGTTCATCTGGCGGTTAGGCAGTATCAACCGCGCGGTCATCTCAACCGTATTAACTCATTGCGTCCATTGCGACATCCCCACGCAACCAACGATTTCGATTTTTGGAGCATAACTTTCATGGCACTCAACGGCCGCAATCTCTTGGCTAACATGTTTACCTCTTCTCGTTCTTCTCTTACCTGCACCTACAAGTGCGGCAACGCCTGCTTCGGCGAGTGCGAGAACACCTCCGATAACCCCTACTTCGGCGACCAGTTCTCCCGCCGTACCGCCCTGCGCGCCGGTGGCTTGGCCGTCGTCGCCGTCGGTGGTTCCTCCGCCCTGGCTGCGTGTGCCGCACCGGATGACAACGGGTCTGCGGCTGGCGGCTCCTCCAACAAGACCAGCGAGGTTAAGGGTTCTGACATCGAGCTCACCTCCGCCGAGGGCATGCACTTTGAAGCCGTAGAGGCCAATACCAAGGATGAGGTCGTCATCCCGAAGGGCTATGAGCAGTCCGTTCTGATTGCCTGGGGTGACCCGGTCATCGAGGGCGCTCCGGAATTCGACGTCAACAACCAGACCGCCGACGCTGCGGAGAAGCAGTTCGGCTTCAACAATGACTTCGCCGGCCTCATCGAGCACCCGGATGACAAGAACCGCATGATCTACATGTGCTCGCATGAGTACACCACCGAGCCGATGATGTTCCCGGACTACGACCCGGAGAACCCCACCGAGGAGCAGGTAAAGATCGGCTGGGCCGGCCACGGCCACACCATCCTCGAGGTCTCCAAGGTGAAGGGCTCCGGCGAACTCAAGCGCGAATTCGGCCCGCTCAACCGCCGCATCACCGCCACCACCCCGTTCACCCTGGTTGGCCCGGCTAAGGGCACCGACCTGGTGAAGACCTCCGCCGACCCGAAGGGTGAGAAGGTCCTGGGTACCCTCAACAACTGCTCCGGTGGCGTGACCCCGTGGAATACAATGCTCTCCGGCGAAGAGAACTTCGACCAGTACTTCGCCGGCGGTGAGGTCAAGGATGACAAGGCCGCTGAATCCCTCAAGCGCTTCGGCATCAAGGAGGGCCCATCCGACCGTAAGTGGGAAAAGTACGATGACCGCTTCGATGTGGCCAAGGAGCCGAACGAGCCGAACCGCTTTGGCTGGCTCGTGGAGATCAACCCGCTGGACCCGAACTCGACCCCTGTGAAGCACACCGCTGTGGGCCGCTACAAGCACGAGGCCGGCAACATCCACATCACCAAGGATGGCACCGTGGTCTGCTACTCCGGCGATGACTCCCGCTTCGAGTACGTCTACAAGTTCGTCTCCTCCAAGAAGTACAAGGAAGGCGACCTGGAGCACAACATGACCATCCTGGACCACGGCACCCTGTACGTGGCCAAGATGGAAGGCAACTCCCCGGAGAAGGAAATCGACGGCTCCGGTGTCCTGCCGGAAGACGGTGCTTTCGACGGCAGCGGCGAGTGGGTCAAACTGCTGACCTCCGATACGGAGAACAACAAGTTCGAGTCCCACGTGGACGGCATGTCCGCCGAAGAGGTCGCCGTCTTTACTCGTGAGGCCGCCGATAAGGTGGGCGCGACCAAGATGGACCGCCCAGAGGACGTTGAGGTTCACCCGGAGACCGAGAAGGTCTACATCGCGCTGACCAACAACAAGTACCGTGGCGCCACCGGCGAGAACGCCAAGAAGAATAAGGAAGACGTCAAGGAATGGGCTCCGGTCAAGTAGAACAAGAACGGCTTGGTCATGGAGCTCGAGGATGACCACGCTGGCGAGAAGTTCACCTGGAACCTCTTCCTGGTCTGCGGTGATCCGCGTGAGGCCAGCACCTACTTCGGTGGCTTCGATAAGGAGAAGGTCTCCCCGATTTCCTGCCCGGATAACCTGGCCTTCGACAACCACGGCAACCTGTGGATCTCCACTGACGGCAATGCGCTGGACTCCAACGATGGCCTTTACGCCGTGACCACCGAGGGTGAGACCCGCGGCGAGCTCAAGTGCTTCCTCACCGTCCCGGCGGGCGCCGAGACCTGTGGCCCGATCGTCGACGATGACCGCGTCATGGTCAACGTTCAGCACCCGGGCGAGTCTGACGACGCCACTTTTGAGAACGCCACCTCCCACTGGCCCGACGGCGGTAAGTCCACCCCGCGCCCGGCCGTGGTTGTGGTGTGGAAGCAGGACGGCAAGATTGGTACCGAATAAGACACGGACGTTGCGCAGTGCGCATTCTTAGGCGGTGCGCAGCTGCGCCTCCAGCACCTCCTGCGCGAAGTCCCACAACGGGGTTGCCACCCCCGCCTTGACGCCCATGCGTCGGATCGCTCCGACCTGGGCATCTAGTTCATTCGGCAGCCCTGCTTTGATGTCGCGCTGCATCGAGGACGTGCTGTCCGGGTGCTGCTGGCGGGCAAAGTCCATGGTCTGTTCCACCACGTTCTCCGGCAGCTCCACACCGAGTGCACGTCCAACGGCCTCGACTTCCCTCATAAAGGCCTCAAGCTGGCCGGGGATTTCCTGACAGAGGTAACCAATCGGTTTATCCACCAAGGCGCCCAGAGTGCCTGTCGGGGTGACGAACATGGCTTTCGACCAGACGTCGACAAGCGCAGCGTCGTGGAACTTACTGGAGGCACCCGCCTCCTTCAGTGCAGCCGCCAGCTCTTCGCCCGTACGGCGTAGGGACTCCGGCGCATCAGCACTCAGCGGCCCAAAAGCCAAAGCCAAGGGCCCCGGGTTGCGCTTGATCTGTGCCGGCCCCAGACGCGTGGCATAAACGCGAGCGACACCGGCAAGGATGTTTTCCTCCCCGAATTCCTCGGCCGCCAGGTACGGAATTTCCACCGAGTTGTGCGTGGTCACCACCGGGGTTCCCTGCAGGGCCTCGCGGTCCTCTGCGCTGCCAAAGGTTTCATTACCTGGCAGCGCCTTCGAGGCAATAATCGCCACGTCTAGCCCACCCAACAGCTCCTTGACCTCAGCAAAGGTGTGCGCAGCCGGGACTTTAATCACCTCGGTGGTGGTGGGCTCTGCGTGGGCGTCGATCAGCGTCACGCCCGTCTCCCCCAGCACCCGCAACGTCTCACCGCGGGCGACGAAGGCGACGTCGTGGCCCGCTGCTTTCAGTTTTCCGCCAAAGTATCCGCCGATGGCGCCGGCTCCCAGAATTCCAATCTTCATGTCTCCAACCTAACTCGTGGAGACCTGCGCCACAGACTTTTATCCGCGCTGCTCTAGATTACGGAAGCCGATTCCCAACGGCACGCCCGCGTTATCGATGAGCCGCACGCCGCCAATGGTGGCTGCGATAAAGAGGCGGGCATCGCCCTCTGCGGGGGCCTCACCTAGGTCGCGCCCGCGCAGTTCCACGTACTCCGACTCGACGCCCGCGGCGGCCAACACTTCACGTGCCACGCGGACGACTTCCTCAGCCCCGGACTCCGCCGCGTACGCACCGGCGGTAAGTGCCGCTGACAAAGCACTGGCTTGCTCGCGGGCCTCTGGTGCGACGTCAGCGTTGCGCAGGCTCATCACCACGCCATCGGGCATGCGCACCGAAGGAACGCCCTGCACTCGCGCCGCGATGTGGAGGTCCGTAAAGGCCTGCTGGGTAGCCACGAGCAGCTCGTAGTCCTTCTCTCCCATGATCACATCGCTGGGCCCCAGCGCACAAGTCAGCGCCACAACGCGGGTCAGCTCCGCGCTGACATCCTCCATGCCGTGATCGGGCGCGAGGACCCGCGTGCGCTGGCTTTGCTCGCCATAACGCCACACCACGTCAACACCGTCGAGAGCAGAGGTGTCCGTCTCCGGATCCACAGCCACGACCACGATGCCGCCGCGCACGCGCTGCGCTGCCTGCACCAAGGCCAAGTGCCCCGCGTGGATATCGCGGCCTAACGGCACGAGCACCACACGCTTGCCTGTCTTGCGGTAGGCGCTGCCGACCATGCGGATGCGCTCGATGTCCTCCACTAGGAGTTGTTCTGCCACGGCGCTTCCTTTCTTAGTGCCCACAGTTCCAGTTCTTCAATCCTCTCCTGCTCGCCCACCATGCGGGCAAGGTCGCGGTAGTTGCGTGCCATCCCGAGTTCTACGGCGGCAGGATAGGCCGCGATGATGTCACCGGCGTCGAGGGCGAATGCGCTGCCCATGAAGTCTTCGATGATCCCCGCCTTTATCGCCGCCCACGCGTTCAACACACCGAGCATCTCCGCGTAGTACAAGCGTGCCGCACGTTCAGCGCGTTGTGCCTCCGGCACTGTTTCTGCCGAGTGGTGAATCTCCGACAACAGCAGCCCAATGACGGTCTCTGCGACTTCATCGGGGGCGCCCACCGCATAGGAGTAACCCAATGGTGCTGCGGCGATCGTCACGCAGCCACGAACCTCTAGCTCATCGAGGGCGTCCACCCCGGCCAGCAACGAGGTGTGGATGACGATCTGCCTGGGGCGCACGTGCTTGGCAGCTTCCCCCACAGCCCCCGCAAGCTCCCCGGCGGTCACGGCGAGGATCAGCGTATCGAAGCGATCCAGCTGGGCGGGATCCTCAATCTGCTCGACGGTATGCCCGGCCCACTCCAGGCGCTGCGCGAAGTTGTGGCCGGCCCGGGAATTCCCCCAGACCGCCACTCGCATGCGTGGTGCCTGCATCTATTTCTTGTCGCCCTTGTTCTGCTGTTCCTTCCGGCGCTTGCTGCGTGCCATGAGCTCCGCTACGGAGACTGCGCCCTCACGGCGTTCATCTCTGCGGCGGCGGCCACGGGTATCAGGCTGTGCGCTGTCTGCCTCCGGCTTGCGGTGGCGGTGGTGCGGCTGCTGCACAGCGCTAGCATCCTCCTTGACGTGCTGTGCGCCCGCGGCACCCTGGTTCCACTGCACGGCTTGGAAGCTATCGGTCTTAAACGCCGGTGCCTTCGGCTGCGACTGAGCCTGCGGCTTTGGCTGTGCCTTCGGCTGGGGCTTCCGCTGCGGCGCCTGCGGCTTCGGCGCTTGCGGCTCACCCATGGGGCGAAACGCCGGGGGACGGTTCTGGGAGGGCTGTGGTGCACCGAAGGAAGACGAGGCTGGGCGGGTGCCCTGCTGATCTGCGGGTTTCCCTGTGGGTTTCGCGGCAGGCTGCTTGGCGGGTTTCGCCGCTGGCTTCGGAGTGGGGTGCTGAGCAGTCTTCGTGGCTGGCTGCGGAGCAGGCTGCTGGGCGTTACCACGAGCATTATCTGCGAGCAGGTTATCCAGCGGATTGCTCACCGGGTGGGTCGGCTGCGTGCCGAGGCGGCCCGCCACGGCATCAGCAGACGGCGCGCCACCGGACTTCTGGGTGAAGTTCACGTTGGGGGCATCGCCGCGCTCATCCACGCCTGCGCCGCCGGCCTTGCGCTCCAGCTCTTGGATGCGGCGAGCTTCCGCATACAGGGCGGCCGGCTCGTAGACCCACTCACGCCCCGAAATCTCCTCGATCTGGGCGCGGATGGCTTCCAGTTCTGAGCGGATTTCCGCCAGGATCTCGCTGTTATCTGCGCTAGAAGCACCGGAAGCAGTCAAGGTTGATGCGGCATGGGCGCGCTCTACTGCCAGAAGCTCCTTGGCCTCGTGGGCCTGGCGGCGGTAGCGCACCACCAAGAAGAAGCCTAAGACCGCAGCCCACAGGGCAGCGAGCAAAGCGATCTTCAGCGCATTCGCCGAACCCGAGATCAACATGACCAGGCTGGCAATAACCGCGAGGATGACCAAGACGATGAGCCCAATAGAACCAGCATCCGTCTTTGAACCGTCCTGGGAAGACTCCGCCGGCGTTGGTGGCTGAGAGTCCGGCTGCGCAGAAAACTGGGTCGTCGGACGATCATCCGGGGCCGACTCGTGCTGGGGCTCAGGGGCGTAGTGCGGGCTCGTCATGCCCACTAACTTACCGCTTGTGCCCCATCAGTTGGAGGTGGCACCTCGCAGTGTCGCTCCAACACCACTCCGGCAACGCACATCGCGGCACCACCCAGCGCCGAGGACACTACCCCGGCCAGGTCATCGGACGCAGCGACGAGCTCACCGGCACGCGGCACGACGTAGACCGCCATGCCTGCATAGGCCCCACCCACGATGGCGCCCGTCCACGCGGAGGCTTTACCCACGAGCAGGAATTGCGCGATGGTCATGGGATTGAGCTGCGAGTTATCGAGTCCGATGCCGTGCTCATCATCCTTGGCGCCCCGGACTTTGAGGGTAAGGACGCCGCACACCACGGCCATGGCCCACAGGGAAATCGACACCGTTGCCGGGATGGCCAGCATCGAACCATAAAAACGGGTGGTGAGGATCGCGGCCGCCGCGGCCACGAACAGGGCAACGCCGACGAGCGCGCTGATCGACGTCCTCGTCATCGCCTACCCCACTTCCTTCACCGCGGCCACGTCTTCGCTGTCCAGGCTAGCCACGAGTTCGCGTACCGAGGTGCCGTTGAGCTGTGCGTGCTCATCCGCGGCCAACCACGGCACGAGCACAAAGGCGCGCTCGTGGGCATAGGGGTGCGGCAGAGTAAGTTCTGGGTCTTCGGAGGTTACGCCGTCTATCTGTACGATGTCCACGTCCAGGGTCCGAGGACCCCAGTGCCGCACGCGCACACGCTCGGCGGCCTCCTCCAACTTCTGTCCGCGGCGCAGCAACTCCAACGGCGTGCAGTCCACGTCCACGATGAGCACCGCGTTGAGAAACTCATCTTGATCGGTGACGCCCCACGGCGGGGTGGCAAAGACCGGGGAGGCAGCGACTGTCTCCTCAGCAAACTCATCAAAGACGGTCTGCAGCAGCGCACGGCGGTCCTCCATGTTAGAGCCGATGGACAGCACGGCGCGCATTAGCCTGCCATCCTCTTCCGAGAGCGGCGGGCCACGACGGCCACATCCGCGAAGGTGCGCGGGATGGGTGCCTTCGGCTTGTGGATGGTCACCTCAATAGCGTGGAGAATCTCAAAACGCTGCATGGCGGTCTCGGCGACCTCCTCAGCCACCGTCTCAATGAGGTCCCGGGAGGGGCCCTCGACGATGTCTGCGGCGACGTCGGCAAGCTCGGCGTAATTCACGGTGCGGGACAGGTCATCCTCGATTCCCGCGGTGTCCAGCCAACAGGTGACATCCACGATGAAGGGCTGCCCCGTCTTCTTCTCTTCCTCAAAAACGCCGTGGTAGCCAAAGCACTCCAAGCCGGTGAGTTCAATGCGATCCGCCATGTTTTATACCTTTCCCAAAGAAGTAGACACCACTGTGCCGCCGTCCGCGCCGTTGGCGTAGCTGCCGGAGGCATGCGCGCCGCCGGTATAGGCCGCGCCCGCGTTCCAGGCTGCGGCGACATCCACGGCATCGCGCGAGACATCCACCTCGTGTACGCGCACGCCCCAGGCACCCATCTGCGCGGAGATGGCGGTGACGGCTGCAGTTGCTGGGTCCGCGAGCAGCGGGCTGGACTCGGCACCGCGATCTTCGCGGATGGCAGCGAGGAAGCGCTTGCGGGAAGCACCCACCAACAGCGGGAATTCGCCCTGGAGGAATTCCGGCAGCGCCTTGAGCAGAGCCCAGTTGTCCTGTGGGGACTTGGCAAAGCCCAGGCCCGGATCCACCACGATATTGTCGTGGGCGACTCCTGCCTGCAGGGCGTTATCGGCGAGCTTCGCCAGGGATTCGTGGACATCGCGCACAACATCCCCGCCGTGGTCAGCCACACCGGCGGCACTGCCGAATTGGACGGTGCGCCAGTGCATGAGGCAGACCGGCAGACCGGTTTCAGCCATGGTGCGGTACATGTATGGGTCGGCCGCACCTCCGGAGACGTCATTGATCATGTCGACGCCAGCCTCCGCGGCGGCTTGAGCAACCGAGGCCCGCATCGTGTCCACGGAGGTTTTAATCCCCTCCTCGCGCAGCGCCTTGATGACGGGCACAACGCGGCGCTCTTCCTCCTCGGCAGCCACGCGCACCGCACCCGGGCGGGTGGACTCGCCGCCGACATCGATCATGTCGGCGCCGCAGTCGACGAGGTGGCGGGCGTGGTTGAGTGCATCGTCGATATTGATCCACCGCCCGCCGTCGGAGAAAGAATCCTCAGTGACGTTGACGATGCCCATGACCAGCGTGCGGCCTGGAACAGTGAGAGCGCTGACTGCCATTGCTGCTAGCTCCTAATCAAGCTCAAGACCTCCGCGCGGGAGGCCGCATTCTTCTTGAATCCGCCGCGGACCGCGGATGTTGTCGTGGTCGCCCCCGGCTTGCGGATGCCGCGCATGGCCATGCACAGGTGCTCGCACTCGATGACGACGATGACGGACTGCGCGTGGAGGACCTCCACCAGCGCATCGGCAATCTGGCTGGTGAGGCGCTCCTGCACCTGCGGGCGCTTAGCGTACATGTCCGCCAGGCGGGCGAGCTTGGACAAGCCGGTGACGTGGCCGTCGGGGCCGGGGATATAGCCGATGTGCGCCGTGCCGTAGAAAGGCACGAGGTGATGCTCGCAGGTGGAATAGATGGGAATATCGCGCACGAGGACGAGCTCTTGGTGTTCCTCGGCAAAGGTCTTGTGCAGGACCTCCGTCGGATCCTGGTGGAGTCCTGCGAAGACCTCGGCATAGGCGCGGGCCACGCGGGCCGGGGTCTCGCGCAGGCCCTCGCGGTCAGGGTCCTCGCCCACGGCGATGAGCAGCTCGCGGATGGCTGCTTCGGCACGCTCGTGGTCGAATTCGCGCTGCGCCGGGATGTTATCGCTCATTGGTGTCGCCATCCTTGTACGGGTTGTTGCGGTATTCGTTCTCTCCCCAGCCGGGCGCTCCCCAGGAGTGGCCCTCTGGCTTGGCGTGGCGGCCGCGGCGTTCCGGTTCGCGCGGCTGCGGCTGAGGTTCTGGTTGCGGCTGGGCTTCTGGCTGCGGTGCAGCGGCATTCGGCACACGCGGAATCTCTTGGGTGTCCTCGTTGCTAGGGCCGGCCTGCTCTGGGGCCACGGTCTCCTCCTGCACCCCATCGCTGGCGGCCTCATCTGCACTGAGCTCCCGGCCGGAGGGCTCGGTGATATCGGACTCACCGAAGAAGGTATTGCCCTTCTCCGGGTCCACGTAATCGCCTGCGTGCTGGCCGAAGCTAAAGCCAATCTCGACCGGCTCCGCCTGCTGCGCACCGTTGGCCTTGCCGCCGTTCTCCTTCGCGCGCTCGAGCTCCGCCTGGCGGCGCTCGCGGGCGGCACGGGAGGCATCGAGAAGCGTCATGCGCTTCGGCAGCTCCTCGCCGCGCTCCTGGGCAAGCTCGACCGGAGTCTTCACCGGCTCGCGGCCAGCCTGGCGCGGGAAGCGATCGTCCTCGTTCGGGAAGACATCAAAAGCCTCGCGCGGCTCGATGCCCTCGAAGATGCCCTCGAGGTCCGGGCGGCGCAGGGTTTCCTTCTCCAGCAGCATCTCGGCGAGCTTATCCAGGTAGTCGCGGTGCTCGGACAAGATGTCATAGGCCTGCTGGTGCGCGCGGTCCAAAAGGTAGGCCATCTGCTCATCAATCTTGGCGGCGACGGCATCCGAGTAGTCGATGGAGCCACCACCGGCGGCATAGGCGAAGGGATCTCCCTGCTCCTTGCCGTACTTGACGGTTCCCAAATCCGGGCTGAAGCCGTACTCCGTGATCATGGAGCGCGCGATCTTGGTGGCTTGCTCGATATCGGAAGATGCACCGGTGGTCGGTGCCCCGAACACGAGCTCCTCCGCAGCGCGCCCACCCATGGCGAAGACGAGGCGAGCGAAGAGCTCATCGCGGGTGTACATGCCCTTATCGTCTTCCTGCGCGGTCATGGCGTGGCCGCCGGTGCGGCCGCGGGCCAAGATAGTCACCTTGTAGACGCGCTCGATATCCTTCAGCGCCCAGGCGGACAGGGTGTGGCCGCCCTCGTGGTAGGCAGTGACCTTCTTCTCGTGCTCGGAAATGATCTTGCCCTGGCGGCGCGGGCCACCGACGACGCGGTCGGTGGCCTCCTCCAGTGCGTCATAGGTAATGACGTTGCCGCCGATGCGGGCGGTAAGCAAAGCGGCCTCGTTGAGTACGTTGGCCAGGTCCGCGCCAGACATGCCAGCGGTGCGCTTGGCCAGCTGCGCCACGTCGACTTCCTTGGCCAGTGGCTTGTCCTTGGCGTGCACGCGCAGAATCTGCTCGCGGCCGGCCAGGTCCGGGTTGGTCACCGGGATCTGGCGGTCAAAGCGGCCCGGGCGCAGAAGCGCCGGGTCCAGGATGTCGGGGCGGTTGGTAGCGGCAA
>DXEO01000058.1 GCA_019114925.1 Candidatus Corynebacterium faecipullorum | reverse complement strand
GGTCCACACAACACCGCGACTCCCTTCGTTCCAATGCGCGTGACCACGAGCGTCTTGGCGGTCGACCCCTTCAACCTCAGCTTCTTACGCAACTGGTCCGGGTTCACGTCTTGCCCGCGTACCAGGATTTCCAGCGAGCCAACATCGTGGGCCACCATCGCCGCCTTAAGCTTTTTCATGGGGACCATCTCGATGAATTCAAATCCGGATGTGCCTTGAGGCAGGCGGTCACCGGTGAGATAGGCAATGCGCGGGTCCAGCTGGTGCAAGCCTTCCCGCGCGGCGTAGTGGCGCACCAGCCCGGCGCGCACGATGGCGCCGTCGGGGTCGATGAGGAAGCGCCCGACGGGCCCGGCCTCAGGTAGCTCGTCTTCGTCGCGGTCATCCTCGATGACGTCCGTGCGTATTCCTTCGGACGTGGTGTTGAGGACCACTGCCCTCTTCCCCGTTCCTAGGCCCGGGGTGTACAGGCAGGTTTCCTTCACTCCACCATCGAGGCTGACTACACAGGCCAGGCCCTCCCATTCGGAGTGGTCGATGCCTGGGGCACATTTGATGGCCATCTCACCGTGGGTGGCCAGCAGGTCTGCCGGCGGTGGCAGGAGTTGGTCTAGGCGAGTGATGCGGTTGCCGCCTTGGCGCCGGGCGGGATCGGCGATGCAGACTTCGGCGGTGGTCGTGGTGGTCAGCGCATCGGCGCGAAAGACTGGGTGCGCAATGTTGTGCTGCGCCATGGCTACGCGCGAGGCGTCCAGGTCGCTGCCCACGTAAGAGCTGGGGCGATAGGACTGCCCTTCGGTGCCGATGGAACACGTGAGGTCGTGGACCACGTCCACGTTGCGTTCCTGAAGGAACTGCGCACGATAAGCCGCCACCGCGGGCGGGGTGGCCTGTTGGGCGGAGTCGTGGTCCATGAGCCAGTCCTGTGGCAGCTTTCCGGAGCTGCGGGCTTGGATGAGTTCGGCCACCGCACGCCCATAGTCACCGAAGTGGGCCTGCAGCTTGGCGACGTCCCGCAGATGCGCCTTCTTGGTGCCCTCCAGGTCTGCGGCGGCGGCGTCGATCGCAGCGGCGTTCTCGCGTAGGAAGGCAACTTCGTCCAGGGTGTAGCTCATGCGGGATTCTTCAGAGGTGGCTTAAATGCGGTCGACGGGGAAAGTAGTGAAGTATTCGCGATAGCGCTCATCATCCCGGGGATCGCCGATGATGGGGCGCAGGTCGGAGAAGGAGGCATCGTCCATGACTTCTTGGACAGTGGCGTAGGAGGTCAAACGCTTGAGCTGGGCCCACGTCGGGATAGCTAGGCGCACCAACCCGGCGCGCCAGCCATCGAGGACCAATTGCGGGTCGAACCAGCCGGCGTCATCGGCTTCCCCTGTATCCCCATCGGGTTCTTGGCCCTCCGGCAGTACACCGATGAAGAAAAAGGTGTCGAACCAGTGGTTGTTATCTTCACCAGCCCAGCGGGACCAGGGCAATAGCATGTCGGCGTCGACACGCATGCCGTTGTGCTCAAGGAACTCGGTGAAGGAAATCTCGTGGGTTTCTAGCAGCTCGCGCTCGCGGTGGTAGCGAGAGGCATCGGAGACCAAGCCGTCATCGCGGATGGCCAACAACGTGCCGGCCTCCTCGAAGAGTTCGCGGGCGGCAGCGAATACGAGGGCGTGTGCCTTGTACTTGGTCACGCCCATGCGCCGTGCCATGGAGACCACGCTGCGGCCTGCCCACAGCTCACCGGAGTCCCAAGTACGCGGTGGGAAGTCACGCGGGTCTACCCCGCCGCCGGGAAAGACGACGTGGCCAGGGTAGTTACGCATGGTGTGCACGCGTTCTTGGATCCACACGCGCAAGCCTTCCGCGGTATCGCGCAAAAGGAGAACCGTGGCGGCCAGGCGTGCCCCATTGAAGCCCGTGGTTTCGCCAGGGTCGATGGCGTCAAGGCTGTCGTGGATGGACTGGCTCATGCAACTTTCCGTGTCTGCAGGCTAGGAGCAGAATTCGAGAGGTATACGTCGAGAATGCGTACTGAGGTTTTGTACTGGGGGTTATGTGCTAGGAGTTAGCGGACTCGTCGGGCGAAGTACCTCTCCCCGATGCGATCCACCTGGATGGGTTGGTGGAAGGCCTTGGAGAGATTTTCTGACGTCAGGACAGAATTAATGAGTCCTTTGGCCACGACCTTACCCTCATCCAGAAGCATCGCATGGGTAAATCCATAAGGGATTTCCTCGACGTGGTGGGTAATCATGACAATTGCCGGGGCATCCGCATCGAGTGCTAGGTCCCCCAGGTAGCCCACGAGGTCCTCACGGCCGCCCAAGTCCATACCGGCGGAAGGCTCATCCAGGATGAGCAGCTCCGGATTGGCCATCAGCGCACGGGCGAGGATGACGCGCTTCTTCTCGCCTTCGGAGAGCGTGCCCCAGGTCCGCTTTGCCAGGTGTGAGGCGCCGACTTGCTCCAAGATGTCGTCGGCGCGGGAGAAGTCCATGTCTTGGTAGTCCTCACGCCAGCGGCCGAGGACCGCATAGCCGGCAGACACAACGAGATCATCCACGCGCTCGTTGTCCGGGATGCGGTGCTGGACGGCAGCGGAGGAAATACCGATAGCGGCGCGCAGGTCCCGCATATCTGTTTTGCCCAGGCGCTCGCCCATGAGGAAGGCGACACCGGCGGAGGGGAATTCTTCGGCGGCGGCCATGCGCACCAGGGAGGTCTTACCCGCGCCGTTGGGTCCGATGATGACCCAGCGTTCATCGAGTTCTACCTGCCAGTCGACGGGCCCCACCAGCGTGCGCCCACCGCGTCGTAGCTCGACGCCGCGGAAGTCAATCAACCAATCTTCGTCGGTTTCCATCAGTTCAGGGTCTTGCTGGCTCATTTGCTCTGGAGTGTTCACAGGCACCATTGTGGCCGAAATCCCTCTTCCCCGGTGAAACTGACACAGCTGCATTATTCTATGG
>DXEO01000057.1 GCA_019114925.1 Candidatus Corynebacterium faecipullorum | reverse complement strand
GGAAGCACGTAGCGCTCCGAGTAGGCGTAGACCATGGAGAAGGTGAGCTCACCGTGGTGGTAGCGGCGGTGAATCGGTTCGTGCTTGAAGTACTCCAGGGTGTCGTTCATCCAGCCCATGTTCCACTTCAGGCTAAAGCCCAGGCCGCCCTCGTGCGTCGGGGCGGTCACGCCCGGCCAGGAGGTGGATTCCTCCGCGATGGTGAGCACGCCCGGGTGGGTGCGGTTCAGGGTGGCGTTGGTCTCCTGGAGGAATTGAACTGCCTCGAGGTTCTCGCGGCCGCCGTAGATATTGGGCAGCCATTCCTCGCGGGAGTAGTCCAGGTAGAGCATGGAAGCAACGGCGTCCACGCGCAGGCCGTCGATGTGAAATTCTTCGGCCCAGTAGAGGGCATTGGCCACAAGGAAGTTGCGGACCTCGTTGCGGCCGAAGTCGAAGACATAGGTGCCCCAATCGGCCTGTTCGCCGCGGCGCGGGTCGGGGTGCTCGTAGAGGGCCTGGCCATCAAACCGACCCAGCGCCCACTCGTCCTTGGGAAAGTGCGCGGGAACCCAGTCGATGAAGACACCGATGCCAGCTTTGTGTAGGTCGTTGATGAGTGCGCGTAGCTCGTCCGGGGTACCCCAGCGTGCGGTAGGTGCGTAGTATCCGGAGACCTGGTAGCCCCAGGAACCGCCGAAGGGGTGCTCGGCCACGGGCAGGAATTCCACGTGGGTAAAGCCATGCTCGATCAGGTAGGGGATGAGCTCTTCGCGCAAGGTGTTGTAGTTAGCACCCACCTTCCAGGAACCGACGTGGAGCTCGTAGACGCTCATTGGGACGTCGAGGTCCGCGTTTCGCTTGCTCATCCACTCCTCATCGCTCCACTCGAAGCTGGAGCGCGCCACCACGGAGGCGGTCTCCGGCGGGGCGATGGTGCGCTTAGCCAGGGGGTCGGCCTTATCTATGCGCGGAGAGTTCTTGCCGTGGACCGCGAACTTATAGCGCTCACCTTCGCCCACGCCCGGGATGAAGACCTCCCAAATGCCCGTGGAGCCGAGGCAACGCATGGGGTACTGGGTAGGATTCCAGCCGCAGAAGTCACCGACCACGGCCACGCCCTCCGCGTTGGGCGCCCACACGGCAAACGCGGTGCCTTCGACTACGCCCATGTCGGTGGTGTAGCTCTTGAGGTTGGCGCCGAGCACTTCCCACAAGCGTTCGTGGCGGCCTTCGCCGATGAGGTGCTGATCCAGAGTGCCCAAGGTAGGCAGGAAGTGGTAGCCGTCTGCTAGCTCGATAGCGGGCTGGCCCGGGTAGGTGATGCGCAGGCGGTAGTCTGCTTCTTCGGCGAGCGGAGCCTCCCAAATATCATCCCCAACCGCGCGCATGGCGAGGGTTTCGGTGGCGGTGACGAGCTCGACGGCTTCGGCACCGGGGCGGCGAGTGCGGACGGTTCCATCGTGCCAACCATAAAAATCATGGGGCGCGTGGTGGCGGCAGTGGTTGAGGCGTTCGAGATCTGAGGCCGGGATGTTCATACAGACCAAATTACCCAATAACACGTGCTTGCGGGGCCGAAAAGAAACCCCGCGCTACCCATGAAGGGGGTATGGGTTCAGCGCGGGGGATTTATTGGCGTGAGAGCTTAAGCGCGGTAGTCGTTCACACGGCGCCACGCAATGCGTTCCTGCAGGTCATGGTGGGCAGGCGGGAGGATGAAGACGTGGGCGACGTCGCGCAGCGGCTCCAAGCGCACGAAGTTGCGCTCGGACCATTCGTAGGCAGCGCCACTAATGGTGTCCTGCACCGTGAAGTGTTCACCCGGGTGGCGGCCTACGGCGGCTAGATCCACAAAGACCGTGGCCTCTTGTGCATTGCGCGGATCCAGGTTGACCACCACGAGCACCACGTTGCCGGTAGCGGGATCGGCCTTGGAGTAGGCGATGATGGCCTCGTTATCCGTGTTGTGGAAGCGTAGCGTGCGCAGCTGCTGGAGAGCCGGGTTCTCGCGGCGGATGAGGTTGAGCAGACGGATATAGGATTCCAGGGAGTCACCGGATTTGACGGCGGCCTGGAAGTCCCGCGGGCGCAGTTCGTACTTTTCCGAGTCGAGGTACTCCTCGCTGCCCGGCTTAACGGCTTGATGCTCGTAGAGCTCGAAGCCCGAGTACACGCCCCACAGCGGGGAAAGTGTCGCTGCCAGGGTGGCGCGGATGGCAAACATGGCGCGCCCGCCGGTCTGCAGGGATTCGTGGAGAATATCCGGGGTATTGACAAAAAGGTTGGGGCGGCAGATATCGGCCTGCTCCACGTGCATCTGCGCGAACTCCGTGAGCTCATGCTTGGAAGTCTGCCACGTGAAGTAGGTATAAGACTGCGTAAATCCAGCCTTGGCCAGACCAAACAGACGCGGGGCGCGGGTAAAGGCCTCGGAGAGGAAGATGACCTCCGGGTGGGTCACGTGCACCTTGGAAATCAGCCAGCTCCAGAAATTAGCCGGCTTGGTGTGTGGGTTGTCTACGCGGAAAGTGGTGACACCGGCCTCGATCCAGATCATGACGATGCGGTAGATCTCCGCGTAGATGGCATCCGGATCATTATCGAAGTTCAGCGGATAGATGTCCTGGTATTTCTTCGGCGGGTTCTCCGCATAGGCAATGGTGCCATCGGCCAACACCGTGAAAAACTCCGGGTTGGTCTTGGCCCACGGGTGGTCTGGGGAGGCCTGCAGCGCTAGGTCCAGTGCTACCTCCAGACCCAAGTCGGCGGCTTTCTTAACCAGCTCCTTGAAGTCTTCCATGGTGCCCAGTTCCGGGTGCGTGGTGGAGTGGTCTTGGATGGCCCAGGGTGAGCCCACATCACCGGGCTCAGCAACTACCGAGTTGTTGCGGCCCTTGCGGTGTACCTCGCCAATGGGGTGGATGGGCGGGAAGTAGACGGTGTCGAACCCCATGGCAGCCACGCGCTCCAGGGCCTGTGCTGTGGTCCGAAACGTGCCGTGCACGGGGTTACCTTCGTCATCCCAGCCGCCGGTCGAGCGCGGGAAGAGCTCGTACCAGGAGTTGTAGAGGGCATCGCGGCGCTCTACGAGGACCTCGTGGATGTCACCTTCGACCAGCAGATGGCGCAGGGGGTGGTGGTGGAGGATCTCGGCGACCTCCTCGGAGAGCGCGGTGCGCACGCGCTTGTCGACGTCCACCGTGTCATCCTTCAGCTCTTTCGCCGCCTGAAAGAGTAAATCCGCTTTGTCGCTCGGACACTGGATTGCCGCTTCCTCGAAAAGCTCGGCGCCGTGCAGCAGGTCGTTGTTAAGTTCTTGCGCGGATTGGCCGGCTTCCATCTTCTTGACCACCGCGTTGCGCCAGGTGGACATCGGATCCGACCAGGCATCGATGCGGAAGAACCAGCGCCCAGTGGTGGCCGGGCTAAACAGGCCGTGGACTCGGTCCGGTTCCTCTGGGTCCACCGTCATGGTCACGGAGGACGTAGAGGGGGATTCGGTGTTCCACACCGACAGCGTCGCGGCGATGGCATCGTGGCCCTCGCGCCATACCAGCGCGGTGACAGGAACGACCTCTCCGACTACGGCCTTCGAGGCTGCGTTACCGGAGAGGGAGGGGCGGACATCGTCGATACCAAGGCGTTGAGTCATGCCCATAGAATAATGC
>DXEO01000056.1 GCA_019114925.1 Candidatus Corynebacterium faecipullorum | reverse complement strand
GTCCACGCTGCCCGCAGTGAGCTGGCGGGTCCCCAAGATTGTTCCTAGCAGCGTGGACTTGCCGACGCCGTTGGGACCCAAAACAGCGATGAACTCGCCGCGGTCTACGGCGAGATTCATGTCCGACCATAGTGGTTCTACTGCGGCATTGTTAAAAGAGATGAGCACTTACACAGCCTCGAGTGCGTTGACGACTTCTTCGTAGTAATCGAGGAAGTTGGTCTCCTCCGGCGGGGTTTCCCCAATCTCTACCACCGGGATGTTCTTGTCCTCGGCGGCAGCGCGGATGCGCTTGGTCATGTCGGTTTCGGTCTGCGGGTTAAAGATGAGCAAGTCGATCTTGTCCTGCTTGATGTCCTCCAGGAAGCGGGCCAAATCGGCGGCGGTGGGTTCGCTCTCGGAGACGGTGGCCTTGCGGTAGCCCTCCGGGGTGGCATCGGTGCTGTCGGTGTACTTGAAGATGTAGTCCGCGATTGGCTCGGTCTGTGCGTAATTGCGCTGCGGGAGCTTCTCGATGCGCGCCTTCACGCCCTCCACGCGTTCGACTAGCGGATCGGCGGTGGCTTTGGCCTCCGGGTTAGTCTCATTAACGAGCGTGGCGACCTCCGTCGCTACCTTCTCGATGGCTGCGGCGTCGTACCACACGTGCTCGTTGCCATCGATGTTGGTGATCTGCTCGGGGTGCTCGGCGGCGATCTTCTTGGCCTCGTCCATGGTCACGGTCTGGCCTTCATGCTCGTGTTCGTGCGCATGGTCATGCGCACGCTCGTCATGGTCGTGTTCCTCTTCATGCGCATGTTCGTCATGGTCATGATCACCGTGGTCATGCGCGGTAAGCGGGAGCGCGTGAATGATCTGGTCCTGGTTCTTCACAGCCTGGTAAAGCCATGCGTCGTAGCCGCCGCCACCGGCGATGATGACGTCGGCCTCGTTGGCGCGGGCGATATCCGCGGCGGTGGGCTCAAAGTGGTGCGGGTCCACGCTGTTGCCACTCACGATGGGGTGGACGTCGATGTTCACGTCGGTCTGCGCGGTGTTGACGACTGCCTGGGCCACATCGGCCCAGATGGAGGTCGCGGCGATGACCTGGATTGTCTCCTTGTCGGAACCGGCATCCGAGCCGCCATCGGCGTTATCGCCGCTGGAGGAACAGGCGCTCAGCGTGGCGGCGCCCAGGGTGGCAGCGAAGAGGAGGGCGGCGGGACGTCGGAAAGCACGGCGTGAGATGGAAGTGGTCATGTCCCTATTTCTACGCTTTAGTGAAAATTGTTGTCAAATGATAATGGGTTGAAAACGGGTAGTCTTACCGTCATGTCCAAACGCAGCACGACGCTGGCCTCCCTGGCCGCTGAACTTGGGGTTTCGCCCACCACGGTGTCTAACGCGTATAACCGGCCGGACCAGCTGGCGCCTGCCACTCGGGAGCGCATCCTCGCCGCGGCGGCTGAGCGTGGATACACGGGCCCGGATCCCACCGCACGCAGCTTGCGCACGCGCCGCCAGGGTTCACTGGGCGTCCTGCTCACCGAGCACCTGTCCTATGCCTTCGAGGACATGGCCTCGGTGGATTTCCTCGCCGGCATGGCGGAGGCCTCGGCGGGGGCGAGCACGACGTTGACTCTCATTCCTGCCGGACCGGATACCGCCGGTGCTCCTAATGACGCTCAGGCAGCGCAGCTTGTAGGGTCGGCGGCGGTTGATGGATTTGTGGTCTATTCCGTGGCGGCGGGTGATGCTTACCTTGAAGCCGTGCAACGCCGCGGCCTGCCGGTGGTGGTGTGTGACCAGCCCACGGATTCGGGCTTGCCCTTCGTGGGGATCGACGACCGCGCCGCGATTGCCCCGGCGGCGCAGGCGCTTGTCGACGCCTCCCATACCCGCATCGGCATCCTCGCCATCCGCCTACACCGCGAGCGCCTCGATGGCGAAGTGACGGCCGCGCAACTGGCCGCGGCGGATATGCACGTGCAGCGCTCACGTGTGTTGGGTGCGCTCGACGTCTTTGAGCAAGCCGGCCTCGATCCTGCACATATCCCCGTGGTGGCGCGCCATATCAATGATCCGCACACAGCCTATGCGGCCGCGGAGGAATTGCTGACTAGGCACCCGGATCTCACCGCGGTGTTGTGTACGACGGACTCGATGGCGCTCGGTGTAATCGCTTATGCCCGCGATCATGGAATCGCGGTGCCCGAGCAGCTTTCTGTCACTGGCTTCGACGGCATTGCGCCCGCCTTGGCGCTGGGGCTGAGCACCGTCGTGCAGCCGAATAAGGAGAAGGGGGCGGCAGCCGGGCGCATGCTGGCCCGCCTCATCGAGGGGCGTGGCGAGGTGCCGCGGGCATTGTTGGAGACCACCTTCCATCCCGGGCGGACCGTGGCTCCGGCTGGGGCCTAGGCGCTGTGCTGCGCGCGGGCGGCGGCGAGCTCTTCGAGGAACTCCGTCACCGCCGCGATATCGGGCACGCGCAAAGCTGCCTGCGTTGCGCCCTCACCGACCTTGACACCGAGGTCCGGCGGCTGGTTGAGCACGGCGAAACCGTCCTCATCAGTGGTGTCATCCCCTAAAAAGACCACCGCTGTGGCCCCGGCGCGCCGGCGTAGCTTCTCAATCCACGTGCCCTTCGTGGCCTGCGTTGCGGAAAACTCGACGACGCACTTGCCCGCAGTCTTGGGGAAACCATCGGCGCTTAGGGCCTCTCCCTCCGCATAGGCTACGGCCGCGGCGTCCGGGTCCTGCAATTCCAGTGCGCGCAGGTGCAGCACGCGCTGGAAGGGCTTTATTTCCAATTCCGCGCCGGGGTGGCGGGCAATGATTTCTTTGAGCTCTGCTTCCTTCTTAGCCAGGTGAGCTTCCATCTCCGGAGTGAGCGCGGAGTCCTCCCACGAGGATTCGGCTCCATGCGAGCCGCCGAAAAGCACCGGCTCGCGCAGCGGGCATACCTGCTTTAGTCCCTCGAGGTGCCGGCCGGAAAGCACCGCGGCGGTGGTATGGGGGAGCTGCGCTAGGGCGGCCAGGGCATCGAGCGAGCGCTGCTCCGGGCGCACCGCGTAGGCGTTGCGCGCGAAGCCGGCTAAGGTGCCATCGAAGTCGGACACAACCGCGAGGTGTTCAGCGGAGGCGAGTGCATCAATCATGCTCCCCACCCTAGCGCCGAAAACTTCGGAGCTACAGCGAAGCCATGCGGATGATCGGTGAGTCCACCTTGTCGGTGCGCAAGGTCAAAACGAGTTGGTTGTTGGGGTTGAGCGCGAAGTCGAATTCATGGCCTTCGGCGATGAGGTTGCGCATGAGCGAATCGGCCCACAGCATCGAGCCCTCGCAGTCAACGCTGCGCGGCGGATTCTCATAAGTGGCTTTCTCTACCCGCATCACGTCGCCCTCCCAGATCGTGGAGGCTTTGTCATCCTTGTGGAAGGAAACCTCTGCGGTGAAGGAGACACAGCCGGTCGAGCCCACGGCAGTGTGTTCACCGAAGCTCATGTGCGGCACCTGCGCGGTATCGGCGGGGAGGGAGGAAGGGGCATCCGGCGATGTATAGAGGTTAATGACCTGCCAATCCTTGCCCAGGATGCGCTCATCACCGCGCGAAGCAGGTTCCTCCTCAGCAGAGCCGCACCCGCTCAGGCCAAGTGCGAGCAGCGCCGTGGTGAGCACGGTGCTCAGCGCTGCGGCGGGCTGGCGTCGCATCATTCTTCCTCCTGGCTCAGTGCACCGAGGAAGGACTGCGACCACAGCGCGATATCGTGCTGACGCACCTGCTCGTTCATAGCAATCATGCGCTCGCGCATGGTCGCAGGAGATTCCTCCAGTGCCTTGACCGCGGAGAGTAGCGCGCGCTTGATGGACTCGATATCGAAGGGATTGCACAGGTTGGCTTGGGTAAGCTCTGCTGCAGCGCCCGCGAATTCGGAGAGCACGAGCGCGCCGGAGCCATCGCTGTGGGAAGCCACGTATTCCTTGGCCACCAGATTCATGCCGTCCTTGAATGGCGTGACCAGCATGATGTCCGCGAGCCGGTAGTAGCGCCGCAGTACGTCTTTCGGGACGGAACTGTGCTGGTAATGCACCACGGGTGCTCCTAAACGCCCAAAGCGTCCGTTGATGCGGCCCACGGCTTCCTCCACCTTCGAGCGCGTGGCGCGGTAGTGATCGATGCGCTCGCGCGAGGGAGTAGCTAGTTGGACGAAGGTCACCGCGTCCGGGTTCAGAGCGCCGGTCTCGAGGAGTTCCTCGAAGGCAGTGAGGCGCTGCAGGATGCCCTTCGTGTAATCCAAGCGGTCCACACCCAAAATGACGTGTGTGGGGTTGCCCAACTCAGCGCGGAGCTGGGCGACGTCCTCAGCATCACCGCCCTCAGCGAACTCACTCGCCGCAATGGAAATGGGAAAGGCGCCGACCCCGACGGAATGACCGCTATTCGTCACGATGCGCGCGGTGACCTCGCGGGTGCTGACCTCGCCTTCAACTGTGAGGCCCTGGGTGCGGGCCAGCTCCAAGAAATTGCGTGCGTTGGATTCGAGGTGGAAGCCGATCAGGTTGGCGTCGAGAAGCCCCCGCACCAGTTCCTCACGCCACGGCAACTGGCGGAAGAGATCCGGGGAAGGGAAGGGGATGTGGAGGAAGAAACCGATAGTGAGATCGGGGCGCAGCTGGCGCAGGATGCCAGGCACGAGCTGCAGCTGATAGTCCTGCACCCACACCGTGGCATTCTCCGCAGCGACGGCCGCTACCTCGTTAGCAAAGCGCAGGTTGACCTCGCGGTAGGTTTCCCACCAATCGCGGTTATAGATGGGGGTGACGATGAGATCGTGATAAAGAGGCCACAGGGTGGCATTGGAAAAACCCTCGTAAAAGGCCTCAAAATCCTCATTCGTGAGGCGTACCGGGTGAAGCAGGACACCGTTGTCGGTGGTGAAAGGCTCGGGAGCTTCGTCGGCCACGCCGGGCCAGCCCACCCAGCAGCCCTGGTGTTCTTCTAGGACAGGGGAGAGCGCGGTGACGAGGCCGCCCGGGGAGGCCTTCCACTCACGGGTGCCGTCGGCGGCGGTTTCGAGGTCCACCGGCAGCCGGTTGGCTACGACTACGAAGCTATTGCTGCGCCCAGACATAACTAGGCCTTCTTCGCGGCCTTTTTAGTTGCCTTCTTGGTAGCCTTTTTGGTCGACTTCTTAGTGGCCTTCTTGGTGGCTTTCTTCGTAGCCTTCTTCGTCGACTTCTTAGTGGCCTTCTTGGAGGCTTTCTTCGTTGCCTTCTTGCTGCTCTTCTTCGGAGCGGCATCGGCTTGCTCAGCCAAAACCTTGCGGTGGACCAAGCCTTCTGGTTCGACGCCCAGCATCGACATGAGGGTCACGCCGTCGAGGAAATCCTCCGCATAGGTGGCGACGACGCGACGCGCGGCGCGGGCGGTCTCTTCCTCTACTGTATGAGTCTGATCAGCGGCGGGCTGAGTATCTGTGACCTTTGGTGGCACGGAGTCCTCCTAGGATGAAGTGTGAAAGCTTTCAGACCGGCTATTCTACGCTATTGCGAGTTCGTTGGGGCGCTCGGGTCATCTTTGCCAGGCACCGTGTAGGTGGGGCGCTGCGCTGGAAATTGCGTGGTGACGGGCCACATGTCCGTGACAGCATCGCCCTGCTGGAAGCGCGCCTGCTGTGCAGGCGTCGGCGGTTTGGGGCCGTACTGCGGCGGTGGGGCCGGCAGGTTGTGACGCGGAGCGAAGGGCGATAGGGGAACGCGCGGAATGCGGGCGCGCTGCGCCAAGCGGGTGGCACGTGAGAAGGAGAACGTGCCCAAGCGCTTGATCGAGTTATAAGGCCGGAAGTATTGCGGGCGGCGCAGGCGGCGGGCTACTCGCTCGCCGAAGACCACGCCAGCGGCTAGGGCACCGGCAATGGCGAGGGCGCTGGCCAGGTTGGTCAGGCCGGTAATGAGCTGTTCGTTGAGCATGGCGTACATGCCGCGGTACAAAGTCAGACCCGGCAGCATGGGGGTATAGCCCACGATCATGGTGATGAGCGGCGGCATCATGTAGCGGCGGGAGAGGAGACCACCGGCGAGGCCGACCGCCACGGCCGAAATACCGGAGGCGACGACAGCTCCGACGCCCAATAAGACGACGAGGAAATAGTAGAAAACCATACCGGCGGCTGCGGTGAGCCCGGAGATGGTGACCTCAGACCACGAGGCTCCCAGCGCTAGTGCGAAGGCAGCCGAACCGATTCCACCGCACAGCACCAGAAGGGGGATCTGGTGATAGACGGGCGGGGCGAGTGTCGCCAGCGGCGGCAGGCTGAAGCCCAACCACGCCGCCACCTGGATACCTAGACCAACGCCGGCGATGATTGCGCCGGTGGACATGAGAGCCTCAAAGAACTTGGCGGATGAGGTCACGGGGGCGCGGGTGATCCCGTCCACCAAACACTGCACCAAGGTCAGGCCCGCCACCAGCACGATGATGCCGGAACCGATGATTTGGGAAGGCAGCATCTGGATGCCAAATCCCGCGAAGATGTTGTAGAGGATGGCTGCGGGGACAACGGCGAGTAGACCGCCGACGAGGTTCTGATAAAAGGGCGGCAAGCGATAGTCCGCCAGAAACATGTTCGTGCCCATAATGAGTGCCGAAATGAGGAAGGTGACAACACCGACGAGAAGGTCACCGCCCAGCATCACGGCGATGAATCCACCCATGGCACCCCAGGCGCTGACGATGGTGGTCTTGGAGTAGGGATTCTTCATGGCGTCGATGTCATCCAGGATTTTCTCCGCCATCGCCGGTGGGGTCGCACCGGAGTGGATGGAGCGGATGAGCCGGTCGACGGCGGAGAGTTTGGTGAAGTCCACGGCGATGCTCGGAGCCACGCGGAAGACGTGGAGGTTGTGCCGATCCGGACCGGTGCCGATGGCAGTGTGGATAGTGATGGTGTTCATCAGAATCGACACGTGGCAGTAGTGCAGACCATAGGAGGATGCGACGAGGTGAATCTGGGCCTGCACGTCGGTATTGGCTGAGCCCGCCGCGATGAGGATTTCACCAACGCGTGCGGCGATCTCCATAACACCGGTGACCTGGGCCGGATCGGTGAGATCAACAGGGGCAAGAGGGGAGGGCGGTGGTGCGGCCTTTGCGGCGTCGATGGTGGCGACGGGCGCCGAACGGTACAGCAGGCGCTGGCGCAAGGATGAAAGAACAGACACGGAAAAGATAGACCTCAACAACACTTCTGGGTTCGGTAAATCAGCACTTTAGTAACTGCCGCCGATTTATGCACCTGCCAGTGCTTTTCGCGCCTTTCGCGCGTACTTTTTTGCAGCGCAGACACCCTGGCTTTCATTCTATGGGGTGGGCTCAGGTACGATTCCCATAGCGGATTAGCCGCGGTGCTGGAGTGGCGCAATTGGTAGCGCAACGCACTTGTAATGCGTAGGTTGCGAGTTCAAGTCTCGTCTCCAGCTCAAA
>DXEO01000055.1 GCA_019114925.1 Candidatus Corynebacterium faecipullorum | reverse complement strand
CACCAACGGCCAGCTGCTCTTCCGCAACACCGAGTTGGCGGACAAGGCTCCGGAAAAGTTCGAGGACATCGCTTCTGCCTGCGAGGCCATCAAGGATGATGCTTCCTGCCTGACCACCCAGCTCAAGCAGTACGAGGGCCTCACCGTGAACACCGCCGGCTTCATCGAGGGCTGGGGCGGCTCCATCCTGGATGACGAGGGCAACGTCGCCGTTGACTCGGACGAGGCGAAGGAAGGCCTGCAGGCGCTTGTCGACGCCTACGAAGACGGCACCATCTCCAAGGACTCAGCCGCCACAACGGAGGAGGAGACCAACCTCGCTTTCACTGAGGGCAAGACCGCTTTTGCCATCAACTGGCCGTACATGTACACCAATGCCGAAGAGGCTGGCGTGAAGTTTGAGGTCCAGCCGCTGGTGGGCAAGGACGGCGTCGGTGTCTCCACGCTCGGCGGCTACAACAACGGCATCAACATCAACTCCGAGCACAAGGCTACGGCCCTGGACTTCATGAAGTTCATCATCAACGAGGAGAACCAGAAGTCCTTCGCTGAGGCTTCCTTCCCGCCGGTGCTGGCTTCCATCTACGACGATGAGTCCCTCGTCGAGGAGTTCCCGTACCTTCCGGCCCTCAAGGAGTCCCTGGAGAACGCCGCTCCGCGTCCGGTCTCCCCGTTCTACACCGCCATCTCCAAGGCCGTGCAGGATAACGCCTACGCCGCTCTGACCGCCGACAAGTCCGTCGATGACGCTACGAAGGACATGAAGGCAGCCATCGAGGCAGCCTCCCAAGGTTAATCTTCCCAGCGTGAAATGGGGGCGCGAGTAAGTCCACGTGACTTGCCCGCGCCTCCTTCTTTGATCTGGCTTTGTTCTAATGAATGTCTAAGCCACCCGCTATGATTTTCCGCAACCCCCGATAATCCCTCCCCTATAAATCAGAAAGGCAGGCACCGCATGGCTGGAGCACCGGCTACCGCGCAGCCCCGCAGACAGTATCTGCGCGTCGCTGCGCTCATCGCACCGGCGCTGATAGCGCTGGCCGTGGTCATCGGCTATCCCATCGTGCGCGCTGTGATGTTGTCCTTCCAGGGCAACAAGCGGCTTAACCCGACCACGGGTGTATTCGAGGAAGGCACATTCGCGGGCCTCGAGAACTACCTGTACTGGATCACCAATCGCTGTATGTCTGCCACCGGCCAAGCCAGCACGTGCCCGGACGGCATCATCGCCACTGATTTCTGGCCAGCGCTCAAGATCACGCTCTTCTTCACCGTGGTCACGGTGACCCTGGAAACGATTTTGGGCATGTTCATGGCGCTGGTGATGAACGGCGAATACCGCGGTCGCGGTCTCGTGCGCGCGGCGGTACTCGTCCCCTGGGCCATACCCACCGCAGTCACCGCGAAGCTGTGGCAGTTCATGTTCGCGCCGGACGGCATCGTCAACGCGCTCATCGGCTCGCGCATTGCGTGGACTACGGACCCGTTTTATGCCCGCCTCGCGGTGATTATCGCCGATGTGTGGAAGACAGCCCCGTTCATGGCGCTGCTCATCCTGGCGGGCCTGCAGATGATTCCGCGCGATGTCTATGACGCGGCCCGCGTGGACGGCGCCTCGCGCATCCAAACCTTCTTCACCATTACCCTGCCGCTGGTGCGGCCCGCACTCATGGTGGCCATCCTCTTCCGCACGCTGGACGCGCTGCGCATGTACGACCTGCCGGTCATCATGATCTCCGCCTCCTCCAATTCCCCGACGGCCACCATTTCCCAGCTGGTGGTGGAAGACATGCGCCAGGGCCACTTCAACTCGGCCTCCGCGCTGTCCACACTCATCTTCCTGCTTATCTTCACCGTCGCGTTCATCTTGGTGCGCTTCCTCGGCGCTGATATCTCCGGTACTGCTCGCCAGAAGAAGGAGAAGAAGTCATGAAAAAGCTTGGCCACTACCTCGGCATCCTCTTCATCATGTTCTGGGGGCTCGCACCCTTCTACTGGATGGTTGTCACGGCCTTGCGGCACAAGTCCCATACCTTTGATACCACCCCGTGGCCCACGCACGTGACCTTGGATAACTTCCGGGATGCACTGGCCACAGACAAAGGCAATGACTTTCTCAATGCCTTGGGCAATTCCTTGATCATCTCTCTGGTTACGACCGCTGTGGCGGTCCTCATCGGCATATTCACCGCCTATGCACTAGCGCGCTATGACTTCCCGGGCAAAGGTATTGTCACCGGTATCATCCTGGCCGCCTCGATGTTCCCGGCCATCGCGTTGGTGACCCCGCTTTTCCAGCTCTTTGGCAACCTCGAGTGGATTGGCACCTACCGCGCGATGATCATTCCGAATATCTCGTTCGCGCTGCCCCTGACTGTCTACACGCTGCTGAGCTTCTTCCGTCAGCTGCCCTGGGAGCTGGAGGAGGCTGCCCGCGTGGACGGCGCTTCCCGTGGTCAGGCTTTCCGCCTCGTACTGCTGCCCTTGGCCGCGCCCGCGCTGTTTACCACCGCCATCATCGCTTTCATCACGACGTGGAACGAGTTCATGCTGGCCAAGCAGCTATCCACCACTGCTACTGAGCCGGTGACCGTGGCTATCGCGCGTTTCTCGGGCCCCTCGGCCTTCGAGTACCCCTATGCAGCCACCATGGCCGCGGGCGCGCTGGTGACGATTCCGCTCATCATCATGGTGCTCATCTTCCAGCACCGCATCGTCGCCGGCCTCACCGCCGGAGGTGTCAAGGCTTAATGCGCCGTGAACTGCTATGGGACACCGCGCTGGGATTCGTTGGCTTCTTTGCTTTCCTGGCGCTGGTGCAAGCAGTCCTCAACCTTTTCCACCCCTCCCCCGCCATCTGGCCGGGGCTCCTCGCGGGCGCGCTGTGCCTGGCGGAGTATCTGCTGTGGCGGGCCAAACGGAAGGATCTCCGATGACCTGGCACGATAACGCCATTTTCTACCAGGCCCTCGTGGGCTCGTACAAAGACACCCACGGCGAAGGCGTTGGCACGCTGCGTGGAGTTATTGAGAAGCTGGATTACCTCAAGTGGCTCGGCGTCGACTGCTTGTGGCTCTCCCAGTTCTATGCCTCCCCGCTACGCGATGACGGCTATGACATCGCCGATTACTACTCCATCCACCCTGACTACGGCACGATGGAAGACTTCGACGAGCTCGTCGCCGAGCTCCACGCGCGCGGCATGCGCCTCATGACGGATTTAGCCTTCAACCACACCTCCACCGATCACCCGTGGTTCCAGGCCTCCCGCACCGATCCGGAAGGGCCCTATGGGGACTATTACGTGTGGGGCGATGATCCTCTGCGCTACCCCGAGATCCGCATCATCTTCACCGATACGGAGACCTCGAATTGGGCGTGGGACCCAGAGCGCAAGCAGTACTATTTCCACCGCTTCTACTCCCACCAGCCGGACCTGAACTACGACAACCCGAAGGTCCACGAAGAAGTATTCAAAATTCTTTCCTTCTGGCTGGACAAAGGTGTGGACGGCTTCCGCCTCGATGCCATCGCCTACCTGTACGAGCGTGATGGGGTGGGCGGCGAGTCTCTGCCAGAGACGGTCGAGTTTGTGGAGAAGGTCCGCGCCTTCATCGACGAGAATTACCCCGAGGCCATCATGATCGCGGAGGCTAACCAGCCGCCCGAAGAAACCATGGAGTTTTATGGCACGGGCAATCGCTTCCACATGGTGTTCAATTTCCCGGTGATGCCGCGCCTCTACCAAGCCCTCGCGCTGGGGGACGCCACTCCGGTCTATGACATCATGGCGGAGCTTCCAGAGCTTCCCCAGGGCTGTCAGTGGGGCACCTTCCTGCGCAACCACGACGAGCTGACCCTGGAGATGGTCAACGAGGACCAGCGCGCGATCATGTACCAGCACTACCTGCCCGATGATCAGATGCGCGCCCACGTGGGCATCGCGCGGCGCCTCGCGCCGCTGCTGGGCAATGATTACCGCAAGATTGAGCTTTTTTATTCACTTCTCATGACTCTGCCCGGCGCGCCTTTCTTGTATTTCGGCGATGAGATTGGCATGAACGATGCCCCCGAATTGCCCGACCGCGATGCCGTGCGCACACCCATGCAGTGGGCACCCGGCGAGGGTGCAGGGTTCAGCACCTCCGCCCAGACGCGCCGGCCCATCGTCGGCGGTGTTGGGGTTTCAGTGGAAGAGCAGCTTGCCGACGACTCCTCGCTCCTCCACCGCCTCCGCGGCCTGATCCAGCAGCGTAAGGCGCATCCAGAACTCGGCACCGCACCTTTCGAAGCCGTGGAAACCGGTCGGACGGGCGTTCTGGGATTCCAGCGCGGTGAGTTGTTGTGCCTGCACAACTTCACGGATCAGACCGTCGACTTGGGCCCTGTGGAGCTCGGGCCATATGGCTACGCCTGGCTGCCTATTGAGGCTTAAAAAGGCGCTCGTTTCTCACCTCATATTTCACACTAGGTTAACTAAAAGTTAACTCGCCGTGAACGAAAGCTAGCTTTTGGCGGAGTTTAGCTATATAGTTGGTTCAACCCCATGATGCGGACAGCCGCATCATTACGACAAGAAATAGAGAGGTGAGCCAAATGAATACCCTGACCGGATTCCTTTCCGCCATCACTAACGAATTCAAGAGTGCCACCGGAATCAACCTTGACACGGTGCACCCGGCGCCGCTGGTGTCGCACATTGCTGAAGATCTGCTCAAGCACGGTCTCATCCCAGCCACCCACAAGGACATCGAAGAGTCCTACGCCACACTCACGGGCACCTTCCCCAACGATGAAGATCTCGTAGATGCCGAACTCTTCCTCTACAGCCTGGGATGGCTGGCAGAAGCATCCGAATAAAACCACATAAACCGAGCCTCGCCCCAACACCCTAGGGGCGGGGCTTTTTAATTGACACACGCCGGCCAACCACAGAAAAACGTGGCCGCTACACTGACAGCCATGCATCCAACACGCCGTTTGCGAGGGAACCCTCACCTTTCTCACTTCATCTA
>DXEO01000054.1 GCA_019114925.1 Candidatus Corynebacterium faecipullorum | reverse complement strand
GTTCCTGCACCAGCTGCAGAAGGGTCAGGTCCGCAAGGGCGTTGTCTCCTCCATCGTCAACTTCGGCGCCTTCGTCGATCTCGGCGGTGTCGACGGTCTGGTTCACGTTTCCGAGCTGTCTTGGAAGCATATCGACCACCCGTCTGAGGTTGTTACCGTGGGCGACGAGGTCACCGTCGAGGTTCTCGACGTCGACCTGGACCGCGAGCGCGTGTCCCTGTCCCTGAAGGCAACCCAGGAGGATCCGTGGCGCGTCTTCGCCCGCACCCACGCTGTGGGCCAGATCGTCCCGGGCAAGGTCACCAAGCTCGTTCCGTTCGGCGCCTTCGTTCGCGTCGAGGAGGGCATCGAGGGCCTCGTCCACATCTCCGAGCTGGCTCAGCGCCACGTGGAGGTTCCGGACCAGGTTGTCAACGTTGGCCAGGAAGTCATGGTCAAGGTCATCGACATCGACCTCGAGCGCCGCCGCATCTCCCTGTCTGTTAAGCAGGCAGACGAGGACTACACCGACGAGTTCGATCCGTCCAAGTACGGCATGGCTGACTCCTACGACGAGCAGGGCAACTACGTGTTCCCGGAGGGCTTCGACCCGGAGACCAACGAGTGGCTCGAGGGCTACGACGAGCAGCGCCAGGCTTGGGAGGCTCGCTACGCCGAGTCCGAGCGTCGCTTCAACCTGCACACCGCTCAGATCGAGCGCAACCGTGCTGCAGCTGCTGAGGCTGCTGAGTCCGCTGCTAACTCCAACTACTCTTCCGAGTCTCAGGATGCAGCTCCGGCATCCGATTCTCAGGCAGAGGTTGGCGGCTCCCTCGCATCCGACGAGCAGCTCGCTGCTCTGCGCGACAAGCTCGCTGGCAACTAAGAACTAAACTCCCTCGCATCGGCAAAGCCGATGCGCCCGAGAATCTCGTTCTTTAAGCACAGGCCGCTTCTCCCCGCTGTGGGAGGGGCGGCCTTTCGCGTATCCTAAGCCGGTATGAAACTCATTGGACTCACCGGTGGTATCGGCAGCGGAAAATCGACAGTAGCGCAGCTTCTTCTGCGCCACGGTTGGGTAGTAGTGGATGCCGATCAAATAGCCCGGGATATCGTGGAACCGGGGCAGCCAGCGCTCGCTGAGTTAGCGGATGCTTTCGGGGAGGATATCCTTCAAGCCGATGGGAGCCTCGATCGTGGGCTTCTGGCTTCCCGCGCCTTCGCCAGCCGGGAGCAGACCGATCTCCTCAATTCCATTACGCATCCACGTATTCAGGAGGAAACCCAGGCCCGCTTCGCCGCCGCGCGCCGCGCGGGGGCTGATTTCGTGGTTTATGACATGCCGCTCCTCGTCGATAAAGGTCTGCATAAAGATATGGAAGCCACCATCGTTGTTGACGTTGATGCGGAGGAGCGGGTGCGCCGCCTCGTGAACTATCGCGGGCTGGATGAGGGTGATGCGCGCCGCCGGATAGCCGCGCAGATCCCAGACGATGTGCGCCGCGCCGCTGCTGATTTCATCATTGATAACAACGGCGCCCGCGAAGAACTTGACGCGCAGGTAGACGGAGTTGTCGAAAAGCTCCGCGCTTCCCTCGGGGCAGGCGGCGCTACGGGCTAAGAAAAACAATCACATTGGCCTGTGGCGCCAGCCGCCTGAGGTGATGAGTTATAAGATCTCGGCCCGTCCAGTAATGCCCAATGCTCTGGCTAGGGGAGGAAGGGCATGTCAGCCGATTCTAAAGGAGAGCGCCAACTTTTAAAGGATATGGCGGCCAAAGTTTACCTTGTGCTCTTGCCCCGTTTACTTTCCCTGTTTAATCTGCACCTTCATGGGAACGTGGGATGTTGGCCCTTTTGATAATCACGCCGCGTGCGAGGTGCTCGCGGCAATCCGTGACGGCTCCTTCGATCTCGATACGTTTAAGAAAAGCTGCATGGAAGCTCCCATCGATGTTGATGATGCTGGGGTAATCATCGCTTTGGGAGCATTGGCCACCACGCCTGAAGATAGGCTCCCTGCTGGAATTAGCGCGGATGACGTCAAAGTATTGCGCACACCGCAGACCCGGGCCTGGCTGCGTAAGAAAATCAACACAGCGATGGAGCCCAACAGTTCCCCGATTTATGCGTTGTGGGAAACCACGGGTGAGCTTGAACTGTGGTTGCGCAGGACGCGCGCGGTGTTGCCCTAAGCCGGAGTGAGGTCTCGGTCCGCAGGCACAGATGATATAGATAGCCCAACCTGTGGGACCTAGCAGGTTTCGTGCTGGGCGCGTTAGACTGGTCAGCATGGCTTTTGCTGCTGAACACCCCATCTTGCCCGTTTCCGAACATCGCCCTGTTGGCGAAATCGAGCGGCGCTCAGCCGAGTTCCGTGTTGAGTCCGAATTCCAGCCCGCTGGCGACCAGCCCGCCGCCATCGCGGAACTGGATGAGCGGCTGAGCCGCGGCGAGCGCGACGTTGTTCTCATGGGTGCCACAGGTACGGGTAAGTCCGCGACCGCTGCGTGGCTCATCGAAAAACAGCAGCGCCCAACACTAGTGATGGCGCCTAATAAAACGCTGGCGGCACAGTTGGCGAATGAGCTGCGCCAGCTTCTCCCGAACAACGCGGTGGAGTATTTCGTCTCCTATTACGACTACTACCAACCGGAAGCCTATATCGCGCAGACAGATACCTATATTGAGAAAGATTCCTCTATTAACGAGGACGTGGAGCGCCTCCGCCACTCCGCCACGTCAGCTCTTTTATCCCGCCGTGATGTGGTTGTGGTGTCTTCTGTGTCTTGTATCTATGGTTTGGGCACCCCGCAGTCTTATCTTGATCGCTCCGTTGTACTGGAGGAAGGGGAGGAGATCGACCGCGATCGCTTCCTGCGCTTGCTCGTGGATATTCAGTATGAGCGCAATGACGTGGGCTTTACGCGTGGAACCTTCCGCGTCAAGGGAGATACCGTGGATATTATCCCCGCCTATGAAGAGCGCGCGGTGCGCATTGAATTCTTCGGCGATGACGTGGACGAGCTCTACTACATCCACCCCTTGACGGGCGACGTACTGGAGCGAGTTGATGGGGTGCGGATCTTCCCCGCAACACACTATGTAGCTGGCCCAGAGCGCATGGCCCGTGCCATCGAGGACATCAAGGAGGAACTCGCGGAGCGCCTCGCGGAGCTAGAGAACCGCGGCAAGTTGCTCGAAGCGCAGCGCCTGCGCATGCGTACCGAATATGACCTTGAGATGATCGAGCAGGTGGGCTTTTGCTCCGGCATTGAGAACTATTCGCGCCACGTTGACGGACGCCCCGCTGGTTCCGCGCCGGCAACACTCCTGGACTATTTCCCAGAGGACTTCCTCACCATCATCGATGAGTCTCACGTGACCGTCCCGCAGATTGGCGGCATGTTTGAGGGCGATATGGCCCGCAAGCGCAACCTCGTGGAATTCGGCTTCCGTCTTCCTTCTGCTGTAGACAACCGGCCCTTGACCTTCGATGAGTTTGAGGAGCGCGTGGGCCAAACCGTCTACATGTCGGCCACGCCAGGCGATTTCGAAATGACGGCCTCCGGCGGCGAGTTCGTGGAACAGGTCATTCGCCCCACAGGCCTGGTAGATCCCAAGGTGACGGTCAAGCCCACCAAGGGCCAGATTGATGACCTCATCGATGAGGTCCGCGCCCGCACCGCGAAGCAGGAGCGCGTCCTAGTCACGACCTTGACCAAACGCATGGCAGAGGACCTCACGGACTATTTGCTGGAACACGGCATCAAGGTGCGCTACCTCCACTCGGATATTGACACGTTGCAGCGCGTGGAGCTGCTGCGCCAACTGCGTCTGGGTGAGTTCGATGTCCTCGTGGGTATCAACCTGCTGCGTGAGGGCCTCGACCTTCCTGAAGTTTCACTTGTTGCCATCTTGGATGCCGATAAAGAAGGTTTCCTGCGCTCCACCACCTCACTCATTCAGACGATTGGCCGCGCCGCCCGAAATGTGTCCGGTGAGGTCATCATGTATGCGGATAAGATTACGGATTCGATGCAGGAGGCCATCGAGGAGACCGAGCGCCGCCGTGAGAAGCAGATTGCCTATAACAGGGAGCACGGCATCGACCCGCAGCCGCTGCGCAAAAAGATCGCGGATATTTTGGACCAGGTCTATGAGAACGCCGACGAGCAGGGCCAGGACGCGGATCCCACGGCGCTCGTCGACAAGCCGGATGTGTCCTCCATGGCTGCCGACGAGGTGCAGGCGCTTATCGACGACCTGACGACCCAAATGCGCGAGGCAGCCCGTGAGCTCAAATTCGAGCTAGCAGGACGCTTGCGCGATGAGATCGCTGATCTGAAGAAGGAGCAACGCGGTCTTAAGGAGGCCGGGATTTAATTGCGCACGCTAGGCCGCAGAGTTTTGCTGCCCACTCAATGTGCGGGTAAAACCCGTCTCTGCGGAGAAGACCGTGTCATACTGTTAAGGATTAATCGCTGTTTATAAGGAGAATTATGCTGAGCTACAACGTCATCGCCGTCGGAACCGATGGCTCGCAGACTTCCATGCGCGCTGTCCGATCTGCCGCATCCATGGCGCGCGCTTATGACGCGACACTGATTATCGTGTCCGCTTTCTATAACCACTCGGGTTCGATGCTCGGTGCCCCGAACGCGGAAGACGCCCGAGTACCGGTGGTGAGCGAAGAGATGTCGGAAAGCTTCCTTAACAATGCCGCGGAGATTGCGCACGGTGAGGGCGCGAAGCGCATTGAAATCATTGCTAAGTCCGGTGATCCTGTGAATTCGCTCCTCGAGGTGGGCAAGGACTACGACGTGGATATGTTCGTGGTGGGCAACAAGGGAATTCATTCGGTACGGGGCCGCGTCTTTGGCTCTGTAGCGACTGAAATCACGCGTAAAGCCCACGCCGATGTCGTGGTGGTCAACACCACTGACTAAGACAGAGCATGGCGCGCTGAGCCTCGTGCGCGCTGATCGACGTGAACGCGCCAGCGTTGTTAGACTAGCGGGTGCACAAAAGTTTTAAAATTTTGTCAAGCGGTGGCCTCATGGTTGGGGCCAACGAAGAAAGGTCATCATGAGCGATTACAACAAGATCGTGGTCGGCACCGACGGTTCCAAGTCCTCCCTGCTTGCAGTGGAGCGCGCAGCCAAGATCGCCGCAGCCTTCGATGCCACCCTCATCATCGGTTGCGCCTACTACGAGAATCAGGAGCAGGCTTCCAAGACTTTGCGCCAGGATTCTGTGACGATTCTTGGCGATGAGAAGGCCCAAGCCAACCTCGCCTCTGGCAAGGAGCACGCAGAGAAGTTCGGCGTGACGAAGGTGGAGACCGCTGTGCGCCCGGGCACCCCGGTTCAGGCCCTGATGTCCATTGTCAACGACAACAAGGCAGACCTGCTCATCGTTGGTAACCGTGGAATCAATTCTCTGACCGGCCGCCTGCTTGGTTCGGTTCCGGCGGATGTCGCACGTCAGTCTGATTGCGATGTCATGATTGTCCACACCGTGAATTAAGACGCTTGTCCAACGTTGTTTCTGGGCGGGCAGTCTGGAAGTAAAAGCAGCAGACAAAGTGCCCGACCGGCATGGTGCCGGTCGGGCACTTGGGTACTCATAGGGACAAGAGATTCTTAACCTGCAGTTTGCCTGCCAGTCTCTTTGGAGCCATGTTCTCGATTTAGGTTAGTTAAGTCTCCCGATTGACTAACTCTAGAAGGAACATTCTCATGCGTTCTCGCGCCCTCGCACTTCTTTCTGCCGTTGCTTGTTTAATGACACCGGTTCCGGCTTTGGCTGCGGATACTGCGACCTATTACTCCACAAAGCAGCACTATGAGCCCCAGGGGGCCAGCTATTCTGAAGCACCCGCTGGTTTTCACCCGATCTACACGTCCACCGTGAACCGCCATGGCTCGCGTGGGCTTTCAAGTTTTAAGTATGATGACCTAGCTCAGCAGATGCTGGAGTACGCCAAGGAACACGACCAACTCACGGAGCTCGGGGAGGACCTCATCCCACAGGTCGAGGCCATGATCGCCGTGAATGAGGAACTGGCTGGCGGCATCGGCCAAGAAGCCGGATACGGCAACCTTACGGTCGTGGGCCGCGAGGAGCTGCAGGGAATCGGCCAGCGCAATGCGCAGCGCAACGCTACGTTAATGGACACCATCGAAGAGAATGACCTCAAAGTCAAGTACATTTCCTCCGGTGAGGATCGCGCTAATGATTCCGGATGGAACTTTGCTAAAGCATGGCTCGCGGAAAAGCCCGAGTTGGCGGATAACCTGATTGACGGAATGAAAGATGGCCACGTGAGCATCGAATCGCGTACCGATCTCATGTATGCACACAAGGACAAAGAATCTCCGTCTTATAAGGAGTATTCCGAGTGGAAAGACTCGGAGGAGCTCAACGCGAGGGTTAAAGAGGCTTATGCCAAACCTGCATCGCAGACTGCCGCGCGTAGCCTCCTGAGCAAGATCTTCACTGAGGACTTCATCACAGGCCTAGAGGATGGATCCATATCTTTTATCGGCCGTGAGAAAGATGACAAGACGGTTGAAGGCATTGTGGATGCCGCCTTGCAGTTCTACAACCTGTACATCATTGCTCCAGCTTTGGCTCATGAAGAAAAGACACCAGCGGCGGGCTGGATCTTTGACCACTACATGGACGAAGCCAGTGGGCCAACCTTTGCTTACCTCTTAGATGTTGAGGACTACTACCAAAAGGGGCCAGCCGTTGAAGGACAGACTGTCTCTTATGACAACTACGAGCCGCTCCTGGAACATATGATTCAAGGCGTCCAGGACCGCGCCGCTGGAGGCAACGTAGCTGCCGAATATCGGTTTGGTCATGCCGAGACCATCATCCCGTTGGCTGCCCTCCTAAAGCTTCCAGGTTCTGAAACAGCCACTCCACGTGGTGAGCTTTATACGTGGGAAAATTCCACATGGAGAGGCGACCACGTAGCCCCGATGGGAGCTAATATCCAATGGGATGCGTTCCAAAACGAACGAGGCGACACCCTCGTGCGCATGCTCTACAACGAAAAAGAAGTGCCGTTCAATGAGGGCTGTGAGCCGATCACAGAAGGATCGTCCTTCTACACCATTGATGAGCTTGCCGCTTGTCTGCCGCTAGGAGCAACGTCGGATCACTCTAAAGCCCGCATCGGAGAAGACGGCGACTACAGTACCCCGCCATCCACATCTGCCGACCTTCTTTCTTCACAGGCCGGCGTCTGGGGAGTTGTTGCGTCAGTCATCGGTGCACTTGTGATTACGGCTGGTGTTGCTATAGCAAACGCTCAGCAAATCAAGGAGCTCCTCAACAGGTACGGCGTTCAACTGCCCTTCTAGAAACTAGGTAATAGAGGTAAGCGAATTTTGGACTATAGGTTGAGCGTGCGGTAGGCACGGGCAAGGGCGTTACCGTCGGTGCCTTGAATGAGCGGAATATCGAAAGAAGACTGCTCGTTGATCTTCACCAAGGGAGCGAGCGAACCATGCGAGAGCAGCTGCTCCTGCGGGGTGAGGTTGCGTATAGCAACTGCGGCCACATGGTCGGGGTGCTCTGCTGCCGCGTCGGCATAGGTTAAGGGATCGTGCTGGCCATCATCACCGATGAGCAGCCAGCGCAATTTGCGGAAAGCGATGAACAGGTTTCGCAATTGGACGCGCTTGTGCTCCAGGCCATTGCGGAAGAGGCCGGTAGGTGTAGGCCCCCAATCCGTCAGGAGTAGCGGGCCGCGGGGGAATCCGTTTTCCGCCATGAAATTCGCCAACGTGTCATAGGTATTCCACGCACCAGTGGAGAGGTAGATGAAGGGTGCCTCTGGGTATTGTTGGGAGATCTCTCGGTAGAAGCTGGCCATGCCTTCTACTGGTTTGCGCGTATTGGTGCGCTTGACCCAGGAATTCCACGCGGCAATCATGGCGCGTGGCAGCCAGGTCACCATGATGGTGTCATCGATATCGCTGACCACACCGAAGGTCGTGTCCTTGTCCACGATGAGGACCTCCGCGCTGGCCTCCTCGGCGCCTTGGGCGCGGATGGTGACCTCGTGCCAACCGGGTTTTAGCCCGTGGTCA
>DXEO01000053.1 GCA_019114925.1 Candidatus Corynebacterium faecipullorum | reverse complement strand
CTCATCGGCTGGGTCTACCCGATTCTGGGCTACATGGGCATCGCCATCATGTTCATCATCGGCTTCGCCTGGTTGAAGAACCGCGGGGAACTGCAGTCCGAGGCGGACCTGCGCCGCCGCGCGCGCGAGCTTCTCAAAAAGCGCTTTGAGAATGACAATCACCTCTCCAACGAAGAGATGCACGAGCTCACCGCCATCGCCCGCAATTCTTCCATCCCCGAGTCTGACTTCATCAGGGAAATCATGACGGAGGTTGATTCCGCGGATCTCCCGGAGGACATGCAGATCGGCGATGGCAAGCTCCACGCACTCATCACCGGCAAGCCCATCCCACGCACCAAGAAGAAGGTGTAGTTCTCCCCACTCCCCCTCTCACTCTCTACTCTCACCCCTTCTCCGTGCCCCCGCATCCAGCCGCTTAGTGCTGCATACGGGGGCGCAGCGCTTTCCACAGCGCCCACAGGACCAGGTCTGCATCGGAGAAGCGGATACGCTCCGCCAGTGCCTCCAACCGGTGCCGGACCGTATTGGCATGTACACCCACGACCTTGGCCGCGCGGGCGACAGAAAACCTTTCGGCCTCATAAGCGTGGAAGATTTCTTCCCCATCTTTAATGGAGCCGATGGCGCGGTCGAGGTCCCCCACGGCATCTTCTAAACCGCGCTGGCCCAGGTACGCCGCCGCCTTCTCAATGGCGCTGCACTGAGAAAACTCCATGCTCTGCAGGTGCAAGGAATGCTTCCGCTCCACCACCACAGCGGCAAGCAATGCCTGCAGCCACGCCTGCGGGCCTTCCTCGACAGTATCGAAGCCGTCGGAAAGCCCCACTGAGCCGAAGAGCACATCCGCAATCTTGGTCTCAGTACCCGATTGCGTCGTCAGCACGCAGGTACGGCCAGCCACATATCCCAGCACCAGTGGCACGCCAGCATCTTGAGCCACGGCGAAAGCTTTGTCGCGCACATCACTGCGGTAGGAATCCTTGATGGAATCGGAAACGATGAGGCGCATTTTCGCGTGTTCCGAGAAGCCCCGCCTGCGCAGCGTGGTGGCCACTTCTTCCCTATTCGAATTCTCATCGCACAACGCCACCATCAGCGCGCTCGATTCGGCAACGTGGTTGCGCTGGATATTTCTCTGCGCGATGAGGGAAGCGGTGAGCAGCTCCTCCAGCGCTGCGAAAGCGGGGTCATCGAAGTCTGCGTCCTGACTGGTCTGCCGCCCTCGGATCAACCAGTATCCGTGGTCAAAGGAGGGGCTCTCACCAGCAATGTCGAGCCACCGGGCAAAGACCTTCCAACGCCCCACGTGCATGGTCGTGGTGCTGTGGTTTACCACCACCGACAGAGAACGAGCGATACTGCGCGCGGGCACTTCGCCGGCGGCGGCAATAACCCGACCATCAACGGTCAACAACAGCAAGGAATCTCCACTAAGCCTGGCAAATCGCGCGAGGATCTCGGACTCCGGCGCCGGGTTAACCAACCCGGGGCTTAGATGCCCGATGGTGCTGAGCTTGCGCCAGGATGCCAGGTTGGGCTGGCGCCGCAAAAGCTCATCCACCGCGCGCCGGATATCCTGGCGGGTGATCCCATCGGTGCCATACAGGAGGGCGCCGGTTCCCTCTACCGAGTCCAGGATTTCCTGCTCATCGAACTCGGAGTCGAGGAAGATGACCCCGGCGGCGGCGACCAGCCGGCGCTGGATGGCGCGTGGGCTTCCCTGCGGCCGGGGAAGGACTAGCCAGCCCGCCACGTCCCCATCGCCCTCGGCGCACAGCCCCACAAAATTCTCATCCTCGAGCGTCTTGCTCAAGCGGCGCAGCCGCGGCTCCATCACAACGAGATCGGCGATCCGCAGCACCGGATTATCTTGTGACGCCACTTAATCCTCCGAAAAATAGTGTCCTATCTTACTTTTAATCAGGTAATTCTAGCGCCCTTTAACCTGGCTTTTTGGAGTTTCCTCCACCGTTTTCCATCTTGATTCACCGTTTCTCCATTGCTCCCCTCCTCGTGCCATATCAAGATTCCTCTCAACCGAATTCACCAGCCTTTGAAAGAGAGGTCCACACCATGACGGAGACCAAGCCTTTTCGCGTATCCGTTGACGTCGGCGGAACGTTCACCGACGTCGCGATTGTTAACACCGAGACCCACGAGTTGTCGGTAGCCAAGGTTCCCTCCACCCCGGATGACCCAATGAAGGCGGTGATGAACGGTCTCAAGTCGGCCGACGTCCAGCTCAACCAGGTCGAGGTATTCTCCCACGGCACCACGGTGGCCACCAATGCGTTGATTCAGCGTCGCTTTCCACCAGCAGCGCTCATCACCACGAAGGGCTTCCGCGATGTCCTGGAGATCCGTGACGGTACCAAGGACGAACTCTGGGACGCCTACCACGATGTTCCGGAACCCTATATCCGCCGCCGCGATCGCTACGAGGTCGAAGAGCGCATCGACTTTGACGGAGCAGAAATCACCCCACTCGATGAGGCAGAGGCACGCCGCATCGCCGGCATCCTGCGCCGCAAGAAGATTGAGACTGTGGCGATTTGCTTCATCAACTCACACGCCAATGCCTCCCACGAGGAGCGCATGGCGGAGATTCTGCGCGAGGAGCTTCCCGACGCCGCCATTTCCACCTCCTCCGAAATCCTCCCGGAGATCTTCGAACACGACCGCTTCTCCACGACCGTCGCCAATGCGGTCTTGGCCCCGTTGGTCTCCGGCTACGTCAACCGCCTGTCCCGCCAGTTAGAAGAAGGCGGCTACGACGGTGACCTGCTACTCCTCCACTCTGGCGGTGGTTCCATGACCCCGGAGATGGTTTCTCGTTACCCGGTCCGCCTGGCTGCTTCGGGCATTGCTGCTGGCGCCATCGCGGTGCAGGACATCGCAACGCGCTGCGGCTACTCCAATGCGATTGGCCTGGAGATGGGTGGTACCTCCACCGATATCGCCTTGGTCTACGAAGGTGATATTCGTATTACCAAGCAATGGCAGGTCGAGTACGGCTTCCCCATCTGCTTCCCGTCCATTGAGGTCGGCACCATCGGTGCCGGTGGCGGTTCGGAGGCCTGGCTCGATGAGGCAGGTTCCCTGCGCAATGGCCCGCAATCGGCTGGTGCGGATCCGGGACCGGTCTGCTACGAGCGCGGCGGCACCGAGGCCACGAACACCGATGCCAATGTCACCATCGGCCGCCTCGGCACCGAGCTCATCGGTGGTGCGCTCACGC
>DXEO01000052.1 GCA_019114925.1 Candidatus Corynebacterium faecipullorum | reverse complement strand
GATCCGATGTATGGCTGTGACCCGAACCTGGCCAAGCGCGTGGGACTTAACCGCCAGTGGCTGCATGCGGTAGAGCTCGGATTTACCCACCCGGGAACCGGCAAGTGGTTTGAATGCACCGCACCTTATCCCGAGGACCTAAAGCACGCCGTGGAGGTTTTGCGCGGATGAGCCCGCAGCAGAGCACGCGCCAGCGCATCTACCGGCGCCGCCGGACCGCGGCGCTGATGCTGTTGGCCGTGCTGGCGCTGGTGGTGGTTCTCGCCTTCGGGCTCTTCGGCACCCAACCCCGCACGGCGCTGCAAGGAGACCAGCTGGGACCGGATGGGGCCGAGACCGCCGCTGCATACCGCGAGCGCGCGGAGGCCTCACTAGCGCAGGCGGACCAGCCGGCCTATGCCTTGGTGGATTTTCACGAACCGCTGACTCCGCAGGACGTGAGCGATGCCCTGCAGCCCGTCGAGCGCATGGATGCCATCGTGGTTGGGCTGGCCGCGCCCATTGTGGTCCCGGAGCCTGTCGCTGGCGCCACGCGCGCCGACGTCATCGATAGCGTGTTGGACCGCGTGGCTGAGCAGGCCCGTGACCTGGGGGAGGAGACACCGGCGAAAGTCGACGCTGTCGTCGTGTATTCCGCGGGAAATCAACTGCGCGCCCTCGCTAACGATCCGCGGGTCGATACCGTGGAGGTCGCGCCCGAGGATGCCGCATGGGGCTCCTTCGGCGTGCGCCCACCTTCTAACGTTGGAGAGAATGAGAACCGCTAGAACAACCAAGGAGAAGATATGCGTTTGTTTCCCAACACCTCCGAGTGGCCGCCGAACTACCGCTTTGCCTACCTCTTGATGTGGGCGGGCGCGTTCATCGCTTCTGGGGCCGCGATCGCGCAAGGTATCTGGGGAGCGGACAAGCTCACCTTCGGCATTCTCATCGTGGTGGCCATCTATTGCATTGCCATGGCCATCCTCATGCCGCGGTGGGCGCTCAACGCACGCGAGGAATCCGCCCGGCGCGCCCAGGCTCGGAAGGCGCGCGAAGAGCGGAAGCGCCGCTAGTTCCGGCTGGAGGTTGTTTTCTCTGCGGGGTGGAGGCGGGAGCGGCGTCGAGAAGCGCGGCCCATGCGCACCAAATCTGCCAAGTAGATGATGACCGCTACCCAGATGATGGCAAAGCCGATCCAGCGTTCCGTAGACATGTGTTCCTGGGTGACAAACAAGGCCCACAGCATCTGCATGATGGGGGTCATGTACTGCAGCATGCCGAGGGTAGACAGGCGCAGGTGCTTAGCGCCTTGGGCGAAACACAGCAGCGGCAGGGCGGTGACGAGACCGGAGGTAATCAGAAGTGCGATGTGTCCGGGTCCCTCGGTAGTGAAGGTGGATTCGCCCTGTGCCTGGAGGTAGCCCAGGTAGATCAATGCAAACGGGAGCATGACCAAGGTTTCCGCGGCCACTGAGCCCATCGAGGAGACCGTGATGCGTTTCTTGAGCAGGCCATAAATTCCGAAGCTGAAAGCCAAAGCCAGAGAATAATAGGGGGCCTGGCCGGTCATGAAGGTCAGCCACAACACTGCGATGAAGGCGATGTTGACCGACGCCACCTGTGCCTTCGTCAGCTTCTCCTTGAGGAAGACAATGCCGAGGGCCACGGAGACGAGAGGGTTGATGAAATAACCCAGTGCGGCATCGGCGACGTGATCGCTGTTGATGGCGATGACATAGGTGCCCCAGTTGATGGTGATGGCTACGCCGCAGGCGAACATCCACCCCCAGGTGCGCAAGCTGAACGCTCGCAGCTCGCGCCAGCCGCCTGTCGCCAGCAAGACTGCGGTGACGAGAACGGCGGTCCACACGATGCGGTGGGCCAAGATCTCAAACGGGCTAGCGGGGCGCAGCAGCGGGAAGAACGCTGGGAAGAAACCCCACATGAGATAGGCAGCAATGGTGTAGAACATTTAAGAAAATGTACCTTAACGAGGACCTACGGGCGAAGTTTGACGGCCCCGCTAAGATGAGCCGCATGGCCAAAAACTCCTCCTTCGTCCATCTGCACAACCACACCGAATTCTCCATGCTGGATGGCATGGCCAAGGTGGATATGTTGGCTGATGAGGTGCTCCGCCAAGGCATGCCGGCGGTGGGAATGACCGACCACGGCAACATGTACGGTTCCAATGCCTTCTACCAAAGGATGACCAGTGCTGGCGTGAAGCCCATCATTGGCATCGAGGCCTACTTGGCACCGGAATCGCGCTTCAACAAGAAGCGCGTGCTGTGGGGAACCCCGGACCAGAAGCGCGATGACGTCTCCGCCTCCGGTGCCTACTTGCACCAGACCATGCTGGCGGAGAATGAAACCGGCCTGCGCAACCTGTTCAAGCTTTCTTCCCTGGCTTCCTACGAGGGCCAGTTGGGTAAGTGGCCGCGCATGGACGCGGAGCTGATTGCCGAGCATGCTGAAGGCATCATTGCGACCACCGGGTGTCCCTCCGGCGACGTGCAGACCCGCCTGCGCCTGGGACAGTTCAACGAGGCGCTCGAGGCTGCGGCCATGTGGCAGGACATCTACGGCAAGGACAACTTCTTCTTGGAGCTCATGGACCATGGGCTGGACATCGAGAAGCGTACGCGCGACGGCCTGCTGGAGATCGGCCGCAAGCTGGATCTCCCTCCGCTGGTGACCAATGACTGCCACTACGTGCTGGAATCCCAGGCGCCCTCCCACGAGGCCATGCTCTGCGTGCAGACGGGTAAGACCTTCATGGACCCGGATCGCTTCAAGTTCGACGGCACCGGCTATTACATCAAGACTGCTGCGCAGATGCGTGAGCTGTGGGATCACATGGTGCCGGAGGCCTGCGATAACACCCTGTGGATTGCGGAGCGCGTGCAGGACTATGGCGCGATTTGGGAGGAGCACACCCACGACCGCATGCCGATTGCCGACGTCCCCGAGGGCTACACCCCAACCTCCTGGCTGACCCACGAGGTCATGGAGGGACTGAAGGATCGCTTCAACGGTGGGGATGTGCCGCAGGAATACATCGACCGCGCTGAGTACGAGATCAGCGTCATCGATATGAAGGGCTACCCTTCCTACTTCCTCATCGTGGCTGAGCTCATCAAGCACGCGCGGTCCATCGGCATTCGCGTCGGTCCGGGCCGTGGTTCGGCGGCCGGTGCACTCGTGGCCTACGCGCTGACGATTACCAACATTGACCCCATCGAGCACGGCCTGCTCTTCGAGCGATTCTTGAACCCGGAGCGTCCGTCCGCACCGGATATCGATATCGACTTTGACGACCGCCGCCGCGGCGAAATGATTACCTACGCCGCCGAGCGGTGGGGCGAAGACAAGGTGGCCCAGGTGATTACCTTCGGCACCGTGAAGACCAAGCAGGCCATTAAGGACTCCGCCAAGGTGCACTTTGGCCAGCCGGGCTTCCAGATGGCGGACCGCATCAACGGTGCTCTGCCGCCCGCCATCATGGCCAAGGACATCCCGCTCGCCGGCATCATGGACCCAGAGCACGAGCGCTACTCGGAGGCAGCCGAGGTCCGGCAGATGATTGAGACTGACCCGGACGTCAAAAAGATCTACGAGACCGCCCGCGGCCTCGAGGGCGTGGTCCGTCAGGCCGGTGTGCATGCCTGCGCGGTGATTATGGCCTCGGTCCGGCTCATGGACCACATCCCGATGTGGAAGCGCCCAGCCGACGGTGCCTATATCACCGGCTGGGACTACCCGGCTTGCGAGGCCATCGGCCTGCTGAAGATGGACTTCTTGGGCCTGCGCAACCTCACCGTGATCGGTGACTGCCTGGAAAACATCAAGAAAAACCGCGGCGAGGAAGTCCACCTAGAAGACCTCCACGCCGATGACCCGAATGCCTCAAAGGTCTATGACCTGCTGTCGCGCGGCGATACGCTGGGCGTGTTCCAGCTCGACTCGGGCGGCATGCAGGAACTGCTCAAGCGCATGAAGCCAACGGGCTTTAAGGACATCGTGGCGTCACTGGCGCTCTACCGCCCGGGCCCGATGGGTGTGAACGCGCACTGGGATTATGCGGACCGCAAGAACGGCCGCAAGGAAATTACCCCAATTCACCCCGAGCTGGAAGAGCCGCTCAAGGAGATCCTCGATGAGACCTACGGTCTTATCGTGTACCAGGAGCAGATCATGCGTATCTCGCAGAAGGTGGCAAACTACACCGCCGGCGAGGCAGATGGCTTCCGTAAGGCCATGGGTAAGAAGAAGCCGGAAGTGCTGGCCCAGCAGTATGACAAATTCTGGGGTGGCATGAAGGATAATGGCTACTCCAAGGAAGCCATGGACGCTTTGTGGGGCACCATTGAGCCCTTCGCCTCCTACGCGTTCAACAAGTCCCACGCCGCTGGCTATGGGTTGGTGTCCTTCTGGACGGCCTACCTCAAGGCCTACTATGCGCCGGAGTACATGGCCGCGTTGTTGACCTCGGTGGGTGACAAGAAGGACAAGTCCGCCATCTACCTGGCTGACTGCCGCCACCTGGGCATCCGTGTGCTCTCACCGGACGTCAATGAGTCGGTGGAGACCTTCCAGGCTGTCGGCGAAGATATTCGTTTCGGCATGGGCGCTATCCGCAACGTCGGCGGGGAAGTGGTGGATTCCATCGTGAAGACCCGCCGGGAGAAAGGCGCTTTCACGTCCTTCTCTGACTACTTGGACAAGATTGAGCTGGCGGCCTGTTCGAAGCGTGTC
>DXEO01000051.1 GCA_019114925.1 Candidatus Corynebacterium faecipullorum | reverse complement strand
TCCGCCTCCTGGGCGGGCGAGCGGAAAACATCAACAAGCACCCACACGGTGATAACGACCATGACGGGGATCGCCACCACACGCCACCAGCCGTATTCGCGAGCGAAGCGCTCCACCGCTGAGGAGGGGTGTGGGTGCTGCTTAACATCCGCGGGATTCTCCATGGCCATTTAGGCTACCCGCTGAGCCAGCGCGCGCGTACTTAGCCCGCAAATCCGACGGTGTGCGCGCGTGCGGTGCCGATCTCTACGTAGACGACTCGCTCAGTGCGCACGATGTAGGAGCGGCCCTTGGTGTCCTTCAATTCGAGGGTGGAGTTGTCTGCCAAGGCGTTGTTGATGGTCTGGGTCAGTTCTTCGCGCTCACCTTCCGCGTGAATAACCAGCTCGCGGGCGGTATCGGCAAAACCAATCTTGATATCCATGTGGTACATCTCCCTTAATTCGTGTTCTTTAATCAGTGCCGTGAGAACTGCGCCCCCGGCGCTCTAATGGCCCCACTATAGCCACGTCCTCTACTATCAAGGTGTGCTTGCCCCGAAATCATCCCGCGATTCCCGCGAATCCCCTACCTTTGCCGAACTCGGCGTCGCTGTAGAGATCTGCGATGCCCTCGCTGAGGGCGGGATTACGCACACCTTTGCCATCCAGGAGCTCACGCTGCCCATTGCCTTGAATGGCCAGGACCTCATCGGTCAAGCGCGCACCGGCATGGGCAAGACCTATGGCTTCGGTGTCCCGCTGCTGGATCGCGTTTTCGATGACGCCGACATTCCGGAGCTCGATGGCACTCCCCGCGCACTGGTCATTGCACCAACGCGCGAGCTAGCCATCCAGGTCAGCGGAGATCTGGAGCTTGCCGCCGCGAACCTTCCGCTCAGCGTGGTCACCCTGTGTGGCGGGCGTCCCTACGAAGAACAGATCAACCAGATTAAGTCGGGTGCGGACGTCGTCGTCGGCACCCCAGGCCGCCTGCTCGATCTCTGCCAGAAGAAGCATCTCTCCTTCGACCACGTCAGCGTTCTCGTTCTGGATGAGGCCGACGAGATGCTGGACTTGGGCTTCCTGCCGGATATCGAGAAGATCCTCTCGCTCCTGCACGGCACCCCACACCAGACCATGCTCTTTTCCGCCACCATGCCCGGACCCATCGTGACTTTGGCACGTACCTTCCTGGAAAAGCCGGTCCACATCCGGGCCGAGTCTGGTGATGCCCAGCACACCCATGCCTCCACGCGCAAGGTCACCTTTCAGGCACACCGCATGGACAAGATCGCGGTCTTGGGCAAGGCCCTGCAGGCAGAAGGCCGCGGGCGCACCATTATCTTCACGCGTACGAAACGCTCGGCCGCCGCCGTCGCGGACGAGCTAGCGCAGCGCGGCTTTAGAGTGGGCGCGGTCCACGGCGATTTGGACCAAAAAGCACGCGAGCGCTCGCTCGATGCCTTCCGGGAAGGCACCGTGGAGATTCTCGTGGCCACGGACGTCGCCGCTCGCGGCATCGACATTGACGATGTCACCCACGTCATCAACTACCAGGTGCCCGATGATCCGATGACATTTGTCCACCGCATCGGGCGCACTGGCCGCGCGGGCCACACGGGTACGGCGGTTACCCTTGTTGGTTATGATGAGCTGAGCAAATGGCAAGTCATCAACGAGGAACTCGATTTGGACCAGCCAGAGCCACCGCAGTGGTTCAGCACCTCCCCAGAGCTTGCGGAAGCCCTCGATATCCCAGCGGCCGTTGCTGACACCGTCGGCCCGCCCACTAAAGTGCTGGGTGCACCGCGCCGCTCGGACTCGCGTGGAGGCGCTCCACGTTCCTCCACAGCATCTGCCCGTGCTTCCCGCCGCACTCGTTCCCGCACACGCAAGCCCCGCACAGGAGGACGCCGATGAGCACCGAGCGTGGCCAGGCATCCGCGCAGAAGGCTCCCGTCTTGCGTTCCACCAAGGCAGACTGGCTTGCTGTGGGCACGATCAGCGCGGTCTGTGCCATTGCTATCGGCGGCGCGGCGATTACGGCACCGATCCGCAATGCGGAACTCACTCCCGCTGTCGATGCCGCGTCTGATGCCGAGGCGCAAACTCTCGATTCCGTCCCTGAATCCCTCAGCAAATCCTTCACCCTTCCCAACAGTATGGTGCCGGGCCAATCCCGCGCGGTTTCCACGAAGGGGCTGTTGATAACTCATGAAGGAGATACCCTCCGCGCTGCGGATGCTTACGGCGGTACGGTCTGGACCTACCAGCGCCGCGATGCCGACCTCTGTTCGCTCGGCACGGCGTGGAACAAGATCGTCGCCACCTATGACGTGGGAAATGGCTGCGGCGATGTGGTAGCGATCGATGCTGTCACCGGCCAGTATTCAGATACCCGCAGTGCCCGAAATTCCGAGCAGGTGATCCCCATTGTGTCGAATGACCGCGTGGGGACCGTGTCCGCCGAGCGCGTCGAACTATGGCGCTCTGACCTAGTACGCACCGTTGAATATGGTGATGTCGACGCCAAACAAGAACCGAATCTCCAGCCCCACGAGGACTGCGCAGTCACCTCAGCGCTGACCCGCACCGAAACGATGGCCGTCACCGAATCCTGTCCGGATTCGCCCGACTCCACGTGGCTGCGTATCCAGAACGCCACGCCAGAGGACGCGCGTTCGCCGGAAATCTCCAAGGATATCGAGATTAATAACCCAGGCGCGCGTCTCATTGCCTATGGCCAGGAGGCCGCTGCAGTCTTCCTGCCGGGCGATGCGCCACGTATCGTCTCCTATAACTTTGAGGGCGACAAGCTCTCCTCCACGGACGTGGAGCCTTCGAAAGCCATCACGAATTCGGCTTCCCCCTTCGCCCCTGCGATCAGCGATCTACCCCACCATATGACGTGGTTTGACGGTGAGCGCCTGTATCTCTTTACCCCAACCGAGCTCAAAGTAGACCATGTTCTGGAGCAGGCAGTCGGCACCGGCATCGCCGTCGGCGAGCGGCTACTGGTGCCCACAGAGGAGGGGATCGACGTGGTGGACTGGGCTACTGGACAGACCGAGCGCAGCATTCCCGTTGACCGTGACGGCTATACCGGTCCAATTTCGCTGACTCTTGCGGGCACGGCCATCATCGAGCAGCGCGGAAACACCGCCGTGGCACTCACTGCCTCTTAACTTGTTAGTTGTTTAAGAAGCAGCTCGCCTAGAAGTGGCTTTCAGCCCATTGCGCCGCCTCGGGCCGCATCATCAGCAGGTAGAGCACCACCGCTGCGCTGGCCAGCGTCACGGCGCCGAGTACTGCTGAGCCTCCGCTAAACATCTGGAAGGCGATGGCACCCAAAATAAACTCCACGAGCACGATA
>DXEO01000050.1 GCA_019114925.1 Candidatus Corynebacterium faecipullorum | reverse complement strand
CCGATCTTCCTCCCCCACTGGAAGATTGCGCAGGTAGACCCGTCCGCCGTCGAAGGTGTTCTCCACCTCCTCGCCGTTGACGCGCACTGCGTGCACGGCCTTGCCCAGGTAATCCACGAAGGTCTCGGGCTCTGTGGTGGTGAACGTAATGCGTGAGGTGACCTCGTAAGAATCGGCGTCGCTCGGGGCGCTCGTGACGTCGAGGTGCAGCTCGTAGGTGCTCAGGCGCAGCGCGGCGCTGCGGGCGGAAGCTTCTGCATGGGTGAGGTTTGCGGTAGTCATGCGCTACATCTTAAACGTCGCTGCGGTGCGTATCACAGGTAAGCCGCCCAGAGTTGTTTATTACTCGGTTGTCGTGCCTCTAGTTGTTAAAAAATTGTTGCCCGTAGTGCCCATTACGGCACTACGGGCAACAACTAAGAACTACTTCCTACGGGTAGGTTTCGCGCTTTTGGCTTATTGCTTGATGGCAGAAACCTCGAGCTCAATCTTGATCTCCTCGGAGACCAGCACGCCGCCGGTCTTCAGCGGGGCGTTGAAGTCGATGCCGAAGTCGAGGCGGTTAATGGAGGTCTTAGCCTCAAAGCCCAGGCGGGTGTTGCCGAAGGGATCCTCGGCCACGCCGGCCTCGTCAACCTTGAAGTCGACGGACTTGGTGGTGCCCTTGATGGTGAGGTCACCGGTGACGGTGCCCTCACCTGCTTCGTTAACGTCAAACTTGGTCGCGGTGAAGGTCATCTCCGGGAACTTCTCAACATCGAAGAAGTCCTCGCCCTTCACGTGAGCATCGCGGTCCGCGCTCTTGGTGTCGATGGATGCGGTCTTCACCGTGGCGGTGGCGGCGGAGTCGGCAATGTTCTCCCCTACGGTCAGGGTTCCTTCGAACTCGTTGAAGTTGCCGCGCACCTTGGTGATCATGGCGTGGCGGGCAACGAAGCCAATAGTGGTGTGTGCTGCGTCCAGCGCGTAGGTTCCTGCGGTGATAGTCATGATTTCCTCGTTTCTTCTAGGTTTCTCTATGTTGTTGACGTGACAACAATAATTATACGCTTCTTCTCTCACCTGTCAAGGGGAACTATCAAAAGAACAACAAAGCCCCAGACCTGCCACCCGAAACCTGCAGGTGGGCGTCGTCAAGCGCGTGGTGTGTCTGACTCAGCGAGCAGGGAGTTTCGGGATCGAGGTCTGGGGAAGTGCGTGAGGTAGTGCGTTAGTTGGTCGGAATGCCCACGAGGGTGGCCTCCTTCAGAGTGACGGATCCGGAGTTGGGCATGTCGGTGAATATGATGAGGGCGCCGTCGAAAGCCACCGGCTTCTCCTTGAGCTCGATGTCTTGGCGTGCGCTCGTCAGGGTGCCGTGTGCGAGCTCGGTCAGCGTCGCGGCTTTAGGGTTCGTGGGATCGAAATCCTTGGTATTGACGCCATAAACCTCATACTTCGCGCCGGTGGACTTCTGCTGTTGCAGCGGTAGGGCGCGGAGTTGCGTGGGCTTGTCAATGCTGAGCAGGAGGCCGGTGTCTGCTTCCTTCGTGGACCAGGAACCGGATACCTCCTTGCCCTCCGGAACGGAGGTGGTCGTCACGTCCTTGAAGAGCACCGGTGGCACGTTAGGGAAGGTCGTTTCCGTCGTGGATTCGCTCTTCGTCACCACTGGGGAAGTCTTTTCATTACCCACCTGGGAGAGAATCCACACGCTGAGGGCGGCCATCGCCACGACGAAGAGGGTGGCGAGTACGCCGAGCACGATGATGCCGGAGCCAGAGTAACCACGGCCGCCGAAGCCCGGTGTAGGGCTCGGGTCCTCCTTGCGCGGGGTCTCCTCTACTGGAACCTGGAGGGTCTCCTCGCTATCTTCGCCATCGCCGGCGAAGGCCGCCAAGCGGTGGGCGATGTCCTCAAGATCGGAGTCCTCACCCTCTTCAGCATCGGTAGCGATCTCCTGCAGCACCTCCGGTGTTGGGCTGGTGGACTCCACCAGGAGAGAGATTGCGGAGGCCAACGCCGAACGGTCAGTTTCCTCATCGTTGCTGTGCAGCACTGCTGGGAAGGCCAGGGTGGCAATGCCTTCGGTGGAAATGCGGATACGGTTGCGGTTTTCAATGCCAAGCACGAGACCTGCCGCGTGGGCGGCGGCCGTGGTGCGCACCAGCGGTGCCAAGGCATGGGCGACGGCGCGAGGATCGAGGTCCTTATCCTCCGACACCGTCTTCAACGAGGTGCCCTCGACCCAGTCCGCCACGACGAGGCAGCCCTGGCGGTAGGACAGGATATCGATGTTCTTAGCCATGGCATCCAGCTCCATCTCCGCCAAGCGGCGCGTGGAGCGGGATACCTCTGCGGAGCGGCGGGCGGCCACGGCCGGGGTCGCTGGCGCCATCGGGGCTTCGCCCGTGGTGTCCACGAAGGTCAGTGACACGAGGCGCCCAGTGGCCTGCTCGCGGGCCTTCCAGAAGCGAGTACCCGGGGCAGAGCCATAGTCCTTGAGGAGGCGGAAGCGGCCATCGGAGACGGGCGCGCCCGGCACTAGGCGTGGGCCGCGCACGATACCGGCAGACATCGGTGGCGGCACCGGCGAAGAATTGAAGGCATCCACGCTGAAGATGGGCTGGAACTCCAGCTGCTCGGGTGCTTCGACCTCGATGGCCTCGGCATGCTCGATCTTGATGATGCGGGACATGCCAGGAATGCGCTGCAGCTGGCGGCCCAGGTTGATGACTTCCGGCAGGCCCGAACGAGAGAGCACGATGCCGGTGACAGCCACGAAGATGAGCCCCGCCACAGCAAGCTTCAGCAGGTACACGAACGGCGGCACCTGCTCCGGGAGTACGAGGTTGATGACGTAGTTGAAGGCGTAAGCAACGACCAGGCCAACGATGGAGGCCAGCACTGACCACACGGTGGTGGCGATAACCGCGCGGCCGCCCAGGCTACCCAGCTTGCGCTTGAGCAGGAAGCCGCCTATCACCGCGCCGGCCACGAAGCCGAAGCCGTTGGCAGTACCCAGCAGGATGACCACGCGCTCCGGGGAGTCCGCAACGTGCGGGGCCAGCAGGGAGAGCACCACCTTGGTCAGCGTGATGCCGGCGATGATGAAGGTGGGCGTCCACGCTTCCTCACGGGCGTAGAAGACGCGCAGGTGCAGCAGCACGAGGGCGTATGGGATGAGGGTAAAGGCAGAGAAGCTCAGCGTGAGGCCGAGCAGCTCGGCCGCGTCGGCGTCGAAGGCGCCGTACTGGAAGAGGCCGCGGGCAATCGGGATGCCGAAGCCCGTCATGAAAATGACGATCGGAATCAGGGCGATAAACGTCAGCTTCGTGCCGAGCGTGAGATCCCGAACCACGGCTTTGACGTCACCGTCCGCGGCGTTGCGGGACAGACGCGGCATAATCGCGGTGAGCAGCGTGACGCCGATGACGCCATAGGGCACCTGCAAAAGCAGCCAGGCCTGCTGGTAGGTAAAGGGTGCGCCTTCATCCGCATGGGCCGCTACGCGGGAGGTGATGACGTAACCCAGCTGGGAAACCGCCACATAGGCCACAATTGCCATGGCCATGCCGCCGAATTGCTTGAGGCGGTCATCCAGGCCCCACAGCGGCTTGAGGTTAATACCCGCCTTCTTGAGATACGGGAAGAGGATGAGGCATTGCACCACCACGCCCGCCGTGGTGCCCAGCGCCAAGAGCAGCACGTGCCCGTCCGTGATCGGCGAGGGTGCATCGGGATGCAGACTGCCTGGCACCAGCTGGTAGGCCACGAGCACCGAAATCGAAATGATGTTATTGACCACCGGTGCCCACGCGCCCGGCCCGAAGATATTCTTCGTATTGAGCACAGCTTGGAAGAGCGCGAAGAGCCCGTAGAAGAAGATCTGCGGCAGCAGCAAGTAGGCAAAGGAGGTCGCCTGCACGGCATTGACCTTGCCGTCTTCCGGCAACATCATGCGCGTTAACTGCGGGGCAAAAATACAGGAAAGCACCGTGATCGTGGCCAACAGGGAGAAGGCCAGTGTGAAGAGGCGCCGGACAAAGTCCTCGCCGCGGTCGGCATCCTCCTTCTCTGCGCGCACCAGCACGGGCACCACGAGTGAGGTCAGCACCGCACCCAGCACGATCTCCGTGATGAGGTTGGGCAGCTGGTTCGCCGTGGTAAACGCGGAGGAAATGGCCGGGCCAAGCGAAGAGCCGATGAGCACGTTGCGAATGAATCCCGTGATGCGGGAAATCAACGTGGCGACAGCCATGGAGCCGGTCGCGCGGACGACGGCACCGTCGGAGTTCTTTTCGCCGCCGGACTCACTCGGGGCCGAGGCAGACTTGCCCTTTAGTCCCGAACGGTCCTCGAGTTCGTCGTCGACAGCAACGACGCCGCTCGGCGCGCGCTTTTCCGGGACCGGTGCCGGCGGCGAGGGCGTGACAATGCGTCGACGGGCACCAGACAGAGGTTCATGTGTCATAGAGAAAACTATCCGTGAGACTTCTTTTTCTTCCACTTACCCAGCCGGAATAGTGCGGCAAGGACGAGGGCAAGCGCGACGATCGCGCCGACTCCATAGACGCTAACGATACCGGCACGCGTCTGCACCGTGATGTCGATTGGATCCGAAATCAGGTGCTCAGATGGTGTTGCAAGCCATAGGCGCAGCGACATCTGGTCAGCGTTGCTGGGCAGGTCAGCGGTCATGGACACGGTAATGGATCCCTTGGCCGGGATGTGAATCATGTTCTGCGTGTTCAACGTGGCGCCGTCGGGGGCGTCATAAGCTAGGCGGGCGTCGACAGGCAGCGGCAGGCCGTTTTCCGCCACGATGAGCAGCGGCGATGATTCTGAGACGCGGGTATACACGTTGCCCGGCGGGATGAGGGATACGGAGGCGCGGAGCTCGCGAAGCATATCCGCGTTCTTCTCCAACCGGGAGCTGCTCTGCTCCACCGAAATCGGAAATCCGTGCAGGCTGGAGCGGTCGGTAGCGCTCAGCGCCGTGAGCAGATCGTGGCGCAGGGGCGCCGTGAAGTCGTAGCGCGTCATGGCGATGCCGGGATCGTTGACCATGATGGACATCAGCTCGTCGGTATAGCGCGCCTGCTGTGTGACCTGTGTGATCTCGGCGTCGTGAAAGGCCGAGGGGTCCGGGTATGGGCTGCCGGGACTCCCACTGCCCTCCTTCACCTCCAGCGCGGTAACGGGGCGGGGTTGCAGGCGCCCAGAGTCGAGGAGCCGCTGCGCTGCTTCCATCACCGCACGTGCGGCGGCAGGGTCCTGGTAATTCGGCAGTTTGGCCACGGTCTCCTCTTGTGCAGACGCCACGCTTATCGAAGCCCCCGCCGTCAGCGCCCTCGCCTGCTCCGAATCGATCGAGAAGTCGTAGCGCAGCTCCGGGTTGGAGTACCCGGTGGTCTGCGGCTTCGACCCGGTTTGGGCCAAGAGTGCGCCGAGGGAGGCATCAAAGGTGGCGGCCTTGCCTGCCCACTCGGAATTATCCGCCACCAACAGCGGAACGGACATCGCATGCTCGCTCGTCCCAGAGGCAGGTGCGGTGAGCTGCGTGCTGAGCGGGGCACCGAGGACACGCTCGATGGTGTCGGCGCCTTGCTCGACGGCCTCGTGGGTAAGCCACTCATTGCCCACTTTGGCCACGGCATCGGTGTCTGCGTTGGCCCATGGCAGAAGCATGCGGCAGTCCACCTTCTTTAGCTTCTCCAGCCATGCGGCGGCATCCCGGGAACCCGTGCCGGGCGTGCCGCGGTCGGAATCGGCGCTGCTAAACCAGGAATCGCGCAGGCGCGTAGGGTGTTTGGCGGTGGAGGGGCGCGTCTCGTTGACGGTGTAGCCGGCGGACATGCGGTCGGCGGCGTCGACAAGCGCGGGGTCCAAGGCCATACAGCCGGAACCGTGCAGATCATGCTGCAGGTATGCGTCGAGCAGTTGATCTAGGCGCCCGTCCGGGGAGAGCTGTTCCGCCAGCTGCTCGCTTTCTAGGATGAGCTCCTCGCCACCGGTATCTCCTGGCACCACGTCTACCTCGGCGGTGACGGGATAGACCAAGGAAAAGGAATGCTCGCCCTCGTCTTCGGGAGCTGAGTCTTCTCCTTGGAAATCCAGGATTGTCCGCTCCTCCGCGAAACTGGCGGCCTGGCCGTCGCGGGTGCCGGTGAGCGTGAACAGGAGCGGGTAGGCGCCAGGTTCCGTGATGGCGAGCGTGGAGTCCTCGCCCAATGCGGTGGGAACCTCCACGGTCAGCTCGCGGCTCTCCCCCGGCTCAAGCTTTCCTGCGCCGAGTGTCGCCCCATAATAAGGAAAGGATCCTGCAGCGAGCTCTTGGCGGGCCTGCGTGGTGGAGTTCACGGCAGCGCTGCGCCGGGAGGTTATCTGCAAGTCATCAACGGCGTTCTCGGTTGGGTTGTGGATGCGCAGTTGTAGCTTGAGCGTCTCCCCTACCCGCGCCTCCGTTGCGCTGAGCAGGCTGAGCTCCAGTTCGTCGGGGCCGCGGGAGCCGAGCCAATAGTGGGAGTCAGTGATCCCAGTGTCGGGAGTTTGTGCCTGGGCCACGGGGACGGCGCAACCCACCGCCAGCGCCGCGATGGCCGCCGCTGCGCGCCACCTCACCGGGGGGTCGCCTTTCCTGCGGCAGCTTCCTTTCGCGCGAGATCCGGGAGGAGATCGTGAGCAATGCGGGCCAGTTTGCGCTCGTCAGCATAGGCCAAGTGCTCGATGAGCTCGGAGACCGGGACCCAGGACACCTCGGTGACCTCTGGGTCCTCGTCATTCATGATGCCGTCCACAAAACGCAGAAGGTGGTGGTGCACTGTTTTGTGAATGCGCACACCATCGGAGACGAACCAATAATCAATCATGCCGAGGTCCGCGAAGACCTTGCCGTGGATTCCCGTCTCCTCCCAGACCTCGCGCTCGGCGGTGAGCTCCTTGGCTTCGCCATTTTCCACATGCCCCTTCGGCATGGACCACAGCAGGCGCCCGCGGCGGTCTAACCTGCCGATGAGCGCCACATAGATCTGGGACAGGTCCACGTTGCCGTCTTCGTCGACGGCCTCCGCCAATCCGGACACGACGAGTCCACCGGCGGAGGTCTCATCCCGCGTGGTCATGCGGTTGGTGGACGTGCGCTGGGGGCGTCCCGTGCGGTGGTTCCGGTGACCCGCGCCCCGCCGGCGGCGGCGTTTGGGCCCTGGCGTGTTCTTAGTCATCCCTGCTAATCGTAGTAGACTTCGATTCGTGAATTTTCAGGACACTCAGCTAATCGGCGTTCTTGCCCGCGCGGACGCTACCGTCAGCCGGCTCAGTGGCCTCTTAAGCGGCCTGGTGGAGCGCTTTGCGCTTCACGACGCCCCGCTCTACCTCGTCGGCGGCTCCGTCCGCGATGCCCTACTTGGCCGTTTGGGCAATGATCTCGACT
>DXEO01000049.1 GCA_019114925.1 Candidatus Corynebacterium faecipullorum | reverse complement strand
GATCATGACGGTACTCAGGCCACTGCCAAGAGTGACCTCATAAGGTGATGGTCCATTAACAGCAATGGTGTGCATGGGTGGTGCTCCTTCGGCTGGGGTGGCAGGGTTCGTGAGGCGTCGATAAGTAGCGGGTAAAGAAGTTTCGTCTTCCTAGAGGGTTTCGAGGAAGCTCAAGATGTCACCCACCACCTGCTGCGGGGAGCGCACACCAGTGCGCACCTTTAAGTCAGCGACCTCGCTGTAGAGGGGCCGGCGCGTTTCCAAAAGTTGGGTGTAGTGCGCCAGCGGGTCCGCAGACTCCAGCACGGGACGGTTGCTATCCCCCAGCGTGCGGGTTACGCCTTCTTCGGGGGTGATATCAAGGAATACAACAGTCAGGCCATCGAGCAGGGCGCGTGTGGATTCGGTCAGCACTGCCCCACCGCCTAGACTCACCACGCCAGTAGTGGCAAGTGCCTCGCGCACCGCTTCGGCTTCGACCTCACGGAATGCTGGTTCACCCAGCTCAGAGTAAACCTCGCCGCAAGCCTTGCCGTAGCGGGCCTCGATGAGGGCATCAGAGTCAACAGCTTCGCAGTTCAGCGCGCGCGAGAGGCGCCGGCCAATCGTGGTCTTTCCGGAGCCAGGAGGCCCTACAAGAACGACGTGCGGCGAATTCATGCCTCACCCCAATCCAAGCGGCTAGCCACGTAATCCTGGTAGGCAGCAATGTTTCTCTTGGTCTCGGCTAAGCTATCGCCACCAAACTTCTCCAACACGGCACGCGCAAGGACGAGAGCCACCATGGCTTCGGCCACCACGCCAGCCGCTGGAACGGCACAGACATCAGAACGCTGATGGATGGCAGTGGCTGCCCCACCGGTGGCCATATCAACGGTCTTCAGGGCGCGCGGGACCGTGGAAATCGGCTTCATCGCCGCACGCAAACGCAGCGTCTGGCCATTAGTCATGCCGCCCTCCAGGCCACCAGCCCGGTTACTCTCCCGGTCCACTCCCTCCTCGGTGCGCACCATTTCATCGTGGGCCTCGCTTCCGCGACGGCGCGCCTCAGCGAAGCCGTCGCCCACTTCAACGCCCTTGATCGCCTGAATCCCCATCAAGGCGGCGGCGAGCTGCGCGTCGAGACGGTCCTCCCCCGACGTGTGGGAGCCCAAGCCAATCGGCAGGCCTTCCACGATCACCTCGACGATGCCGCCCAGGGTGTCTCCCTGCTTCTTCGCGGTTTCGATCTCTGTGATCATGGACTCTTCCGCCGCCTTATCGCAGGCGCGTACCGGGGAAGCATCAATAGCCTCAAGATCCACGAAGCTAGGGTGCGGGCCCTCATAAGGTTCTGAGGCACCAATGGAGATGACGTGGGACAGCACCTCGACCCCCAGGGTTTCCCGGAGGAAGTTGCGCGCGACCGTGGCCGCGGCCACGCGAGCAGCGGTCTCGCGTGCGGAGGAGCGCTCCAGAATGGGACGGGCCTCCGCGTGATTAAACTTCACCATGCCGGCGAAATCGGCGTGCCCAGGGCGTGGACGAGTGAGCGGGGCGCCGCGGCCAGATGCCATCGCCTTAGCAGTCTCCGGGTCATCGAGATCTAGCGCATCCGGGGACATGATGGTGGTCCACTTCGGCCACTCCGTGTTACCAATCATGATGGCAATCGGGCTACCCAGTGTCAGGCCGTGGCGAATGCCGCTGAGCAGAGTGAGATCATCAGCCTCAAACTTCATGCGGGCGCCGCGGCCGTAGCCTAGGCGACGGCGAGAGAGCTGGAGAGCAATATCGTCTTGAGAAATGGGAACCCCGGCTGGCATGTGCTCAATGAGTGCAACGAGTGCCTGGCCGTGAGATTCACCTGCGGTAGTCCAACGAAGCATGCGGACTATTATCACACGCTAGGGGATCTTTCGGGGGCACTGGGCCGCCTATCACACCGTGTCGGGGCTAAAGAACACGACGAGTGCTGCGGCAATAAGCATGCCAGGCCCGTGCGCGGGTTTCCGATCCTGCGTTATGAACCCCCAGAGCAACGTGCTCAGCGACGCCGCTACCACCGCTAACACTACCCCTAGTACTCCCGCCACGTGTGCGGTCACCATTCCCAGCGGCAACGCCAGCTTGAGATCACCCCCACCCACGCTTCCGGCACGGCTCAGCAAGGCAACCAGAATATAAAGTCCCGGCCACAGCAGCCCGGCTGGGTCGAAACACCACAGCGACAGGACGGCGGCCGGCAGGGTCAAATAGTTGGGCAGGCGTTTGAAACGCAGGTCATAAACGATTAAGGCGCACCCCCACGCCAGAAAAAGCACATCCCCCATGACTGCGCAGCCTACCGCGTCAGCAGACAAGACGCACGCGCTAAGCTGCGGGGGATTTCTTAGGGTAGCTTGAGTGCAGCGTTGAGAGCAGCCAGCATTTCTGCCCGCGGGGCGGTGTGCCCGGTAAATTGTTCAAACTGCGAATAAGCCTGGTTAGCCAGCATGATGTGCCCGCCGACGGTCGCGTAGCCATCAGCGGCCGCATACACAGTGAGCGGAGTAGGCCACGGATCATAGATAACGTCAAAGACCGGAGCCTTGGCCAGCTGCGTCAGATATCCCTCCAACGCGGCAGAGGGCACGGTGGAGACAAGGAGATCTGCTGCTCTCGCAAGGCCTGCTAGATCATCCTCGAAGGTTGCCGCATGGAGCGTGAGACCGAGGGCGTCAGCCAGCGGGCGCAGTTCAGCTAAACGGTCGGAGCGATTCAACACGGTAACGTCCTTCACGCCGCGCTGAGCCAGCCCCCACAGGACCGGCCGCGCGGTTCCGCCGGCGCCGATGAGCAGCGCCGTGGACGGCTGGGAAGAACCCAGAAGCTCATCGAGCGCGCCCAGCACGCCTTCGGTATCCGTGTTATCCGCGCGCCACCCTTCCGGGGTGCGCACCAAGGTGTTCGCGGAGCCAATGAGCTCAGCTCGCTCGCTGACAATATCAGCAGAGGCGAGGGCATCGAACTTGAGCGGCATGGTGACGGAGAAGCCGCAGTACTCCTCGCCTACTTCGGCGAGGAATGCCGGCAAGTCCGTCACCTCATGCTTGGTATAGTCCCACTCTTTCAGACTCAGGGCCTCATACCCTGCGTTATGCAGGACCGGTGAGAGCGAGTGGGCAATGGGGCTGCCCAAGACTGCGGCGCGTGGCATCAGATTATTGCTCCTCGGCCGGCGGAGCAGCTTCGGCCTCGCGCTGACTGTCCAGGATGCCAGAGCGCACCGCATCATCGACGTTGGCAAGGTGCTCATCGTAGTTATCGGTAAACACCGTGGTGCCCTTGTCATCGACAGTGACAAAGAAGAGCCAGTTACCCTCCGCAGGGTTCTCCATGGCCTGGATAGCTTCCTCCGAAGGCGAGGCAATCGGCGAGTCAGGCAGACCGTCCTTGGCGTAGGTATTCCATGGCGTCTCGCGGTGGCGGTCCTCATCGGTGGTAGCCAGCTCCACGTCCTCGAGGCCATAGTTCACGGTAGAGTCCAACTCGAGGCGCATCGGCTCATCGAGGCGGTTGAGGATCACTCGAGCAACCTTGTCGAATTCACCGGCCGGGGACTCGCGTTCCACCAATGACGCGGCAGTTAGAAGCTCATAGGGCTTCAGACCAATTGCTTGGGCGCGGTCAACGATGTTGGTGTCGTTGTACTTCTTCGTAGAGCGGCTGATCAGATCCGTCAGAATCTCCTGGGCATCCATGTTCGGGTCGAGCACGTACTGGCCCGGGGCAATCAGCCCCTCAAGGCGCTTCGGGTCCTCGCCTCGTGCGCGAACCTCTTCCAGGGTCCACTCCGGTGCGCCCAGCTCAGCCGGGTCCACGGTGGCCGCAACCTTTTCGAGCTCTTCAGCGGAGACGCAGCCGCCTTCCTTGCACGAGACCTGGGAAATCAAGGAGTAAATGCCGTAGCGAACATCGCCGCCAAGCACGTTGACGTCGAGCAGCGTGGCACCACCTTGGACGTCGAGGAGATCCACCCTATTGGCTTCATCGAGCAGCGCTTCGACAGCGGACTTTGCGCTCATCTCCTCCTGGAGACGGTAGAAGCCGGGTTTGATTTGGCTTGCGCGTGGGTTGGAGTTGGCCGCTGAGGAGAAAGCTTCGGATGTCTTCACCACGTTCTTTTCTGCCAGCTCGGGTGCTAGTTCACCCATGGACGAGCCTTCTGGGACCTGAACGAGCTGTGTGACACCGTTGCCTTGTCCCTCGTAGTCCAAGGTACTGCCCCCTCCCAACAGGCGGAAGCCGATGTAGCCGAGTCCGCCAATGATAAGGACCAAGCTGGCGATGAGCACGGCCATGCCGCGCTGACGGCGCTTGACATATTGAGGTTCCATCGAGCGTCCGATGCGTGAAGGTTTACGGCTCACGTACTTCGTCTCCTACGTTTGAAGGGCTGTGGCCGTTCAACGCGAAATGGCGCGCATCCAGCCAGGACTGCAAAATTTCTACCGCGGCAGCTTGGTCAATGACCGAGCGACCACGCTTCTCTGACACGCCAGAAGCCCGCAAAGCAGAGGTTGCCACCACCGTAGTGAGGCGCTCATCCACCATGCGTACGGGCGGAGGTTCCTTCATCCTGTCATCTTTTGCCAAGCGGCGGCGGATACGAAACGCGATTTCCTTGGCATGTTTAACACTTGATGAGCCGTTGCCTTTGAGATCACGCGGCAAACCAACGGCCACCTCGACGGCGTCATACTCATGGATCAGGTCGAGCAAACGGCCAATATCGCCCTTGTCGCGGTCCTTAAACCCGGTCTCACGCCGGACGGTTTCGACCGGCATGGCCAAGCGCGCGTCTCGGTCAGATACCGCCACACCGATGCGGACGGTACCGACGTCGAGGCCCAAACGGCGCCCCGGGCCGGGATCGTCGACGCCTGGTTTGTCAGGCTCTACGGCCATCGTGCTCCTCCTGGTTCTGCTAGTCAGCTACAACTACACGCCAACTGGTGTGCGTTCGTTAGTGGGCTTCGAGCTCATCACGGACGGCGTCGAAGGCCTGCTGGAGACCTTCGGCGTTGGTGCCGGAGCCTTGAGCCATATCGGGCTTACCGCCGCCCTTGCCGTCAACATAGTGGGAAACCACCTTAACCAAGTCTCCTGCCTTAACCCTGCGTTCGTTGGCAGCCTTGGTTGCACCCACGATGAATGGCAACTTGCCGCCCTCGTTCTCCGACGCCAAGACGACCACAGCAGCGACATCGCCGAGGCGGTTCTTGATATCGGAGGCCAGCGTACGCAGGTCACCGCCGTTCACACCCTTAGGTAGCTTGACAGCCACGAGGGTGAAATCGTTGATGGTCTTCGCACTAGAGATCATCTCCGCGGTCTGGGACATGAGCTGGGCCTTGTGAAGCTCGGCAATTTGCTTCTCAGCGGCCTTGAGCTTCTCCGTCAGCTGCGCGATGCGCTCCGGCAGGTCCTCAGTCTGAACCTTGAGCTCGCGGGAGACTCCCTCGACGAGGGCGGTCTCCTTCGAGTAGTAGCGGAATGCATCCAGGCCCGAATAAGCCTCGATGCGGCGCGCGCCCGACCCCACGGAGGATTCGCCAAGGACAGACACCGGGCCGATCTCTGCAGTGTTCTTCACATGCGTACCACCGCAGAGCTCGATGGAGAAGGGGCCGCCCATCTCCACGACGCGGACCTCGGAACCGTAGTTCTCACCAAAGAGGGCCATCGCCCCCATCTCCTTGGCCTTCTCCAAGGAGGTCTCGATGGTATTGACCGGGAAGTGGTGGTCCACCGCCTGGTTGGTAACCAAAGCGATCTCATCAAGCTGCTCCTGGGTGAGCTGGTCGGTGTAGTTGAAATCAAAACGCAGGTAACCCGGACGGTTCAAGGAACCAGCCTGGACTGCGGTCGGGCCAAGCACCTGGCGCAGCGCGGCGTGGATAAGGTGCGTTGCGGAGTGCGCCTGCACGGCGCCGTGGCGCCACTGCTGGTCAACTGCGGCGGTCACGCCATTGCCCAGCTCAAGGCCGCCGGCGGTCACCGTGGCCTTGTGAACCCACAACTTCTTGCCAATCTTCTGCACATCCTTGACCTCCAACAGGGTCTCGCCCGCGATAATGCGACCGCGGTCGGCGGTCTGGCCACCGGCTTCGGCGTAGAGCGGCGACTGGTCCAGGATTACCTCAACGGTGTCTCCTGCCTCGACCTCAGTTACCTTCTCGCCATCGCGCACAAGACCGATGACCTTGGCGTCCGACTCCAAGGTTTCATAACCCGTGAACAGCGTCGGGTGGTTATCCACCCACTCGCGGTAGAGCGACAGGTCAGCATGACCATGCTTCTTGGCTTGGTTATCAGCCTTGGCGCGGCGGCGCTGCTCGCCCATGGCGGCGTCGAAGCCTTCCATGTCTACGGTCAAACCGGCTTCCTGCGCCATTTCCAGTGTCAAGTCGATGGGGAAACCATAGGTATCGTGCAACTCGAAGGCCTTTTCACCGGACAGGACCTTCGGGGTAGCTGCGCGGGAGGTGTTATTCAGCTCGGTCACGGCTTCGTCGAAAAGCTTGGTGCCCGACTCCAGCGTCTTCAGGAAGGCCTTCTCCTCTGCCACGGCAACGCGCAGAATACGCTCGCGGTTTTCTACGATCTCCGGGTAGGACGGCGTCATGGTGTCCATGATGGTGTTCATGAAGCGCTCCATGGTCTCGCCTTTCGCGCCCAACAACTTGGCGGAGCGAATGATGCGGCGAAGCAGGCGACGCAGAATGTAGCCGCGGCCCTCGTTACCGGGGGTAACGCCATCCAAGATGAGCATCATGCCGGTGCGCGAGTGGTCCGCCACCACGCGGAAACGGATCAGGTCTTCCTTCGGCGCATCCGGAACGTACTTCGCACCGGTGAGCTCTTCGGCTACGTCGATGACCGGGCGCAGCAGGTCCGTCTCGTACACATTGTCCACGTCCTGCAGGATGCAGGCGACGCGCTCGATGCCCATGCCGGTATCGATGTTCTTCTTGGGCAGCTCGCCCACGATCTCGAAGTTGCCCTTGCCTATGCCTTCGCCGCGCTCGTTCTGCATGAAGACCAGGTT
>DXEO01000048.1 GCA_019114925.1 Candidatus Corynebacterium faecipullorum | reverse complement strand
ATTCTCGGCGCCCTCGGTAGCTGATGCGGCCTCCGGTGCTGCAGTGTTGTCTGCATCGGCAGCCTGCTGCTGGCGCTCCTTCAGGGCCTGCTGAACTTGCTCAGCCAGTTGCTGCTGCAGCATGACAGGAAGCGAACTTCCAGCCAGGATAGGCTCCTCACCACGGTAGATGAAGGTACGGGCGACGACTTCACGCCCCAGCTTTGCGAGCTCTTCTTCCTTGCCCGCCGGGGCAGCCAGGGTCAATCGGTACATCCACCGCGGCCCCTCAACGCCGATGATGCGGATACCGCCTTTGTCGCTGGATCCAACAATTTCGGATCCCCAAGGCCCGTCCTCTGGGTGCGCGGCAAATCCATCGGCTTCCAAGCCTTGGACGATATCCTCCGCAGATTCCGCCCATTGCCCTGGCGTGCGCGGCGCGGCAAAGACCACGGGGGTCATGCGGCCGTGCGGGGTAAGAATATGGAGCATGCGCGGGCCGTCTTGGCCCATCTCTACCTGGACCTGCGAGCCCTTGGGCAGCGGGATGCGCATGGAACCCAGGTCCAGCAAACCAACTGAGAAATCCTCAAAGTTGAACTCGGCGATATCAACGTTATCGCCGTCGTAGGGGCCCATCTCTCCGTTGATGGCATCATGTGCCACGGCCTTAAGCCCCGTAACACCATGAGAATCATCGTTGTCTTCGCGGACTAGGCCAGCGCTGGACTCGGCAGGAGCCTTGGCCGCGGTATCGTCTAAGGTCTCTGCTGCCCCCGGGGCAGCCTCATCTTGACGGACATCCGGGGTCTTCCCCACGTCCTCGGTCTTATTCTCATTCTTCTTCTTTTTGCCAAAGGGCCACATAGCCATGGTTTATGCCTTCCTTAATTCGTGTGTGTTGCTGGTCTATTCGAGTCAGTTGACGCCAGTGGAGCCGTAGCCACCTTCACCGCGAGCGGTGTCATCGAGCTCCTCAACCTCACGGAAACCCACCAACTCCACGCGTTGAACAAGGAGTTGAGCAATACGCATTCCCCGCTTGACCTCAAAGATCTCTACCGGGTCGTGGTTAATAAGGCACACTTTAATCTCTCCGCGGTACTCCGCATCAATGGTTCCTGGCGTGTTGACCACGGAAATCCCATGCTTAGCTGCCAAGCCGGACCGAGGGTGGACCAAGCCGACGGTGCCCATCGGCAGGGCAAGGGCTATACCCGTGCCGACCAAAGCCCGCTCGCCGGGGCGCAAAGTGACATCGTGCGCAGCGTAGAGATCCGCACCGGCATCGCCACGGTGGGCGCGCTGCGGCAGCGGAAGCTCCTTATCAAGGCGTTTTACCTGAATCTCACCACAAGGACTTACCGGAACTTCGAGGGGATGTTGCTCATTCACGCGGCCCAGCCTACCTTGTCTCTGCCGTACCTCACCCTAAGGCTGGCGCCTAGAGGCGGCGTCTACTCGGCGTGTTGGGTTCTCCCCTTCCCCGACGACTAGACTCTGAGGCCATGACTCCGAGTTCTTCGTCTGCTTCCCCCTCGGCGGCCGCCGAATCCCCCGTCATCCTTTACCGTGAGCGGCAGTGGGTGCCGTGGTACTGGTGGTTGATAGCGGCCGCCGTTGTGGTGATTTCTACGGCCACGGTCAGCCTCAACCGCGGAATCATGTGGGTCATCATCCCCGCAATTCTGCTCAGCGCCATCGCCGTGTGGGTGCTGCTAACGTGGTCCAACACTGTAGTCCAGGTAGAACAGGACGCTGATGGCACGCGTTGGCTCACCGTAAAAGATGCGCAGCTGCCACATGATGTTGTCTCCCGAAGCACCGCAGTGCCGGCCACCGCGCGTCGCAATGCGTTGGGACCACAGCTCGATCCCGCTGCATTCCTTGTAACACATGGCTGGGTGCCAGAACATGTGATGCTTGTCCTCGATGACCCAGAGGACCCGACGCCTTATTGGCTCATTGGCTCTAAGAACCCCGACAAGCTACTTGCGGCCTTCGTCCCCGAACAGGCTTCTGCAGCCAAGGCTTAAACGCCCGGTGCAGGGAGATCGAGTGATTGCGGTGTTCTTGCGGCGTAGTGAGCTCACCGAATCAGCTGGTTAGCTGAACGTATGAGCTAAGCGCAGTCCATACAGACGGGCTGCCCGTCTTCTTCATGGTCCAGGCGCTTATTGGACTGCACCAAGTAGCACACGGAACAGGTGAACTCGTTTTCCTTGCGCGGCACGACAGTGACATTAAGTTCCTCGCCCGTCAGGTCTACTGATGGCGGCTCAAATGCCTCGACGATTTCACCATCGTCATCCATGCCGTTGTTATCATTTTCAGCCGCCTTCAGGCCCTCGAGGGAGTCAGCCTCGAGCTCATCTTCAGCGCGGCGACGCGGTGCGTCATAATCGGTGGCCATAATGCTTGCCTCTGTGAGTCAAATAGATAGGTACGTGTATTTATCGACGGCATCCTAAACCACACAGGCCCGCGTGTCACACTCGCCCCGCCGTGGGGGCACCATGGAACACACATTTTTACCCCCTCCATTTCACCTTTAATGCATGTGAACTGCAAGTTTAGGGCTCTAGTATCGCGGAAGGTTTTCTGGGTAAAGCTCCTCACATCCCGCCCAACGCGCATTGGCAAACGAGGTATCCGCCAACAAGATTAGGAGTGCCTCTCCCCACACCTTCGACCCAAATACTGAAGTATCGCCACATCATCGGGCGTCTCAACATAAGCTGTCAGTATGACCGCGCAAGAAACACAGCAGCCGGACACGAATCCGGGCACTCAGCACCACGGCCACGCCTTCGGCATCGATGTTGGAGGCTCCGGCATTAAAGGCGCCGTAGTAGACCTCACAACAGGAGAGTTCGTCGGCGAGCGCCTCAAGATCGCCACGCCACAGCCTGCCACACCCGACGCTGTAGCCACAGTAATCACCCAGATCGTCGCCGAGAAGAACTGGGATGGCCCTGTCGGAATTACTATGCCCGCGGTGGTCAAAGAACAGGTTATTCGCAGCGCAGCGAATATTGATAAGTCATGGATCGGGGTCGATGCGCAGGACTTGCTGGGCAAGTACCTCGATGTGCCTTTTACTGTGCTTAACGACGCCGATGCAGCCGGCCTCGCCGAGGTAGCCTACGGCGATGACGTCGCGCGCTCCGGCCCCGTTATCTTCCTTACCCTGGGCACCGGCATCGGCTCCGCTTTCCTGCTAGATGGCCAGCTCTTCCCCAATACCGAGATCGGCCACCTCATCGTCGGGGAAAAGGAGGCAGAGCACCAAGCCTCGTCCGCGGTCAAGGATCGCGAAGGGCTCAAGACTAAGCAATGGGCAAAGCGAGTCAACCGAGTACTCCACGAATACGAGGCGCTGTTTAATCCCTCAGCTTTTGTCATCGGGGGCGGGATCTCTCGGAAGTTTGACAAGTGGGGCGAGCACTTGAATATCGAAACCCCAGTCGTTGCAGCTCAGCTCCGCAATCGTGCGGGCATCGTCGGGGCCGCAATGGCAGCGAAGGAAGGTATTCGCCCGTAAACCGACCAGACCCTACCTCCCTCAGTCGACCCCAGTCACCGCCTGGTGACAAAAATGATCTATACTGGGCTGTCGATTATCGAATATCCAGCGGCGCGCCTCCCCTGCTCATTAAGGAGGCGGGCTAGCATCGGGGACTAGTCGCGATAAACTTGCGTGTCCCTATAGTTTCCACTCGAAGAGCAAGTCGAAAGGGCGTACGTGGCAGCCACTGATTCTTCAGACCAGGTACTCGGCGAGGGCGAGAGCACCTCCGAGGCACCTGCACCTGCACAGAAGACCGCCAAGAAGACGGCAAAAAAGACCGCCAAGAAGACGGCTAAGAAAACCGCGAAAAAGACTGCGAAAAAGACGGCAAAAAAGACCGCCAAGAAAACGGCTAAAAAGACAACTCGCAAGTCCGCTCAGAAGGCGACGAAGAAGACCGCCAAGAAGACTGTGCGTAAGTCGGCAGCTAAGAAGGCAACCTCGCCTGAGAACTCAGAGTCTGCTGAAGACCTCGCAGAGGATCAAAACGATGAGTTGGATGCCGAAACCAACGACGATGCCGATATCGATTTCGATCCGAACAACGCGGAGTTGGACGAGGACGACGAGTTCGGTGATGACGATGACGACCTTGAGGGCGAGGAATCCGAGGAAGAGGATGACGGCTCATCTGTCTGGGACGAGGATGAGTCCGCAGCCCTGCGTCAGGCTCGCAAGGACGCAGAGCTAACTGCCTCGGCAGACTCAGTCCGCGCCTACCTGAAGCAAATCGGAAAAGTCGCCCTGCTCAACGCAGAGCAAGAGGTCTCCTTGGCCAAGCGCATCGAGGCTGGCCTGTACGCTCAATACCGCATGGATGAGATGGAAAAGGCCCGCGCCGAGGGCGACAAGGCCGCCAAGCTCTCCCCCATGGAAAAGCGCGATATGCGTGCCATCGCCCGTGATGGACGCAAGGCAAAGAATCACCTTCTCGAAGCGAATCTCCGCCTCGTGGTGTCCTTGGCTAAGCGCTACACAGGCCGCGGCATGGCCTTCCTGGACCTCATCCAGGAAGGCAACCTGGGTCTAATCCGCGCCGTTGAGAAATTCGACTACACCAAGGGCTATAAGTTCTCCACGTATGCCACGTGGTGGATTCGCCAGGCCATCACCCGTGCCATGGCAGATCAGGCGCGTACCATTCGCATTCCGGTGCACATGGTGGAAGTCATCAACAAACTCGGTCGTATCCAACGTGAGCTGTTGCAGGACTTGGGCCGCGAGCCTACCCCCCTGGAGCTGGCGAAGGAAATGGACATCACTGAGGAAAAGGTGCTGGAGATCCAGCAGTACGCCCGAGAGCCTATTTCCTTGGACCAGACCATCGGCGATGAGGGTGACTCCCAGCTTGGTGATTTCATCGAGGACTCCGAGGCAGTCATTGCCGTTGACGCTGTGTCTTTCACTTTGCTGCAGGACCAGCTCCAGGATGTGCTCACCACCCTCTCCGAGCGCGAGGCCGGCGTGGTTCGCCTGCGCTTCGGCTTGACCGATGGCATGCCGCGCACTTTAGACGAAATTGGCCAAGTCTACGGCGTTACCCGCGAGCGTATTCGCCAGATCGAGTCTAAGACCATGTCTAAGCTGCGCCACCCATCG